>NZ_CAJJIC010000001.1 GCF_905187505.1 uncultured Mailhella sp.
GAGGAGCGGCCGCCCCGAAGGAAGCGGCCGCTCCTCTGTCGTCCGGCTTCGTCAAAACCGGCTCTATGATGCTTCCTTCTCTTTCTTTTTCTCCATGACCAGAGGAAGCAGTTCACCTATGGTGCTTACCGTGTGTATTTCTATCCTGCGACGCAGATCGGCAGGAATCTCTTCAAGATCCTTGACGTTCTGCGTCGGAATGACGGCTCTCTTCAGCCCTCTCGCCACAGCGCCGAGAATTTTCTCCTTGATGCCGCCCACGGGAAGCACCCGTCCTCGAAGCGTGATTTCACCAGTCATGCAGGTATCGCCGCGGACAGGACACCCGGTAAGCGCGGATACCAGGGCCGAAACCAGCGTCACACCTGCGGAAGGTCCGTCCTTGGGCGTCGCACCGGCGGGCACATGAATATGAATGTCCAGCTTCTGGGAGAAGTCCGGATCTATGCCCAGCTCTCTGGCATGGGAACGCGCGTACGTCACGGCGGCCTGAGCGCTTTCCTTCATGACGTCGCCGAGCTGTCCGGTCAGAAGCAGTCCGCCCTTCCCTTCCATGGTGCTCACTTCCACATGCAGCACTTCGCCTCCGGCCTGCGTCCAGGCCAGACCGAGGGCGACACCGGGCAGAAGTTCCTTTTCCTTTTCTTCGTCAAGGAATCGAGGAGCGCCGAGCAGACGCGCCACAAGCGCCGGCGTGACCACGAAGGGAGGCTTTTCTCCCTCGGCCTTGCGCCTTGCAAGCTTCCGGCATATGGAGCCGAGCTGCCGCTCGAGGCCGCGAAGACCGGCTTCTCGCGTGTATCCGCGAATGACGCGCGCAATGGCCGCATCGCGAAACACGATGTCATCCTCCTTCAGACCGTTTTCTGCAATCTGCCTCTTCAGCAGATATTTGCGGGCAATGGCCAGCTTTTCCTGCTCGGTGTAGCCTGAAAGATGAATGATCTCAAGACGATCCAGAAGAGCCGCAGGAATGGTGTCGAGCTGGTTGGCCGTACAGAGAAACAGCACTTTGGAAAGGTCGAACTCCAGGTTCAGATAGTGGTCGCTGAAATGAGAATTCTGTTCGGGATCCAGCGCCTCCAGAAGCGCCGAGGCTGGATCGCCGCGGAAGTCGTTGCCGAGCTTGTCGATTTCATCCAGAACGATGACCGGATTGCGCGTTCCGGCCTGACGTATGGCCTGAATGATGCGGCCCGGCATGGCGCCGATGTAGGTGCGCCTGTGGCCGCGGATTTCCGCTTCGTCCCTCATGCCGCCGAGGGAGATGCGCTGAAACTTGCGTCCGAGCGCTCTCGCGATGGAACGTCCGAGCGACGTCTTGCCCACGCCGGGAGGCCCGACGAAGCAGAGCACCGGCCCCTTGGAGTCGGGATTCAGCTTGCGCACGCTCAAAAATTCCAGAATGCGGTCCTTCACCTTTTCAAGGCCGAAGTGATCTTCGTCAAGGATGGCGGCGGCCTTCACAATGTCCAGCCTGTCGCGGGACATCTTCTTCCACGGAAGCTCGGCAAGAAGGTCAAGATACGTGCGTACCACGTTGGCTTCGGCGGAGTCTCCGTGCATGGAGGCAAGGCGCCGCAGCTGCTTGTCGGCCTCGCGTCGAGCGTCGGGAGGAAGAGAAGCCTTTTCAAGGGCTTTCCTGAGATTTTCGTTCTCGTCGTCCGCGTCTTCTCCGTCTCCAAGTTCCTTGTGAATGGCCTTGAGCTGTTCGCGCAGAAAATAATCCTTCTGCGCCTTGTCCATTCCTTCCCGCGCCATGCTCTGAATGCGCGCCTGCATGGCGGCCACTTCCACTTCGCGGATGAGATGATCATTGACAAGGCGCAGACGCTCAACCGGGTCGAGGCATTCGAGAATCGCCTGTGCCTCGTCGACGCGCAGACGCATGTTGGCCGCGATGATGTCGGCCAGTCTGCCGGGATCGTTGACGGAATTGAGCACGTTCATGATCTCCCCGGAGGGAAGTCCGCGAAGATGCAGAATCTTGTCGCTCTGCTCCCGCGCGGAGCGCATCATGGCCTCAAGTTCCACGTCGGAAACATCCCCGCGCTTTTCGTCGAGCACCTGCACGCGTGCGAGCAGAATGGGGCCGTCGTTGTCGAACTCCTCCACATGGGCCCGCGTCAGCCCCTGAACCAGAAGCTTCACCTGACCGTCGTTCATCTTGATCATGCGCAGTATCATGACCACGGAACCGACGTCGTACAGTTCCTCGGGCGAAGGTTCCTCGGCCGAGGCGTCGCGCTGGGCGCAAAGCAGCAGATACCGATTGCCGTTAAGCGCGAACTCCACGGTTTCCATGGCTTTTTCGCGATTTTCGAACAGCGGCACTATCATGGAATTGAACACCACGCTGTCACGCAGAGGAAGCACCGGCAAAACGGAAGGAATGGCGGGGGCCAGCTCGTCGTTCTCGCCGGCGGGTGCGTCCCCGGAGTCTCCCCCCTGTTTTTCCTGCTCTTCCCCGGAGTCGTGTCCGGAATCGTTCGAAGCTTCGGCCCGAACTTCCACAGGGGCGGAAAGTTCCGGATCCTGTTCCAGCAGGTCTTTCTTGTCTTCTTCCGGCATTGCGGAAGGTATCTTTTGCGTATTGCTCATGCTATCCTCATTCGGGCAGATCCCGTACATTCCTTTTCGTCACTTCAGGCGGCAGTCACGCATCATGCTGAATGCGGCGTCGGAAGTGATGATCACATGATCGTGCAGGAACAGGCCCAGCTGCCGGAGCGTCAGGGCTATGCGTCCTGTCAGAGCCCTGTCCTCCTGCGACGGCATGTATGTGCCGCCAGGATGGTTGTGCATGAGAACAAGGCTGCTGGCACGGCTCTTTATCATGAGCTCCACGACCTCAAGAGGTTCCAGAGACACATGATCCATAGAGCCATGACGAATCTTTTTAAACATAAGCAGTCTGTTCTGTTTGTCCAGAAGCGCAGCCCACACTTCTTCCTCTGCGCAATGCTTCAGCCGCCTCCTGCCCATTTCCACGATGTCGGGCAGCGTAATGGCCTGCTTTTGTTGTACGTTGCTTTGCGATGCACGGGCAATGATTTCCCGAAGAAGCACAAGAAAACTATCAACGGCCGGCCCGCAGCCTTCCACCCCGGCCAGCTCTTCCGAAGAGGCGGAAAGCAGACCGTCAAAGCAGCCGAAGCGGGCAAGAAGCCGTTTGGCAAGAAGCTTGTTGTCCCGGCGCATGTATACGCAGCCGAGCGCCAGCTCAAGCAGTTCATAATCGGGAAGCGCCGAAGGATCCGAAAGAAAACGTTCCCGAAGACGCTTTCTGTGACCGGCGCGAAGATCAGCTTCGGAATGGGGCGTGCCGTCCTTCATGGTATTCAGCGTCCCGAACCCTTTTCTCCGCGGGGAGAGGAAAATATGAGAGAAAGAGAAGCCGTCAGCTCTTCCATGGCCTGAAGCGGCTGTCTTGCGCCGCTCTTCACGGAGAGCTCGGCCGCTTCAAGAGCCGCAAAAACTCGACAGAGGCCCTCGAATCCGAGACGGGCGGCAAGCCTTCGCTTCTCGTTTTCCAGAAACTGAGGGACGAACACCCGCTCTCCGGCATTCATCTGCCAGAGAATGCGGGCCTCTCTGGCCATGAGCGTAAGAAGGGGAAAAAGCAGCGATTCTCCGCCGTCGCCCTCACGCAGAAGCACCTTCCACACGGCACGGGGATTGCCGTTCTCAAGCTGGCGGATGACGTCGAATATGACGGCATCGGGCGTGAATTCCGTCATCTGGCGCACAAGATCAGCATCCACGGAGCCGTCGGCCGAAGCAAGATAAAGCTGCTCCAGCACGCCGCGGATGGCGGCGGCATCGGGGATGAGCATTTCCGAAAGCGCATTGAGGGCGTCGGGATTCAGACGCAGTCCCACGGCGGCGGCCTGCTTCTGCACGTACTGCCGCAGAGAGCGGACGTCTATGCCCATGGAGCGCCATACCCATTTTCGGCTTTCGGCAAAGGCAAGGCACTTGAGCTTCGCCACGTGGGCGGGAAGCTTCGACTGCCCTTTTTCCCAGGGGCATTCAAGGCAGAACACGGGCAGGATGCCGGGACGGGGCGTGCCGAGCAGCGACGAAAGCTTTTTCCACACGTCCGCCGGAAGCTGATGCGCACCGCGCACTATGAGCACACGGCTGCGTCCATCCATGCCGAGCAGCGTCAGCGCGTCCCAGAAACGACGATCCAGCCCCTCGTCGCCCCAAAAGGTCTGAACGTCAGGCCCAGGCGCCCCGCTGCCGCCGGACGCAAAAGGAGCGACGAGCTCCCTCTCCACGTACTCTCGCAGCAGGGCGGCATCGGGACATATGCAGAAAAAGAACCCCGGCCTGTCCATTCGCTTCTCCAGAACGCCGGCGTCAGAAATTCTGCTGCATACGGTCGAGAGCCCGGCGCAGCGCTTCCTTCAGACCGTCGCGAATGGCGCTGGACTCATCCACGGTTTCAAACTTGTCGCTGTAGGAGATCACGCCGGAACGCCAGACCACGGCTCCGGTCTTCCCGCTGCGGACGACAAGCTCGATCTGCACCACGGTATCGCTGAGCAGCGTGTTGTCCACGTAGTTGGACACCGAGGAACGAACGCGGAAGCCCGGCATGGTGATGGTAAGCAGATAGTCGGCGTTGCCGCTGTCCACCCAGCGAGCAAGCCGGCGCAGGTTCACCTCGTCGCGCACGATGCCGCGCAGGTAATACTGCACCCAGGGATACATGGTGACCTGATCCACCTTGTCGATCTTGAGCGTGCTGTTTCCGTCGCCAAGTATGCTGACGGCGCGAGAGCTGCTGGTGGAATAGCCGTCCAGGCTGTAGCCGCAGCCGCCGGCAAACAGACTCAGGCAGCAGGCGGCGGCCGCAATCAGTCCCTTCCAGGTTCCCCTTGGTCTTATCATCAGACATTCCTTCATGGCGACGCAGGATGAGGCGTCCCCGCGGACTGCCGTCACAGGGCGGCTTCCGGGAGACGCCGGAAAGACTTTTCTCCTTGAACGAAGAGAAAAGTCCCTCCGTTCCCGGCCTTCCCGCCTTGGGCGGGAAGGCCCGTATTTCCCATCGCGCGGCGCTATTCCGCGACGATGTTGACCAGTTTGCCGGGCACCACGATGACCTTGCGCACCGTCTTTCCGGCAATGTGATTCTGGATGGAACGCTCGGCAAGAGCGGCCTTTTCCATGTCCTCACGGGAGGAATCGGCGGGCACTTCCACCTTGCCGCGCAGCTTGCCGTTGACCTGGACCACCACGGTGATCACGTCCTTCTTGAGTGCGTCCTCGCTCCATGCGGGCCAGCGCACGTCGTCCAGGGAATCGACATGACCGAGCTGCTGCCAGACTTCCTCGCACATGTGAGGCGTGAAGGGGAAGAGCATGACAAGCACCGTGGCCATGGCGGAAGACAGAGCGTTGCGGCCCTCCTCCGTGGCGGAAAGTTCCTCGCGGTACTGGTTGACGGCGTTGACGAGTTCCATGATGGCGGCAATGGCCGTGTTGAACTGATTGCGCTCGGCAATGTCCTCGCCCACCTTCTTCACGGTGGCGTGTTCGCTGCGCCGCAGGGCACGAACGGCGTCGCTCGCCGCGGGGGAGAGGTCGGAACAGGCATTCACGGGCTTGAGAATGGACTGCATCTCGGAGAACATTCTCCACACGCGGCTCACGAAACGGTAGGAGCCTTCAATGCCGCTGTCGCTCCAGTCGAAGTCGCGTTCCGGAGGCGCCGCAAACAGGCAGAACAGACGCACGGTGTCGGCGCCGTACTTCTGCACCATGGCGTCGGGATCCACGATGTTGCCCTTGGACTTGGACATCTTGCTGCCGCCGAGCAGAACCATGCCCTGCGTGAGCAGATTCTTGAAGGGTTCGTCCATGTCGGCGGGCAGGTACCCGAAGTCCCGCAGCATCTTGGTGAAGAAGCGGGAATACAGAAGGTGCAGAATGGCATGCTCCACGCCGCCGATGTACTGATCCACGGGCAGCCAGTACTTGAGAGCCTCCATGTCGAAGGGCGCGTCGTCCTTGCGGGCGGAGGTGTAGCGGGCAAAATACCAGGAAGATTCCACGAAGGTGTCCATGGTGTCCGTCTCGCGACGGGCGGGGCCGCCGCAGCAGGGGCACACGGTCTCCACGAAGGAAGGCGTTTCGGGCAGAGGAGAACGACCGTCGTCACAGGTCTTCACGTCAAGAGGCAGACGCACGGGCAGATCTTCGATCCGGACCGGCTGCACGCCGCACTTCTTGCAGTAGACCACGGGAATGGGGGCGCCCCAGTAGCGCTGACGGGAAATGTTCCAGTCGCGCAGGCGGTAGTTCACCGTGGCGCGGCCCTTGCCCGTTTCTTCGAGCTTTCTGATGATGGCGGCCTTGCCCTCTTCATTGGGCATGCCCGTGAACTCGCCGGAGTTCACCAGAACTCCGGGATCGACATAGGCTTCCGTCATGGTCGCGGGATCGAGTTCCCCGCCTTCGGGGCTCACCACGACCTTGATGCCGATGCCGAACTTGCGGGCGAAGTCGAAGTCGCGCTGATCATGCGCGGGCACGGCCATGACCGCGCCGGTGCCGTAGTCGGCCAGCACGAAGTTGCCGAGCCAGATCGGAATGCGGTCGCCGGTAAAGGGATTGAGGCAGTAGGCCCCCGTGAACACGCCGTCCTTTTCCAGGGTTTCGGACTGACGGTCGAGACGGTCCATGTTGCGGGTACGCTCGATGAAGGCGCGGATCTCGGCCTCGTTTTCCCGACCGGCAATGAGGGATTCCACCAGCGGATGCTCAGGAGCCAGCGTCATGAAGGTCACGCCGAACACCGTGTCGGCACGGGTGGAGAACACCTTGATCTCGCCTTCGCGCCCTTCCAGCTTGAACACGATCTCCGCGCCGGTTGAACGGCCTATCCAGTTGTGCTGCATGGTGAGCACGCGGGAAGGCCAGCCCTTTTCCAGCTTCTTGAGGTCGACAAGCAGCTCGTCGGCATAGGCCGTGATGCGGAAGAACCACTGCGTAAGGTCCTTCTGTTCCACTTCGGAATCACAGCGCCAGCACTTTCCGTCGATGACCTGTTCATTGGCGAGCACGGTATGACAGCTCGGGCACCAGTTCTGCGGGGCCTTCTTGCGGTACACAAGCCCCTTTTCCAGGCACTTCAGGAAAAATTCCTGTTCCCAGCGATAGTATTCGGGACGGCAGGTCGCAATTTCCCTGCGCCAGTCATAGGAATAGCCCATGCGCTTGAGCTGGGAGCGCATGTTGTCGATGTTGGCGTAGGTCCATTTTGCAGGATGCGTGCCGTGCTTGATGGCGGCATTTTCCGCAGGCAGGCCGAAGGCGTCCCAGCCGATGGGATGCAGGACGTTGTAGCCCTGCAGACGGCGGAAGCGGGCCATGACGTCGCCTATGGAATAGTTGCGGACGTGTCCCATATGAATGTTGCCCGAAGGGTACGGGAACATTTCCATAAGAAAATACTTGGGTTTGGAAGAATCGACATCGCAGTCGAAGGAGCCCTTTTCAGCCCATATCTTCTGCCATTTTTCTTCCAGCGCATGAGGATCGTAACGAGACGAAAGTGCCATTTTAGTTCCTTGAAAACTTCGGGCTTGCGCCCGCTGTGCATATCGGGAAAATACCTGCCCGTACCCGGACCTCAGCCGCGGATGCGAAGCTCTCCCTTGTCCACGGCCTTGCTCACCGCATCGAGAATGCCGTTCACGAAGGTGTGGGACCGGGAATCGCCGTACTGCTTGTCGAGCTCAAGAGCTTCGTTCATGGAAACCTTGGCCGGAACATCGGCGCGATACAGCATTTCATACACGCCGAGACGCAGCAGGTTCAGTTCCACGCGTCCCACGCGATCAAGCCGCCAGTTGCGGGCGAAACGTTCGATGACGGCATCCAGCTCGTCGCGATGCTGCCATACGCCGTACACAAGCTCCCAGGCAAAGCCGGAAGGCTCGCCTTCCTGCTCCAGTGCCTCGTCCTGACGGGGCACGGCGAGAAAGGCCGCCTTGAGCTGTTCCACGGAAGTGCATTCCAGAAATTCCTGACCGTACAGGGCCTGAAAGGCCAGCAGGCGCTGAGCGCGACGGGAGGGTTCTTTCACACCCATTACAGCTGCTCCATGACGCGGATGGTTTCCACCACGGCGGCGGCGGTTTCCGCGCCCTTGTTGCCCACATGGGCGCCGGCGCGTTCAATGGCCTGTTCCAGGGTGTCGCAGGTCAGAAGGCCGAATCCCACGGGCAGGCCCGACTGCAGCGACACCTGAGCGATGCCCTTGGAGGCCTCGGCACAGACATAGTCGAAGTGGGGAGTGCTGCCGCGAATGACCGCGCCGAGGGCGATGATGCCGCTGTACTGCGAGAACGCCGCCAGCTTCTTGCACACGATGGGCAGTTCATACGCACCGGGAACGCGCACCACGGTGATGTCTTCCTGAGAGGCTCCGTGACGGGTCAGATAGTCAATGGCGCCTTCCACCAGATGCTGAACGATGAAATCGTTGAAACGCGACGCCACGATGGCGATCTTCAGGCCCTGGGCATTGAGCTGTCCTTCTATGGTCTTGACGGAATACATGATTTCCTCACTCTGTCTTGGGGCATACCCGCCGAAGCAGGTGGCCCATTTTTTCTTTCTTCGTCAGCAGGTAATCTTCATTGTAGCGGCCGGGCTCCTGCTCGATGGGCACCCGCTCCACGATGTCAAGCCCGTACCCTTCCAGCCCCACGATTTTGGTGGGATTGTTGGTCAGAAGACGGAGCTTGCGAATGCCCAGATCCACCAGAATCTGGGCGCCGACGCCATAATCGCGCAAATCGGGACGGAAGCCAAGACGAATGTTCGCCTCCACGGTGTCCAGTCCCTGTTCCTGCAGCGCATAGGCCTTTATCTTGTTGGCCAGACCTATGCCCCGCCCTTCCTGGCGCATGTAGAGCAGAACGCCGCGACCTTCCTTTTCTATGCGGCAAAGGGCCGCGGCAAGCTGCCCCCCGCAGTCGCAGCGCATGGAACCGAACACGTCGCCGGTCAGACATTCGCTGTGCACGCGGGCGAGCACGGGTTCGTCCGTGGTCACGTCTCCCTTCACGAGCGCCACATGCGTGCGTCCGTCCACAGAATTTTCGTAGGCGATGATGCGGAAATTCCCGTACTTGGTGGGCATGGAAGCCTCGGCGGCCCTTTTGACGGCCACCTCTCCGTGCTCCAGCCTCCAACGGATGATGTCCTTGTTGGCGGCGATGTGCAGATTGTGCGCCTCGGCGAATTTCTCAAGATCGGGCATACGCGCCATGGTACCGTCATCCTTCATGATTTCACAGATGACGGCCGCCTCCCCGAGGCCGGCCATGCGACACAGGTCCACGCTGCCTTCCGTCTGTCCCGCACGGGTGAGCACGCCGCCCTTCTTCGCACGCAAAGGAAACACGCATCCGGGCGTCACGAGATCGGCCGGCTTTGCGCCGTCGGCAACGGCCGTGCGCACGGTATGGGCGCGTCCGGCTGCGGAAATGGGCGGAAAGGCGCTCTTTCTCGCGTCGATGGACACGGTGAAGTTCGTGCCGAACCGCGAACCGTTGCGCCGCGTCATGAGCGGCAGATCCAGCGCGTCGGCGCGCTCCGCGGAAAGGGAGAGGCAGATGAGTCCTCTTCCCTCACGGGACATGAAATTGATGATTTCAGGCGTGACGAACTCGGCGGCCGCCACAAGGTCGCCTTCGTTTTCACGGTCCTCGTCATCCACGAGGATGATCATCCGACCGTTCTTCAGATCGTCAAGGGCTGTTTCCACACTGCACAGGGGCATACGCTACCTCAAAAGCCAAAGCCGTTACGGCGCAGAAAGTCCATGGTCACTCGCTCCTCGGGAGCCTTGTCGTCGCCGGAAGCGACATAGGGCTGCATGAGGTGCTTCACATACTTGCCGATGACGTCCGTTTCAAGATTCACCGCGGAACCCGGACGCCAGAAGGCCACGGTGGTCACCCGCCAGGTTTCGGGAATGACGTTAACTTCAAGGAAGCCCGGACCGCAGTCGTTCACCGTCAGGCTGATGCCGTCCAGCGTGACCGAGCCCTTGGGAACGATCTGCGCGCTCCATTCCGGCGCGAAGACGAGACGGACGCATCTCGACTGTCCCACGGGACGCACGCTCTCCACATGAGCCACCGCGTCCACATGACCGCTCACGATGTGCCCGCCGAAGCGCTCGCCCATGGCCATGGCCCGCTCCATGTTCACGCGGCCGCCCACGGCAAGGGCGCCCAGGTTGGAACAGGAAAGCGTCTCCGCCGAAGCGAAGGCCGTAAAGGAAGGCCCGGCGGGAATCCAGGTCTCCATGGTGAGACACACCCCGTTGCAGGCGACGGACTCGCCGATTTCCGGTCTGTCCCACGGAAAAAGAGGATGGAAACGGAAAAGGATGTCCCCGCCCCGCTTTTCCATGGCCTCGATGCGGCCCTGCCCTTCCACAAGTCCGGTAAACATGGCTAGCCCCTGTCCGCGCGAAAATAAAGGTGAATGTCCCCGCCCACCACGGAAGTCTTCACCACTCGCATTCTGAGGGCGTCTTCCATGCTGTCCGCCGTGCGGCCGGCAAAGACGGGGGTCGCGTCGGCGTCGCCGAGAATGATGGGCGCAAGATGAAGATGAAATTCATCCACCAGTCCGCGTTCCAGAAGCGAAAGCGCCAGTCTCCCGCCGCCTTCGCAGAGCACGTACAGACAGTGCTCGTCCTCCCGCAGACGCGTGAGCACTTCCTCCGCGTCCAGGGCGTGCTTGCCCGCGGGACAATCCACGCCGTACACGCGCGCGCCGCGATTGCGCAGGGCCGCGGCGGAAGGCGAGGCCGCCTGCGCCGCCGTGCTGAAGAACACGCAGTCGCCGGGACGCTCGTCGAGCAGATGGCAGGAGGCGTCCCCCGCGGGCAGTCTGGACGTCATGACCGCGGCCAGCGGCTGACGCTGCGCGCTCTGCGTGCGTGCCGTGAGTCTGGGATTGTCGAGCATGAACGTGTTGCCGCCCACGAGCACCGCACCGCCCGCGCGCCCTATATTTTCGCGCAGACGCATGACCTCCTCATGGGAAGCCCGGTTGGAAATGAGCTGTGAACGCCCCGCACGGGTGGCGATGCGGCCATCAAGCGTGGAGGCCATCTTCAGGATGACGTACGGACGGCGAGTCGTCTGCCATACGACGAAGTCCGCCACAAGATCACGGCACTCGGCTTCAAGAATCCCCGTTTCCACGGAAACGCCCATGGAGCGAAGATACTCCGCGCCGCCGGCAGCCTGCGCGTTCACGTCGGGCATGCCGACGACCACATGAGAAATGCCCGCCTCGAGAATGGCCTTCGTGCAGGGAGGCGTCTTGCCCTGATGATTGCAGGGTTCAAGCGTCACGTACAACGTGCAGCGGGAAACATCCACGCCCTTTTCCCTGGCATCGCGCAGGCAGTTGACCTCGGCATGAGCCTGCCCGCAGACCTGATGCCAGCCCTCGGCGACTATTTTTCCGTCCTGCACCAGCACGGCGCCCACCGTAGGATTGGGAGCCGTGCTCCAGCGGCCTCTTTCGGCCAGTTCCAGAGCCGCCCGCATGAATGTTTCGTGCTGATTCACGCTCTGCCTCCTTCATTTTCTTCCGCAGCTGCGCCCTGCATCTCTCCCCCCGCAGGGCAGGCCTCGTCCGCGCCGTGAGGAAGGTGCATGACCTCCACTCCCGCCTCGGCCAGCATGGCCTTGGACAGCTCATCCGGGTAATTTTCAGAAACCCATATTTTCTTGATGCCGCAATTAATAAGCATTTTCGCACAGATGAAACACGGATACGTTGTGCAGAAAAGCTCTGCGCCCCGCAGGGAAATCCCATGCACGGCGGCCTGAATGATGACGTTCTGCTCGGCATGTATGCCCCGGCAGATCTCATGACGCTGACCGGAAGGAATGCCGAGCTGTGCGCGCAGACAGCCGGACTCAAGACAGTGCGGCACTCCGGAAGGCGCGCCGTTGTAGCCTGTCGCAAGAATGCGCCTGTCCAGAACGGCCACGGCGCCGACCTTCCTTCTCAGGCAGGTGGAACGCTCCGCCACTAGATAGGCGATGTCCATGAAATATCGTGGCCAGCTTGCTCTGCCGCCCTGCGCCATAAATCCTCCCGTTTCATCTCCGGAAACTATCACGTGAGAATCCGTTTGAAAACAAGGAAAAAAAGCGGCCCCGCGCGCAAAAGAGCGCAGGGCCGCCCCGTCATTTACCAGGCAAACAGCGGGAACTGGAGGGCAAAGGCTTCCACTTCACCGCGAATCTCGGCAAGACGAGTCTCGTTGGTGGTGTTGGAAAGCACGTCCACGATCCAGCCGCCCACCTTTTCCATGTCCTTTTCCTTCATGCCGCGCGTCGTGAGCGCGGCCGTGCCGATGCGCACGCCGGACGTGACGAAGGGAGAACGGGTCTCAAAGGGAACCGTGTTCTTGTTCACCGTGATGCCGGCCAGATCCAGCGCGTGTTCGGCGTCCTTGCCGGTGATGTCCTTGCGCGTCAGGTCAAGCAGCATGAGATGATTGTCCGTGCCGCCGGAAACGAGGTCGTAGCCTGCGTCGACAAGGCAGGAGGCAAGCACCTTCGCGTTGCGGAGGATCTGAGCCTGATAGTCCTTGAACTCGGGACGCAGCGCTTCGCCGAGTGCCACGGCCTTGGCCGCGATGACGTGCATGAGCGGGCCGCCCTGTATGCCGGGGAACACCTTGCTGTTGATGCTCTTGCCGTATTCCTCGCCGCGACAGGTAAGAATCATGCCGCCGCGGGGACCGCGCAGGGTCTTGTGCGTCGTGGTGGTGGTGATGTCGGCCCAGGGAAGCGGAGAAGGATGAAGTCCGGCGGCCACGAGACCGGCGATGTGAGCCATGTCAACCATGAGCTTCGCGCCGACCTTGTCGGCTATCTTGCGGAAGCGCTCGAAGTCGATGATTCGGGAATAGGCGCTCGCGCCGGCCACGATGAGGGCCGGATGGCATTCCTCGGCCTTTCTTTCAAGCTCGTCGTAGTCGATGCGTCCCGTTTCACGGTTCACGCCGTAGGGAACGAAATGATACTCGCGGCCGGAAAAGTTGACGGGGCTGCCGTGCGTCAGATGACCGCCGTGCGTCAGATCCATGCCCATCACGGTGTCGCCGTTCTTGATGAGGGCAAGATAGGCCGCCATGTTGGCCTGGCTGCCCGCATGGGGCTGAACGTTGGCGAAGTCGCAGTCAAAGAGCTGCATCGCTCGGTCACGGGCGAGATTTTCCACGATGTCGACGAATTCGCAGCCGCCATAATAACGCTTGCCGGGGTATCCTTCAGCATACTTGTGCGTCATGATGGAGCCCTGCGCCTCGCGCACGGCAGAGGATACAAAGTTTTCCGACGCGATGAGTTCAAGCTTGCTCACCTGACGGCGGGATTCCTTCCAGATGGCGTCCGCGACCTCGGGGTCGCGCAGAATCAGTTCGTCCATGGTTCTCCGTTCCTGAAAATTGAGGGCCGGTTGCTCCGGCCCTGCAGATTACGCGGTAAACTTCTTCAGCACAAGGCTGGCATTCGTGCCGCCGAAGCCGAAGGAGTTTATCATGACATAGCAAGGATCGAGCTTTTTCGATCCCTCGCCCATATAATTGAGGTCGCACTCGGGATCGGGTGTTTCCTGATTGATGGTTCCGGGCACCATGCCGGTGGTCAGGCTCATGGAGGCAAACACGCTGGCCACGCCGCCGGAGGCGCCGAGCAGATGGCCTATCTGCGACTTCACGCCCGTAATGGCCAGCTTTCCGGCGTGATCGCCGAAGACTTCATGCAATGCCCTGGTTTCAGCCGCGTCGTTGGCATGGGTGGACGTGCCGTGCGCGCTCACATGGTCGATGACGTCGGGCGAAACCCCGGCATCGGCAAGCGCGTTGCGCATGCAGGCAGCCATGCCTTCGCCGGTCTCCAGCGGGGCGACCATGTGATGAGCATCGTCGGAAGCGCCGAAACCGGCCACTTCGGCATAGATCTTCGCACCGCGGGCCTGCGCGTGCTCAAGGGTCTCGAGCATGAGCATGCCCGCGCCTTCGCCCATGATGAAGCCGCTGCGTCCGGCGTCGAAGGGACGGGAGGCCTTTTCAGGCTCGTCCTGATGGGCCGTGCAGAGAGCCTTCATGGACGTGAATCCGGAAATGCCCATTTCCGTGATGGTGGACTCGGCGCCGCCCGTGATGACGGCATCGGCACGACCGAGCACGAGCTGATCATAGGCGCTGCCTATGGCGTGCAGAGCCGAGGCACAGGCGCTCGTGGACACGACGTTGATGCCCTTCGCTCCCGTGAATATGGCCACCTGGCCGGGGGCCATGTTGGAAATGAGCATGGGAATGTAGAAGGGAGAAACCCGGTTGGGGCCGGAGGTGCGCAGCTTTTCGTGGAAGTCCTCAATGGTCTTGAGGCCGCCGAGACCGACGCCGAGAACCACGCCCACTCGTCCGGCGTTGCTCTCGTCTATCTTGAGGCCGGAATCGGCCATGAGCTGCATGCCGGCGCACACGGCCAGCTGACAGAAACGGTCCATCTTGCGGCACTGCTTGGCCGGAATGAACGTCTCGGGCTTGAAGTCCTTCACTTCGCCCGCGATGTGCGTGGGAAATTCGGTGGAATCAAACTGAGTGATGCGGCCGATGCCGGACTTGCCTGCAAGAAGGGCCTCCCAGCTGCTCTCAAGGTCGGTACCCAGAGGAGTGATGGCAGAAAGGCCGGTGATGACTATGCGCTTACGATCCACGCGGAACAACTCCATATAAAGGTGACGGGACAAGGCTCCCTGAGAAAGACGCCGGCATCATGCCGGAAAACGCCCCGGACCGACCGTCCCGAAACATCCATGGCATGGCCCGAAAACGAACGTCCGTCCCGCGGACCTCTCCTTCCGCGAAACAAGCTGCAGGGAACAGCTCCCGGCCCGGAAAATCGCGGGCCTGAAAAGCGGCGCCCCTTGCGGGCCGCGATTCCTGCGTGCCGAAACATCGTTCCTCAGCAGGAGTCGGCCTTCCGCTTCCGCGGGCGCCGGAGCGAAGCCGCTCTTAACCCGAATACGCCGGGGAACCCGAAGCTCCCCGGCATCTTCGTGAAAACAAGATGAAAGGAAGTAAGAACTTACTTCTGCTTGCTTTCAATATAGTTGATGGCGTCCTTGACCTTCAGGATCTTCTGGGCGTCTTCATCGGCGATTTCCACGCCAAAGGCTTCTTCAAAGGCCATGATGAGCTCGGTCAGGTCGAGAGAGTCGGCACCCAGATCTTCGATGAAGGAAGCTTCGGGAGTCACTTCCTCTTCAGAAAGCTGAAGCTGTTCCACGATGATCTGCTTAACTTTATCTTCAACGGCGGCCATGTTTCCCTCCAGGGGGTGTTTCAGGTTTTCCAGATTCGGCCGGAAGCACTGCATCCGGCCATACCAAACGACAAGGGGAAAGGCCCTCTCCCCGGCCTCGCGGCGCAGGGACAATGCCGGGCTTTTCCGAAAATATCCTCAGCAGTACAGGCCGCCGTTCACGGCAAGGACCTGACCGGTGATGTACGAGGCCTTGTCCGACGCAAGAAACGCCACGGCATCGGCCACGTCCTGCGCGGAGCCGAGACGGCCCAGCGGGATGGCGGAAACATAGGCTTTTCTCACGTCTTCAGCAAGAGCGGCCGTCATGTCGGTCTCGATGAATCCGGGAGCCACGGCGTTCACGGTGACAAAGCGGCTGCCGAGTTCCTTGGCCGCGGACTTGGTCATGCCTATGAGCCCGGCCTTGGCTGCGGCATAGTTGATCTGTCCGGCGTTGCCCATCTGCCCGACGACGGAAGAGATGTTGATGATGCGTCCGTCGCGCTGACGGGTCATGATCTTGGCGGCCTCGCGCAGGAAAAGAAAGGCTCCGCGCAGATTGGTGTTGACCACGGCGTCGAAGTCTTCATCCTTCATGCGCAGCACAAGCCCGTCGCGGGTGATGCCGGCGTTGTTCACGAGAACGGAAAGATGAACCTTGCCCTTGATTTCCTCGGCAAAGAAGCGGCTTACGGCTTCGGAATCGCCGGAGTCCAGACGGAAGGCGCGGGCATGACCGCCTGCGGCCTCAATGTCGGCCACGGTCTGCTCCGCCGCCTCGGGACGGCTCACGTAGGTAAAGTATATCTGGTAGCCGGCGGCGGCGAGGGTCAGCGCCACGGTGCGGCCTATGCCGCGGGAACCGCCGGTGACAAGCGCGGTAGGGGTGAGTTCGCTCATACACATGCTCCTGATGGACGGATACTAAGCGTTTTCCGGGGAAATGACAACGGAGAAACTAGGCCAGAAGCACGGAACCCCAGGTCATTCCGCCGCCGAAACTGGTCAGCAGAACCTTCATGCCGGGACGGAGGAGGCCGAGACGGCGGGCGTCTTCCATGGCAACGGGAAGCGTGGCGGCGGAGGTGTTGCCGTAGTGCTGCACGTTGGCGAAGACCTTGTTCTCGTCTATGCCCAGACGCTCGCCCACGGCCTTGATGATTCTGAGATTGGCCTGGTGGGGAATGAACAGATCGAGCTCTTCCAGCGAAACGCCGTTGCGCGCAAGAATGCTCTGGCTCTCTTCGGTCATGCTGCGCACGGCATGCTTGAACACCGCCATGCCCTGCATGGAAATGAACCAGTCCGCGCCTATGACGTCTCCTTCCTTCACATGGCAGGCGGAGCCGCCGCCTATCTTGATGAGGTCGTGCAGGGAGCCGTCGGACGAGCATACGGAGTCGCGGACCTGCCAGAGCGCGCCCTTGTCGGAGCCGCGGACGACCACGGCGCCGGCCGCGTCGCCGAAGAGGACGCAGGTGGTGCGATCGGTAAAGTTGGTGCGGCGGGAAAGAGCCTCGGTGGCGACAAGCAGCACCATGGCGTCGGGATGGGCGGCCACGACGTCGCGCGCCAGTTCCAGCCCGTAGACGAAACCGGTGCATGCGGCGTTGAAGTCCATGCACATCACTCTGCCCATGCGCCCCGATGAGGCGCTGATGCCGAGCTTGCCGGCGATGAGACAGGCCGTGCTGGGGCACAGGTAGTCGGGAGTGCAGGTGGCAACAAAAATATGGGTGATTTCTTCCGGAGAAACACCGGCCTCGTCAAGAGCGGCACGGGCGGCGCTCACGCCGCAGTCGGAAGCATTGACGCCATCTTCGAGAACATGCCGTTCCTTGATGCCCGTTCTGGTGGTGATCCACTCATCGGAGGTTTCCACCAGCTTTTCCAGGTCATGATTGGTCATGACGCGGGGAGGAATGCAGGAGCCGAGTCCACAAATATAGCAGGGATGATTCATGAGATGTCCGAACACGGCCGCACCCGGGCGGCAGTCGTTCCTTTTGAGACGGAGGAAAGTCCCTACGGACCGCCTTCCGGGAGAAGCCGCGCATTTTCCGCACAGGGACGAAGCGGCCGGCAGGTGCGCAGGGAAAGGCACCTTGACACGTCGGACGACGGAGCGTCGTCTTATGGCGCGTCATGCGGAAAGCTCCCATGAAAGAAGCTTTCCGCATGACGAAAAACATGATGCAGGAAACTATACGGTGCGGCCGTAACTCGTCAGCTCCTCGTTGGCGCTGATGGTTTCCACCAGACGCTGCTGCGTTCCCTTGACCACGTAGGTGTTGGCCATGGTCACGGCGCTGGTGATGGCCTTGACGTTGGACTTGCCATGGCACACGATGGCAATGCCCTTCAGACCGAGAAGGGGCGCGCCCCCGTACTCCGCATAGTCCACCATCTTCTTGAAGTTCTGGAAGGCCTTCATGGAAAGGAACGCGCCCAGACGGGGCAGCACCCCGTTGTTCAGAAGTTCCCTTTTCAGAAGATGCGTCAGGGAAGAAGCCAGCCCTTCGCTCAGCTTGAGGGCGATGTTGCCCACAAAGCCGTCGCACACCGCAACGTCGATGTTGCCGGTGAACAGATCCCTGCCCTCGGCATTACCGATGAAGTTGAGGTTGGAGGCCTGTTTGAGCAGTTCGTAACTGCTCTTGACGAGGGAATTGCCCTTCCCTTCCTCCTCGCCGATGCTCAGGATGCCCACTCTGGGATCCTCGTAGCCGAGGATGTCCTTGACGAAGGTGGCTCCCATGAGCCCGAACTGAAAAAGATGATGCGGGCGGCACTCCACGTTGGCGCCCACGTCAAGCAGGAGCATGGGAGACTTTTCCGTAGGAATCACGGAAGCCAGCGCAGGCCTCTCCACGCCCGGGATGCGCCCGAGTATGAACATGCCGCAGGCATAGGCCGCACCGGAGTGACCGGCGCTGATGAAGGCGTCGGCTTCTCCCTGGCGGACAAGCCTGCATGCCACCTGCATGGAAGAATCCTTCTTGGTACGAAGAATCTCCGAAGGCTTGTCGGTCATCTCCACCAGCTGCGTGGCGTTGACGATCTCATAAAGATCGCCCTCCTCACCCGCATCGGGAAGGCCGGCGATGGTCTTGCGGATTTCTTCCTCGATACCGACGAGGATTACTTTGGCCCCCGTGTTGCGAGCGGCCTGAAGCGCGCCGGGAACAACCACGGAGGGACCGAAGTCCCCGCCCATGGCGTCCACGGCGAGTCTTGCGCGATTACTGCTCATCGCTGGCTACAGGTTCGACCTGACGACCGTCGTACTTGCCGCAGGAAGGGCAGACACTGTGGGGCTTGGTGGGAGCGCCGCAGGAGCAGTAGATGACGGTGGGCTTGGCCACGCGGTCATGAGAACGACGCATGCACTTTCTGGAGTGGGACTTTTTGTTCTGCTGAACGGCCATGTTGTTTCTCCTTATCTCGGAAACGGGGGAATCACCCCTGATGTTTCACTTTCAGTTGACGCAGAGCAGCCAGCCGCGGATCCCCGCTGTCGCGGGAACAGCTGCAGGCACCTTCATTAAGATTCTTGCCGCACACGGGGCACAGGCCCCGGCAGTCCGGCTTACAGAGAGGCTTCACCGGCAGGGCCAGCGAAAACTCCTCCCACAAAAGGGACGCCAGATCAAGAAAAGGCGCTCCGCCCTCCATGGTCACGGCGCATTCATCCAGAATGTCGGCAGGATCTTCCTCTTCCGGTTCGGTTCCGGCCTGTCCGGGGTATTCCTCGAACTCGTCGAAGCTCTGGTTCAGCACCACAAGAGTCTCTTCCATGCAACGATTGCACGGCATGGCCACAACGCCCCGTATCGTGCCGCGAAGCAGACAGCCGTCCTGCTGCGGAAGCAGGAAAACATCCGCAATGACAGGCTCAACTATGCGGCATGACACATGATATTCCTTCAGCGGAGTCTTCCAGACTTCCTCGTCGGAAACCGTAAGGTTCATCCCCTGGGGGTCAATCTCATTGAGTGCGATGTGTCTAAGATCCATGCTTTACCTCTGGAAACATGACAAAATACCTACCGTGCCCTTCTTTGTCAAGTATGCGAAGAACGGCACCGCCGGAAGCGGCGCGTCCCGGAAGGCGGCAAGACGCCCTCCTCCGCCGCAGAGACGCTATTTGCCCTTTACGGCCTTTTCACTCAGCACCATGGCGTCGTGCAGGCCGTAGCCGTCCAGCTTGCGGCGCAGCATCTGAAGATCGGCCTTGCTGCCGCGCATGAGCACCTGCACGTAATACCACGTGGTCCGGCTGGTCTTCGTCTGCGTGCGGCGGGCGCGAAGTCCGTCCTTGGTAAGCGTGTTCAGAAGCGTCTGCGCCTGCTTGGCCTCCTTGAAGGCGGCCACGCGCAGAACATAGTCGAACTGGGGTTCCCTGGGCTTCTGCACTTCCTGGGCGGGCTTTTCCTGTCTGGCCTTTTCCTGCGTCACTGCGGGCTTCGCGTCCGAGTCCTTCTGAGCGTCGGCAAGCACTCCTCCTGCGGCGTCGCTCTTCAGGCTCGTCATGAAGCGCAGCTCTTCCTTGGGAAGAATCTTCTCCGGCTCCTCGCTCTCTCCTGCGCTCTCCTTTGGTTCTTCCGAAAGAAGCGTGTCGAGCTCAAGGGCCTGGGGCAGCGGCATGCTGCTGCGGCCCACGATGACGCCGGACAGGAAGCAGAAGCCCAGCATGACGAGCGCAAGCACGCTCATGGTCACGAGAGCCGAAGGCGTGATGTTCGCCCGCCAGGCGAACACGCTGCGCCCTTCCGACCGGCTCTGGGTGCGCGCGGCGGAACTCTTGCGCGAAGAGGAGTCTTCGGCCGCGGCAGAGGATGCCGCGGCGTCCGAACTTTCCTCCGACGCAAAGAAGGTGCTCGTCCGGCGTTCCCGGTCGCTGTTTTTCTTCGCGCTTGAAGATGAACTGCGATAGAAGGCGTTGGCCATGACTACATGGATTCCGGAGCGCTGACGCCGAGCAGATCAAGGCCGTTGGCAATGACGACGCTCACGGCGCGCAAAAGCGCAAGACGGGCCTTCATCACGGCTTCATCGTCGCCGCTCAGCACGGGGTTGTTGGCATAGTAGCTGTGCAGCCTGCCGGCGAGCTCCATGAGATAGAAGCTGACGGGGTGCGCCGCACGGGCGCGGGCCGCGTCTTCCACCACGTTGCGGAAGCGTTCCGCCTCGCGCAGAAGCGCCAGGTCGTCGGCAGAGGTAAGCGGGGTCAGCATGTCCGCCGGGCAGCGCTCGGGCAGGACCACGCCGCGATCGGCGGCACGACGCAGCAGCGCGGCCACGCGGGCATGGGCGTACTGAACGTAGTACACCGGATTTTCCATGTTGCGCTGCTTCACGAGATCCAGATCGAAGTCCAGCGGGCTGTCGCTCTTGCGGGAAAGGAACATGAAGCGCGCAGCGTCGGTACCGACGTCGTCGAGCACTTCGCGCAGGGTGACGAACTCGCCGGAACGGGTGGACATGGCCACGGGCTCGCCGCCGCGCATGAGGTTCACCATCTGGATGAGCACCACGTGAAAATCCTTTTCCGGGTCATGCTTCATGCAGGTGATGGCGGCCTTCATGCGGGGCACATAGCCGTGATGGTCCGCGCCCCATATGTCGATGCACTCGTCGAAGCCGCGCTCGAACTTGTTGGCATGATAGGCGATGTCGGAGGCGAAATAGGTCAGATACCCGTCGCTCTTTCTGAGCACTCTGTCCTTGTCGTCGCCGAACTGCTGGGTGGCCAGCCATACGGCGTTGTCCTTGTCGTACACGAGGCCCATGGCGCGCAGCTTGTCGAAGGCTTCCTCAACCTTTCCGGCGTCCACGAGGCTTTTTTCCGAGAACCAGACCTGATGCTCCACGCGGAATTCCCGGAGGTCTTCCTTGATGCCCGCCAGAATGGTGGCGCAGGCGTATTCGTAGCACAGGTCCTTGGCCTCCGCTTCGGGACGTTCCGGCAGGGAGGGATCCTTTTCCAGCATCTCGCGGGCGATGTCGCGGATGTAGTCGCCGTGATACCAGCCCTTGGGATCTTCGGGATAGGTCACGGGCAGGTTGCATATCTCGCGCATGCGCAGATACACGGAATCGCCCAGAAGACGCATCTGACGACCGGCGTCGTTGATGTAATATTCCGTGGACACGTCGTAGCCGGCAAAACGCAGCAGACGGGTGAGCGAGTCACCCACGGCGGCGCCGCGTCCGTGACCGATGTGCAGGGGGCCGGTGGGGTTGGCGGAAACGTATTCCACCACGATGCGGCGGCCGCTGCCGTTCTTCGAGGAGCCGAACGCCCTGCCCTGCTCCTCCACCTCGGAAACGACGCCCTGCCAGAACGACGGCGCGAAGGTGATGTTGATGAAGCCGGGGCCGGCGATTTCGGCCGTGACGAGACCGGGGAACTTTTCGCAAAGCTCCTTCAGAATCTTTTCGGCCACCACGCGGGGCGCGGCCTTTGCCTGCTTGGAAAGCACCATGGCCAGATTGGTGGCCAGATCGCCGTAGCTGGACTCTCTGGGAATTTCCAGAACGGCCTTTTCAGGCCACTGCCAGCCGTTTCCGGCCACAATGTCACGGAGTGCCCTTTCAATGAGAAGTATGTCGCGCATCGTTATCCTTCAAATGCATCAACGGCGTCTTTATTGGGTATGTGAACGGTGGTGTAGCTGCCGTCAGCCACGTCCGCAGCCACGAGAATCGGACGGACCATGCGGGTAAGCACGCCCTGGGGACCGAATTCCACCCAGCGGCGCACGCCGTCCCTCCACTGGTTGGAAATGGTGTCCACCCAGCAGACGGAAGAAGTCATCTGACGACGCATGGCGCCGTGCAGCGCCTCAGCATCGCTCAAAGGTTCGCCGTTGATGTTGGAATAAATGGGGAATCTCGCGTCATGCCAGTCCTGCTTGTCCAGCAGCTTGGAAAATTCCGCCGAAGCCTCGGCCATCATGGGCGTGTGGAAGGCTCCGCTCACGGCAAGAGGGAAGCCCTTGGCGCGCGGATTCTCGGCCTTGAGCTTTTCGGCTGCGGCCTCCACGGCCTCACGGTGTCCGCTCAGCACGAACTGAAGCGGCGTGTTCTTGTTGGCCACGCGCACCAGCTTGCCGGTGCTTTCGGAAACCTCTCTGGCGGCGGCTTCCACCTGTTCCTGAGAGAGGCGGATCATGGCGCACATGGTGCCTATGTGTTCGGGATCCACGTCGGCCATGAGACGTCCGCGCAGCGAAACGAGTTCCAGAACCTTGTCCATTTCAAGCACGCCGGCCGCGGCCAGAGCGCTGAATTCTCCCAGGCTGTGACCGGCCGCGCAGGCAGGAGAAAGCCGGTCGGCCACGCTCAGCCAGAGCGCAAGGTTGACCACGGTGATGGCGGGCTGAAGATTGCGGGTTTCGGCCATGAGCGTGGCGTCGTCGCTCTCCCAGTATATTTCGCGCAGCGGCAGGCCGCTTATGCTTTCCGCCTTCTTCCAGATATCCATGATATCGGAAGACGCCTCGGCGAGACGCCTTCCCATGCCAGATGCCTGCGCCCCCTGACCGGGGAACAGGATGGCGGTCTTGACACTGTTCATTTCCATACTCCCTGACTGGGTGTTATGGGTCATACGCGCAGGCCGTCCGAACACGGGGGCTGCGCCATAAAAAAGCACGTTGTCTGCGCAGGGCTGGGCGATGCGCAGACCGCGCCGCCCGCGCCCGGGAAGATTCCGCGGCGTCGGACGCTTACTGTCTGCGTTTTTGGCACCCGCCGGAGCCGTTTTCGGCCCCTGCGGAAATCTAGTCGTAACGAACGGAGCTGAACTTCATCAGCCGTTCCCAGTTATGGTGGGATTCAATGTAGCGGAAGGTGCCGGTCTTGGCACGGATGACCAGAGAATGGGTGACGGCGCCTCTGCCGGAATAGCTCACGCCGCCGAGGAAGGTTCCGCCGGAAATGCCGGTGGCGGCAAAAAAGGCGTCGTCGGCGCGTATGATGGAATCCACGGTAAGAATCTCATCCAGTCTTGTACCTTCCGCAATCATGGCCTGCCGCTCGGCGTCGGACTGCGGGTCGAAGCGGCCGAACATCTGACCGCCCACGCCCTTGATGGCGCAGGCAGAAATCACGCCTTCGGGAGTTCCGCCGGTGCCCATCATCACGTCGACGTCCACGCTGGGGTCGGCCACCATGAGCGAGCCCGCCACGTCGCCGTCGGTATGCAGGGTGATGCGCGCGCCGGTCTTGCGGATTTCCTCGATGAGTCCCTTGTGCCGGGGCTTGTCGAGCACGAACACCACAAGGTCGTTGATGTCCTTGCCCACGGCACGGGCCACGGCCTGAAGGTTGTCGGACACGGGAGCGTCGATGTCCACCACGTCGCGGGCTTCGGGGCCCACCACGAGCTTCTTCATATAATAGCTGGAGCCGGGGTTGTACATGTAGCCCGACTTGCATGCGCCTATGACGGCAATGGCGTTGGGACGCCCGAGCGCCAGCAGATTCGTGCCTTCCACGGGATCCACGGCAATGTCGATGGCAGGCCCCGTGCCGTCGCCGACTTCCTCGCCGTTATACAGCATGGGGGCCTCGTCCTTGGCGCCTTCGCCTATGATGACGCGACCCTTGATGGAAAGGGAGTCAAAAGACAGACGCATGGCGTCCACAGCCGCGCCGTCCCCGTCTTCCTTCGCACCCTTTCCCAGCCAGCGGGCCGCGGAAAGAGCTGCGGATTCCGTTACACGGAGCAGATCGAACGCCAGATTTTTTTCAGGAGCTTGCATATCGTCCTCCCTCGGAAAGGGGCTGTTGCATAAAGAAAGGCCCAGACGCAGGCCTCAATGGCATAACTATAGCCGAGCCCGCGTTTTTCATCAAGAGTAAAGACTTTGACGCAATGCTACGGCCGCGCCTGAAATGTCCGAAAGTTTTTACAGCGGACGTCCTTGCAGAAAAAAGGTCCCGGAGGCACCCTCATGAGACAGCGAGGAGGCCGCCTTTCTTCCCGGGGCCGTCGGCGCAGGCGGAGCTTCACGCCGCCTCGTCGACTCCCTTCCTCGGACGGGGAGACCTGCGCATTCTTCTTTACTCTCCGCCGGACGACGGTCTTGTGACTTGCGGCCGGCAGCATAAAAAACGGGCAGACGTTCCCGGAATCTGCCCGCCATGAACACGCTTCGCATCAGGAGTAAAGGTCGGGATCCGACGGCATGACGTCCCAGCGGATCTTTCCGTAGCTCTTCTTGCGTCTGCGTATGAGCACATAGAAGGCTCCCGCGCCGCCGTCTTCCTGCTTTGCGGTGCAGAAGGCCAGCACCACGCGCTTGAAGGGGTCCTGGGTAAGCCACTGCTGCACGCGGGAACGCAGCACGGGCACGCCGTTCACCGAATTGAGTCCTCTGCCGGTGACGATGAGCACGGTTCTCGACCCTTTGTAGTAGGCATTGCGGAAGAAGCCCACCAGATTCTGGAAAGCCTGCTCGCAGTTGAGCCCGTGCAGATCGATATGCGCTTCGGGGCTGAACTGACGGGACTGGAGCTGGGAAACAATCATGAGATCCAGCCCGACGACATGACCTTCGGCGTACTCCGCAGTGCTCGCCACCGAAAATTCCACCTTGCCTTCCATGAAGTCCTGCAGAGGATGACGAGGATCCGTCACCGGCACGAGCGGAGGTTCGGGTTCCACAGGCACGTCGCGCCCCTTGCCGTTGAGCGGCACCGTTCCCTTGATGGCGCTGAAGAAATCACGGCTGTCATCGGCATCCGCGCCCTTTCCGGCGGCCTCGGCCATGAGCGCCGAGTCGTCGCGCCGACCTATGCGCGCGCCGGCAAGCGCCATGGCCGTCAGCGTGGCGGGTTCCTTTTCCTCCTCCGGCTCGGGCTTGGGCGCTTCCTGCGTCTTCCTTTCCGACTTTTTCTGCAAAAGCTTCTTCACGCCCTCATGTTCCAGCGCTCTGGCAAAGCTGTCGTTGTCGCCGTCCGAAACGCTTCCGGCGCGCTTTCCTGCCGCTCTGCCCTTCGGGGATTCAGGCGAAGACAGCACACGCACGTTTCCGCCCATGGCCTGCATGAAAAGCTGCTCATCGGCGTCCAGAGCGACGGCTTCGGCGTCCCTGTTCTTCACCACCGTTTTGGCACGGCGCTGCTTTTTCTCGTTGTCTCGTTCATTGCGGGAAGGAAAGTCCCGCGCATTCAGTCTGGAAAACGGATTGGAAGCATCTTTGCTCATGGGAAACCGCCTTGAAAATAGGAATTCATGCCGCTCGGGCCTGTCATGTTCTAAATACTCCTCGGGGAAATGCAAGAGGATGAGCTTCCCGACGCCCGGAAGAAGCGCCCCCCAAAGAAGGACGGAGGCTCCTCATCCCGCCTTTTTCCGCTCCGCAGGGCAGGCCGTCCGCAGAACGCCCGCCGGGCGGAATCCATTTAAAAAACTTGGCAAACGGAACGGAAGCGACTATTAATACGAGGCACCTGCACAAACGATTTCCCGGGGAAATGCCGCGCGCAAAAGCCCTTCACAGGCCTGCGCTGCGGGAGGCAGGAGCAAACGCAGGACGGCCCGACCGCAAAAGGCGGACGCCTTCAAACAGGAGATACGACCATGAGCTTTTCCCGTTCCGACGCATACGCCTCCGCCGGCGTCGACATCACTGCCGCCAACGAACTGGTTTCCCGCATCAGGACCATGGTGGCCAGCACGCAGACCCACGGCGTCCTTTCGGACATAGGCGGCTTCGGCGGCCTGTTCCGTCCCGACATCACGGGCATGCAGGCTCCGGTTCTCGTGGCGGGCACCGACGGCGTGGGAACCAAGCTCAAGATGGCCTCCATGTTCAACAGACATGACACCGTGGGCATCGACCTTGTGGCCATGAGCGTGAACGACTGTCTGGTTCTCGGCGCAAAGCCCCTGTTCTTTCTTGACTACTTTTCCTGCGGCGAGCTGAACGTGGAGCAGGCGACCACCGTCGTCGGCGGCATCGTCGAGGGCTGCAAAATGAGCAACTGCACGCTGCTCGGCGGGGAAACGGCGGAAATGCCCGGCATGTACGCCAACGGAGACTATGACCTGGCGGGCTTCTGCGTGGGCATCGTGGACGGACCGAACATCGTGGACGGCTCCACCATCAGCGTGGGCGACGTCATCATAGGCCTGGCCTCTTCCGGTCTCCACTCCAACGGTTTTTCCCTCGTGCGCAAGATCTTTGAAGAGAGCGGCGCAAGGCCCGACGACATCGTACCCGGCACCGACCGCACCTTTGCCGACGTGCTGCTCACGCCCACCGTCATCTACGCCGATCAGGTGAAGTCCATCATGCGCGACCTGCCCATCAAGGGCATGGTCCACATCACGGGCGGCGGCTTCTACGACAGCATTCCCCGCGTGCTTTCGCCCTCCGTGTGCGCAAGCATCCGCTTCTCGAGCTGGGAACGTCCCGCCATCTTCAACTGGCTGAAGGAACAGGGAAATCTCACCTGGCCGGAAATGCTCCAGGTCTTCAACTGCGGCATAGGCTACATCATGATCACCGACCGCAACACGGCCGACGACATGCTCCCCCGCTTCAAGTCCATGAATACGGACGCGTGGGAAATAGGCACCATAGTCCGGCGCAAGGACAACCAGGAACAGGTGGAGATTTCCTTTGACTGATTTTCCCAAACCCTGTCGCTATGTGGTGAGCGCCTGCCTTGCGGGCACCCCCTGCCGTTATGACGGACGCTCGAACCTGCGCCCGGAAATCGCCGCGCTCGTGGAGAGCGGCGAGGCCGTGCCCGTGTGCCCCGAGGTCCTCGGAGGACTGCCCACGCCCCGCACGCCGAGCGAACGGCGGGGAGAGCGCGTCGTGTCCGCCGAGGGGGACGACGTCACGGGAGAATTCTCGGCCGGGGCCGAAGCTGCGCTCTACATTGCCGAGGAATGCGGCTGTTCGGCCGCCGTTCTCAAGGCCCGCTCTCCTTCCTGCGGATGCGGGCGCATTTACGACGGCACCTTCACCCACACGCTTGTCGACGGCGACGGACTCTTCGCCGCCCTTCTGCGCAAAAAGGGCTTCCAGCTCTTTACCGAAGAAACCTTCTCTGCGGAAAAGGCATGAAGCGCGGCGTTCTTCTGGTAGCCTACGGCTGCGGCAACATTCGCGGGGCTGCGGCCCTGCGTGCCGTGCAGGCCGCCACGCAGGCACGCTTCCACCTGCCCGTCCGCTGGGCGTTCACGTCCGAAGCCATGCGCCTCAGACTCGCAAGCTCCCGCACGAAGTCCGACTCCGTTCTCAAGGCTCTGAAGAGAATGCGCTATGAGCGCTACACCCATGTCGCCGTGCAGCCTCTGCATCTCATCCCCGGCATGGAGTACGACGGGGTGGCCGCCGACTGCCGCGTCATAGCGGAAGAAGGCAGCATGACCGTCAGTCTCGGCCGGCCGCTTCTCTCCAGTCTCGATCCTGAAGACCCATGCGTGGCGCAGGCCGCCGGAACGCTTCTCAGACACATTTCTCCCCTGCGCTCTTCCAGTGAGCCCGTGGTGTGCATGGCCCACGGCAGTCGTCATGAATGCGACATTCTCTATCGGCGCTGGGGCGATGCCGTGCGCGCGCAGGATCCGCACATTCATGTGGCGTGCATGGTCGGTTCCGGCATGGTTCGCCCCGACGAAGCCACGCTGGAATCGCCCGCCTTCGACGGGCTCGACATGCTGCTGCCGCTGCTTTCCGCCGAAGCCGCCCCCAGCGGCCGGATCTGGCTTCTGCCGCTGCTTTCCGTGGTGGGACGACACACGCTGGAAGACATGGCGGGCGCGTCCCCCTCATCATGGAAAAGCAGACTTGAAGCCGCGGGCTTCCGCGTACAGGCCGAGCTCAGGGGCCTTGCCGACGATCCCGCCTTCGTGGATCTGTGGCTGGACCGGCTGGATGCGGCACTTACCGCTCTGAACGCCGCTGCCGGAAACGCACGAGCCTCCCGCGCCGCGTCCGCCCAGTCTGTTTCCGCATCGAAACTCTTTTTTCCCGCTTTCTTTCCCTCATTCAAGGAGACTGCCATGTCCGCTTCCGTTCTCAGCTCCGCCATGGAGCAAAATCTTTCTCAGGGATCCATGATCCGGCGGATGTTTGAAGCCGGCATCGAGCTGCGCAAGAAATACGGCGACGACGCCGTGTGCGACTTCAGCCTCGGCAATCCCGACCTCGCTCCGCCCGCCGAAGCGGCCCGCGCCATGAGCGCCCTTGCCGCCCGTCTGTCCGAACCCGGCATTCTCGGCTACATGCCCAACGGCGGATTCGGCTGGGCTCGCGAAAAGCTGGCCGCATGGCTGAGCGACCAGCAGAAGACGCCCCTCAAGGCTCGGCACGTCATGCTCGGCTGCGGCGCGGCAGGCGTGATGAACGCCTTTTTCCACACCGTGCTCGAACCCGGCGACGAAGTGCTCACCGTGGCTCCCTTCTTCGGCGAATACCGCTTCTACGTGAGCAATCACGGCGGCACGCTGCATCCTGTTCCCTGCCGGGCCGAAGACTTCGGTCCCGACGTGGAGGCCCTTGCCGCCGCCGTCACGCCCCGCACCCGCGCGCTCATCATCAACTCCCCCAACAACCCCTCCGGAGCTGTCTACTCCAAAGAAGACATCATGAGCCTCGCCGCCATGCTGGAAGAAGCCTCGAAGCGCATCGGCCGCATCATCTATCTCGTGGCCGACGAACCCTACCGCTTCCTTGCCTACGACGGCATCGACGTGCCCGCCGCGCTGCCGCTCTACCGGCACAGCGTGGTCATCAGCTCCTTTGCCAAGAACTACGGCATGGCCGGCGAACGCGTGGGCTACATCGCGGTCAATCCCGACATGGAAGATGCCGACAAGCTCATGGACGGCCTCATCTTCTCCAACCGCGTGCTCGGCTTCGTGAATCCGCCCGTGGTGGGTCAGTACCTCATGGCCGAATGCCTCGGCACCTCCACCGACGAGGCCCTCGCCATCTACACCTGCCGCCGCAACAAGCTTGCCGCCATCCTCGCGGACGCAGGCTACGAATTCACGCCGCCCAGAGGCACGTTCTACTTCTTCCCCAAGGCCCCCGGCGGTGACGACAAGGGCCTCGTGGAACGCCTCACGAAGAATCTCGTGCTTGCGGTCCCGAGCTCCGGCTTCGGCTATCCCGGTTACATCCGTCTGTCCTTCGCCGTGGAAGACGCCGTCATCGAGCGTTCCGCCGAAGGCTTCCGCAAGGCACTGAAAGGCTGATCTTCCCTGTCCGAAGGCGCATCATGCGTCTTCGGACAGCCTTTTCCCCCTTCCGCCGCATCCCCGCTCTTCCCGTCCGTTTCTCCGAGCTCGCGCCGCGTACGAAGCCCCCCCCTTCCACGGCACGCCCCGACTTTCTGCCCCTCTCATGCGCCGACAGCGAAGAGGATTCCCGAACCGTCCCTCTTTCTGAAGGCGCAAGCCCGAGTCCGCCGTTCTGACGGATAAAACACGCGGGAATCCCGGCCGCACCCTCAGGGACAACGCCTGACTTTTCAGTCGTTTTCCCCCTGCCGGAACGCCACGTACCGGTGCTTTTCGCGCCGCACCCGATGCCGCGTCGTCTCCCGCGACGCCCGATCCGTCGACGACCGGCTCAGCACCGACATGGTGCCCCGGATCGCGACAAGGCTCGCCCTCTTCCCTGCAAACTTCATTCGTCTCTCCCCGACGTCCTCGAAGTCTTCCCTCAAACTTCCGCTTCACTCTTCGTCACACCGATCGTAAAAATACGTTTTCCATTGACACGGCATCGTTTTTTTGGTTAATAAATCAATTTTTAATTTATCATTAAGTAAATTTATTCTTGACTTTTTATCCGTTTTCAACGAAAGATGTTGCTGTCGGGGACTGCCCGGTCAACCTTTTTTCTGGTGATACGATGCTGGAATATCTGCGCATACGCGGTCTTGCGCTCATCGACGACATGGAGCTGGAGTTCGGCGACGGCATGAACGTGCTCACGGGTGAAACCGGCGCCGGCAAGAGCTTCATTCTCAAGGCCATCAACTTCGTCCTCGGCGACCGGCTCACCACCGACATGGTGCGCCCCGGGCGCGACAAGGCGCAGGTGGAAGCGCTTTTCACGCGACGAGGCGCACAGGGAGAGGAAGAAGTGGTGCTTCGTCGCGAGCTTTCCGCCTCTTCCGGGCGCAGCCACTTTTTTCTCAACGGATCCCTCACCTCGCAGGATGCCGTGCGCGCGCTTCGTCCCGCGCTGCTCTTTCACGTCAGCCAGCACGGTCAGCAGCGGCTGCTTCAGCCCTCCTATCAGGCGTCGCTCATCGACTCCTTTCTTCCCGATCCGTCGCTGATCGGCCGCAAGGACGCGCTCGTGCGGGAGCTCAAAGAAGTGGCGGAACAGCGGCGCAGGCTTCTGGAGCGCATGGAAATGCTGAGCGAGAAGCGCGAGCTTCTGGAAATGCAGCAGAAGGAAATCGAACGCGTCGCCCCTGAGGAAGGCGAAGAAGAACGCCTGGAAAAGGCCCGCGCGGAACTCAAGAACGTGGAGCACCTGCGTTCACAGTACGAGCAGGGGCTCGAGCTCATGCTCGGCGGCGAAGGAGGAGGCCTCTCCACGCTGCTCGGCGAGCTGGAACGCCTGCTCCATGCCCTCTCACAGGAAGACGAAAGCTTTTCTCCCTCGCTGGAATCTCTGATGAACTTCGAGGAGGAGGCCAGGGAGCTCACGCGGCGATTCCGCAGCACCCCCGCATCCGACGGCGAGTACGACCCGGACGAGCTTGAGGCAAGACTCTACGAGCTTTCCCAGCTCAAGCGCCGGATGCGCCGCAGCATACCCGAAATTCTGCGCCTGCGCGACGAAATCACCGAGAATCTTTCCTTTCTCGACGCCTGCGGACTGGATCTGCACCGACTGGAAAAACAGGAACGCGAACTGGCCAAAAAACTTCATGCGACGCTTGAAGAATGCAACGCCCTGCGCAAGGACGCCGCTTCGCGCTTCTGCGCCGCGCTGGAAAAGGAACTGGCCGGACTCGGCTTTTCCGAGCGCGTTCACGTGGAGCCGGAACGCACGCCTCACGAACTGTGGCCGCAGGTGGAAGACAAGGTAAAGGTCATCTGCCCCGCCTGCATGGAAGACCGCTACCGTCTGCTCTGGGCACCGAATCCCGGACAGCGCCCCCAGCCTCTGGACAAGATTGCCTCGGGCGGCGAACTCTCCCGCTTCCTTCTCGCCGTGGTGGGCATACAGTCCACGAACGAAGACGCCACGCTCATTTTCGACGAAGTGGATGCCGGCGTGGGCGGCATCACGCTGAACCGCGTTTCCGACCGTCTGAACGATCTTGCCTCGCGCCGTCAGCTTCTCATCATCACGCACTGGCCGCAGCTCGCGGCGCGGGCGGCCCAGCATTTTCAGGTATCCAAGGAAGTGCGCGGCGACGAAACGTTCACGCTCTGCCGCCCGCTGGATGCGAAAGCAAGAGAAACGGAACTTCGGAGAATGGCGGGCGAGGAAGGCTAACGACAAAACTTTCCGGCACGGCCCGGCTCTGCGCAGGCTGCAGGCAGTCGCGGCCGTGCTGCGAGCGGGCGGGCAAACGGCGAAAAAGACGCCGGCCCTTCGTTGACAGGTGACTCACTGCCGCGAACGACAGACGCACGAACCAGGCGGCACACAGGTCTCGGCCGTGTCGCCCTGCCGCCGGAATGGAAGGCACGCTTCGCGTCCCCTGCTGACATCACCTCAGTCGTGATGATACGGCATGTTGCGGATCAGCGTTTCCGCCCGGTAAAGCTGCTCAAGGAGCACCACGCGGGCCAGCTCGTGCGGCAGGGTCTGCGGGCCCAGCGCCATGAGATGTCTCGCCTTCTCCCGCACGCTGTCGTGCAGGCCGAAAGGCCCTCCCACGATGAAGCACGGACGACGCGTCGCATCCGAGGACAGTCCTTCCAGAAACCGTGAGAAGTCCCGGGACGTCATGGAACGCCCCTTTTCATCGAGGCATATCACGATGTCCTGAGGGGCAAGGGCGGCGAGTATGCGCTTTCCTTCCTCCTCCACGCGCCTCGCGATCGGAAGCGCGGGATCGGAATCGCGGATGACGGTGTCCGTCACCTTCCTGAAGCGGGCAAGCCTTTCCAGATAATGGGCCGCCGCATCCTTCCAGAAAGGCGCATGCGGTCTGCCGACGGTCATGATTCGCAGGGGTTTCAAGCTCATGAGGCTCTTATAAGCGGAGCCTGCGCCGGAAGCAAGTCCAAGCTCCGCCCATGCCTCCCGTCTTCCGAAAGGGACAAGAAATTCTGCATCTGTCCGGTGCCGCTTTCGGGAACGGCGGTCGCCCGGAAGAACCATGAACTCGTCATGAGCCTTTCATCGCAGCATGATGAAAAAGGCAAAAACGGCGAAATGAGTCTTGACAGTTTCACAGCATCTTGAATAAGAATCATGAAGTTGATGACAACATCCTGAATTTTTTTTCATCCGTGTCGCGCATCAGGCGCGCACGTTGGCCAAGCATACGTTGCCCGTTCAGCCATGATGACGTCCATGTACAAGATTCCCTTCACCTGACTCTCCCGCTTCTGTGACGGGAAGAGTTTCTTTCTTGGACATCAACGGTTCCGGCAGCGCTGATTGATTTAATTCCGATCTCGCCGCTTCGACGCTCTTTCCGGTCACCTGCCCGGAAGGAGCGTTTTTGTTGCGGACTCGCGACGACGCCTCTGTCCTTTCTTCCCGAAGCGACGGCTTCCCGGCACCAGACATGAAGAACCGATCGCCCGGCGTGCCCCCCCCCGGCCCGTCATCCCCGTTCTGCCGCAATGCGCCTGTCCGCAACGCCGTCTTCCCTTGCTCCGCATCCGCAAATCGTGCGGAGCATGTCCCAGAGATTCCGCATTCATCATTCTTCACCTGCAACCCTTTTTGGAGGTCCCATGTCCGTTTCTCTTGATTGCCGAGGCCTGGCCTGCCCTGAACCTGTCATACGCACCCGCGACGCTCTGAAAGATTCTCCCGACCTCGTTGAAGTCTGCGTGGACAACGTGCCCGCCACGGAAAACGTCAGTCGCTTCCTCGGCCGTTCCGGCTACGTCACGGACATCAAAAAGACCGGCGACTCGGAATGGAAGGTCTGCGGCCGCAAGGCAGGCATCAACTGCGCCGAGGCCGAAGACATCATTGCCGAGGCTGGCCCCTCGCGCTCCGGCAAGACTCTGGTGATGCTCACCTCCGACGTCATCGGTTCCGGCAGCGACGAACTCGGCGCCAGACTCATGGCAAACTTCCTCGCTACGCTGCCCGAAATGAATGAGCTTTGGCGCATCGTCATGGTCAACGGCGGCGTGCGCCTCGCTTCCACGCCCGGCAAGGCTCTGGATGCCCTGAAGAAGCTGGAAGCGTCCGGCGTGAGCATCCTTGTGTGCGGCACCTGCCTTGAATTCTTCCACCTCACCGAGCAGAAGCAGGTCGGCGAAACCACCAACATGCTGGACATCGTCACAAGTCTCGACCTTGCCGACAAGGTCATCCGTCCGTAACAGCATCCCGCCGTCGCGCCTCCATGCCGAGGCGCGACGCGGAAGAACAGGAGAAACATCATGCCGGTGGCAGGCGTCGACGTAGGCTCGGTGGCCGCAAAAGCGGTCATTCTGGATGAACTCACCAACAACGTGCTGGCCCATGCGCTCGTGCCCACGGGCTGGAATCCCCGACAGGCAGGCGAAGACGCCCTTGACTGGGCATGCGCACAGGCCGGGGTGGACCGCCCGGCGCTGACGCGCGTCACGGGAACGGGCTACGGACGCATAGCCCTGCCCTTTGCGGACAAAACCGTCACGGAAATCACCTGTCATGCTCTGGGGGCCGTGCATCTCTTTCCGGGCACCGGCGTCGTTCTGGACATCGGCGGCCAGGACAGCAAGGCCATTGCCGTAGATGCCGACGGATCGGTACAGGACTTCGTCATGAACGACAAGTGCGCTGCCGGAACAGGCCGCTTTCTTCAGGTGCTTTCCGGCATTCTGGGCATGGACGTTCAGGCTCTGGACGAGGCCGCGGGTCGGGGCAAGCCCGCGGACATTTCCAGCATGTGCGCCGTGTTTGCCGAAACGGAAATCGTCGGTCTGCTGGCGCAGGGCGTGAGTCCCGAAGACGTGGCCGCCGGAGTGTTCCGATCTCTGGCAAAACGCATGGTCTCGCTTTCCAGACGCATCGCCTGTCGCGGCGAGTACACCTTCACAGGCGGACTCGCCACGCTGCCGGCCTTTGCGCGCTGCCTGTCCTCGGAACTCGGCACCACCGTCAATGTGGCAAACGATCCTCAAAACACAGGCGCACTCGGCGCGGCGCTCATTGCCGCGCGCCTTGCTAAGGAGAACTCATGAGCTATCCCAGCGTTGAACGATTCAAGGACGTCACCGACCGCAACGTTCTGGCCCTTCAGGAAGCGAAGCAGGCCGGAGTGAAGGTAGTCGGTCAGTACTGCATATACTCCCCTCTGGAAATCGCCCTGGCGGCGGGTGCCGTCCCCGTTTCGCTGTGCGGCACGAAAAACGATTCCATTCCACCCGCGGAGAGCATTCTTCCGCGCTCGCTCTGTCCGCTCATCAAGAGCAGCTTCGGCTTTGCCCTTGAGGACAGCTGCCCGTACCTCGCCGCCTCCGACATCGTCGTTGCCGACACCACCTGCGACGGCAAAAAAAAGATGTTCGAGCTTTTGTCCGAACGCAAGAGCATGTTCATGCTCCAGCTTCCGCAGATTCAGAACGAGCCCGCGCTCGCGTACTGGAAGGGACAGTATGAGCGTCTCGTCCGGGAACTCGAGCTGCGCTTCGGCGTGGTCATAGGAGAAAAGGAGCTGCGCTCGGCCATACGCAAGGCCAACCGCTTCCGCCTCGCCCTCAAGAGCGTGCTCGACCTCGCGAAAAAAAAGCCCTCGCCGCTTTCCGGCATGCAGCTCATGGAAATCGCGCACCGTGCCTCCTTCGTGCCTGACTGGGACAAGGCCACGGAACTGCTGGAAGACATGGCACGGGAAGTCGACGCTTCCGGCGAAAGCCCCTTCGCCGCCTCCGCGCCGCGCATTCTTCTTACCGGCGTGCCCGTGGGGCTCGGCTCCCACAAGGTAGTGAAGCTGCTGGAAGACTGCGGGGCAAGCGTCGTCTGCCTGGACAACTGCTCGTGCTACAAGAAGGTACGTCTCATGATCGATGAGAATGCCGATCCGCTGGATGCCCTTGCCTCCCGCTACCTCGACACGCCCTGTTCGGTCATGTCGCCCAATCCGAACCGCTACGCCGTGCTGGAAAATCTGGCCGCGGAATTCCGGGTCGACGCCGTGGTCGACCTCACCTGGCAGGGCTGCCAGACCTATGACGTGGAATCGTGGTCGGTCAAGAGATTCGTCCGGGAGAAGCTGCATCTTCCCTTCCTGCAGATCGTCACCGACTACTCTCCTGCCGACACGGAGCAGCTCAAGGTCCGCGTGGAAGCCTTCCTTGAAATGCTCCGCTGAGGCAAGGAGCGCTTTTTCATATGCAGGACATCCGCATCAACCATCTGTCTTTCGGCTACAGTCCGGAACATCTTGTGCTGGACGACATCGACCTCTCCATCGACACCGGGTCGTTCATCTGTCTGCTCGGCCCCTCCGGCTGCGGGAAAAGCACGTTTCTCCGTCTTCTGGCAGGACTTGAGCACCCCGTGAAGGGCGACATCACCATGAACGGCCGACGCATAGAAAAGCCCGGCCTCGACCGCGGCATGGTGTTTCAGGACTACGGACTCTTTCCGTGGATGACCACGGGAGAAAACATCATGCTGGCGCTTGAGCAGCGTTTTCCCAGTGACGGAAAAAAACACTGGAAAGAAACGGCGCTTGAAAAAATACGCGACGTCGGACTCGACGAGTCCGTGTTCGACAAGCTGCCCAAGGAGCTTTCAGGCGGCATGAAGCAGCGCTGCGCCATCGCCCGCGCCTTTGCCATTGATCCTCCCGTACTGCTCATGGACGAACCCTTCGGCGCGCTCGACGCCGTCACCCGGGCAAGACTTCAGGATCTCGTGCTCGAGCTGTGGGCCAGAACCGATCCCAAGAAGACCGTCTTCTTCGTCACCCACGACGTGGACGAGGCGCTGCTGCTCTCTAGCCGCATTCTTGTGTTCGGCCAGTCGCCGAGCAGGGTCATCTACGACTGCTCCATACCGCCGGAAAAACGTCCCACGCGCGAAACGCAGTTCGACGACCTGGAAACGCTGAAACTGCGAAACACCCTCATCCATCAGATCAACCGTGACGTGAACAGGCGCATGGCCTGAACGCGTACAAATCATGCAAGGAGCCTACCCATGAAAAAAATTCTCGTCTCAATGCTTACCGCCGCTCTGCTGACCTGCGGCACGGCCATGGCCCAGGACAAGCCCGAAGTGGACACCGTGCGCTGGGCCCGCGCCAACAGCGGCAACGTGCTCGTCACTCTTGCCAAGAACAACGGCTATCTCAAGGACGTGGGCATCAACGTCATTGAAATTCCGCTCAACTCCACCTCTGATGCCCTCACTGCCCTGAACGCCAAACAGGTCGACGTTACCTCCAACAACGGCACCAACAACCCTCTGCAGTTCATGGCCAAGGGCTCGGATTTCACCATCGTGGGCGGCTACATGCTCAAGGGCATGTACATCGTAGCCAAGAAGGGCACAGGCTGGCACGGCGTTTCCGACTTCATCGGCAAGAAGATCGCTGCGCCCAAAAGCCAGACATGGATCACCGGTCCCCTCATGTGGGCGGGGTACAACATCGACGACGTGACCTGGCTCACCTACAGCACCAACAGCGACCGCCTCACCTCCGTCATCAAGGGTGAGGCCGACTACGCCAGCCTGAGCGGCGACCTTCTGTTCCGCGTGGGCAACATGAAGGATCAGCTGGAAATCGTGGTGTGGGCCGACCAGCTTCAGCCCAACTACGGCTGCTGCCGCATGAACATGAACAGCGACTTCGTAAAGGCCAACCCCAAGACGGTCAAACTGCTGCTCAAGGCTCTCATCCGCTCCGAGCAGTACCTTCTCTCCCATCCCGATGAAAGCGTGAAGATACTTGCCAGGGAACTGCATGCCAGCGAAGACTTCGTGGCCGCATATCTCAAGAATCCCAACTACCGTCCCAGTGTCGATCCCGTGCGCAACGCCGTAAAGGCCACCTGGAAGATCATGATGGATACCGGTTTCCTGCCGGAGAGCGCCAGGAACTACGACCTCGACGCCCACATCAACGTGGATCTCTACAAGGCCGCTCTCGATGAGCTCGTTGCGGAACGCTACAATGAAGATCCCGCGTTCTACGATGACCGTCTCGCCTTCTTCAAGGCCAACAACTTCTAATCCGTCGGGCCCGTCCTCCGGAAGGAACGACGGGCCCTTTCCTTTCAAGGAGCGTCTATGGTCAGGTTTGTCACGTTCCTCAAGAAATACTGGATCACCATCCTCATCTATATAGGCATCATTCTCGGCTACAAATACATTGCTGACACCAAGGCCTTCAACTCCTTTCTCTTTCCCCCCACGAGCGAAATAGGCGCCGCGTTTCTGAAGGACTGGAAGACGCTTCTCATGAACATGCTCTATTCCTTCCAGCTCATGATTCCTTCCATCGTCATTGCCGTAGCCTTCGCCCTTTTTCTCGGAACGCTCATGGGCATGCACAAAAAATTCCGGGAAGTCATACACCCTGTCATCTATTCCATCAGCGTCATTCCGGCCATTCTCATGTCGCCCTTCGCGCTGCTTCTTGCCCCGAACTTTCGCGCGGCCTCGCTGTTTCTCGTGGTCTACAACACCATATGGGCCACGCTCTTTGCCACCATCAACGGCATCATGACCATAGACAGGCGCTATCTCGACAATGCCGCCACGCTGGAGCTTACGGGCTTCAAAAGAATGCGCAAGGTCATTCTTCCCGCAGCCATGCCGTCCATACTTTCCGGATTCATCACGTCCCTGCGCGGTTCCTTTCTGGTTCTCGTCTATGCCGAAATGTACGGCGCGGAATACGGCATGGGCTTCTACGTCAAAAAGTACACGGAATACGGCCTGTACGCGGAAGCCTGGTGCGGATTCGTATTCATGGTCATCGTGCTCGTCATTGTCATGCAGTTTTTTGAAAAGGCCAAAAACCGTCTGCTCAGATGGACGATTCACTAAGCCTGCACTTGGAGGTTGATTCTATGAAGATAACCAGTGTCGACGTCATACTCATGGACATGCATCCTGCGGACAATCCCGGCTGGGCTCCCGTGCTCTGCCGCGTCTACACCGATGCCGGCATCTACGGCGACGGCGAGGCCGCGCTTGCCTACGGCAACGCGCACAGGGCCGCATTCGGCATGATTCAGGACTTTGCCAGAAGTATTCTCGGCATGGACCCGCTTGAAAACGAAGTCATCTGGGAAAAGCTCTACAAGTCCTCGTTTTGGGGACAGAACGGCGGTCCCGTGGTCTTTTCCGGCATATCGGCCCTCGATATTGCGCTGTGGGACATCAAGGGCAAACACTTCAACGTGCCCGTCTACACGCTTCTGGGCGGCAAAATGCGCGACAGTCTCAGATGCTACGCCTCGCAGCTCCAGTTCGGCTGGGATGACAGAAAGACTCCCGCAATCACCGTGGAAGACTACGCATCCAATGCCATGAAGGCCGTGCGCGAAGGCTACGACGCCATCAAGATAGACTTCTTCACCTTTGCCGAGGACGGACATCGTCTGAAGGCCGAGGAGACGACCCGCATTCTCACGCCGAAGAACTACGACATGATAAAGCGCCGTCTCTCGGCCGTGCGCGAGGCCGTGGGCGAAGGTGTGGACATCATCATGGAAAACCATTCCTACATCGACGCGCAGGGCGCGGTTCAGCTCGGCCGTCTTGCGGAAGAATACGGCGTGCTCTACTTTGAGGAACCCTGCACTCCCACGCCCAAAATGAACAAGTTCGTGGCCGACCGCGTGTCCGTACCCATCAGTCAGGGCGAACGCATCTACACCCGCTGGGGCTACGCGCCCTATTTTGAAGACGGATCCATTCAGCTCATCCAGCCCGACATCGGCAACTGCGGCGGCATAACGGAAACCAAAAAGGTCTGTGACCTCGCCCATATCTACGACGTGGGCGTGCAGGCGCACGTGTGCGCCTCCCCGCTCTCCACTGCAGCGGCACTGCATCTGGAAGCGGCCATTCCCAACTTCACCATTCACGAACAGCACGTCTACTGCCGCTACGACTACAACCGAAGGCTCTGCATTCACGACTATCAGCCGGAAAACGGACGCTTCTCCATTCCCGACCTCCCGGGACTGGGAAACGAACTTTCCGAATACTGCTTTGCGCACGGCGAAGTCGTCACGGTACGCTGACCGCAAATCGCCGCGGCTCGCACGTCTCGTGCGCGCCGCTTCCTCTGAGCGCCACAGGGAGCCCTGAATTTCCGGGGCTCCCTGTGGCGCTCTTCCCTGAAGGCGCGAGCGCTGAAAAACTGTCGAGGCAGTAACGGCCACGGTCTCCGGCGCTGCCCAAGGCATTTTCCGTCATGCTTTCTCCTGCCCATCATCTCTTCCAGGAAGCAAAGGCGCGGTTCTTTACGGCCGGTTCGTTTTTGCGTTCTCATCCAGCGCCGTTTCTCCGGTCCGCCTTCTCCTCTCCCTTGCAAGTCATCAGGCGAACAGGTATGAAAAAAAGGAACGGTCTGACGTTTCCGCTTCAAAGCCGGACATTCCCGAAATCCCGCATTTCGGGGATCAGCCGTCCGGGCCTTTGGAAAAACCGTTTTTCCGCGCCCGGAAGGCGACGGCCGTTCCAGCCTCCGCCGGAACAGCGAACGCGGGATCGGTCATCCGTTCTGCGATCAGCCTTTACTGTTGCCACGGAGAAAAATGTGACCCTTTCCCTTCAGGAAGCGGCCCGTCGCATAAAAGACGGAGGCCTGCTCCTTTATCCCACGGAAACCTTTTTCGGCATAGGATGCCGGGCCGACGACGATGCCGCCGTGCACCGCGTGTTCCGATGCAAAAAGCGTTCTCTTTCCATGCCGCTGCCCGTCATTCTGGACGACGAAAGCCAGCTTGACCTTGTGGCCGTCCCCGGAAGCGACCTTACCGGAGACATCGCCGCTCTTGCCCGCTTCTGGCCCGGGCCTCTCACCCTGCTTCTGCCCGCAAAGGATGATCTTCCCGAGGCGCTCACCGGAGGTACCGGCAAAATCGCCGCACGGGTAAGCTCTCATCCCGCGGCCCGGGCTCTGGCCGGGCGCTGCGGCTTCCCCATCGTTTCGAGCAGCGCCAACATCAGCGGCAGAGCGGCCGTCACCCGCGCATCCGAGCTCGATCCGGAACTTCTTCAGTCTCTCGATCCTTCCACCGACGGCATTCTCGACGAGCCTCCCGCTCCCGGCGGCGGAGAAGCCAGCACCATCGTGGAACCTCTGGGGGAACGCCGCCTGCGCCTTCTGCGCGAAGGCGCCCTGCCCCTCTCCACCCTCGAACAGGCCGGGTTCACCATTCTGACTTCATCAGCTTCCGAGGTTCACGCATGAATCATCCCCGTTACTGCCCCTCCTGCGGCACGCTCGTGGTCCGCTACAGCAACCCCCTGCCCACCGCCGACGTCGTCATTCATGACGATGCGCGCGGCATCGTTCTCGTCCGGCGCAAAAATCCGCCTCTCGGCATGGCGCTGCCCGGCGGCTTCATTGAGGAAGGCGAAAGCGCCGAACACGCCGCCGTCCGCGAGATGAAGGAAGAAACCGGCCTCGACGTCACGCTGGAGGGCGTTCTCGGCGTGTACTCCTGGCCGCTGCGCGACATGCGCTGTCACACGCTCACCACGGTGTTCGTGGGCCGCAGCGAACACCCCGAAAATCTGCTTGCCGGCGACGATGCCGCCGACGCGGCCTTCTATCCTCTGGACGCGCTGCCCGAGCCGCTCTGCTTCGATCACGCCCGCATCATCGCCCATTTCCGGGACTGGAAGGAAGGACGGAGGCCTCTTCTGCCCTGCGCCGAAGATCCCTCCCTCGAATACGGCGACATTCCCTACACCCGTCCCTTCTAGCCTTCGGAGAAATCATGTTTCACTACGGCCGCACCCCGAGCGACGAACAGGACGTCTGGATCAAGGAGCATTTCCGCAGCCGCACCGCCGGAGCGGAATTCATGCTGCCCTGGACCATCGACACCTGGTTCAGTACCGTGAGCGCGCTGAAATCGCTCTTCACCGCCGCGGAGCTGAAAACCATCATCGACGCGCACAAGAACATCGTCATCGACACCTCGCACCTCAGGCTCACGCATCTGCTCATCCACGTCATGGAGCACTGCGACAGAAAGGAGCTCTACCAGAAGCACGGCAGCAGCCCGCGCAATCTGGAAACGAAGTTCCGCCATCTCGACGATGCGCAGGCCTCCGTGCTCATACTCTGGGCCTCTTCCTTCTGGCGCGGGCAGACCTGTTCCGCCCAGGCCATGGAAAAGTACATCGCCCCGAAATAATTTCAGGACGCCTCCGGGCGCCACGATGCCCCTCACCCCTCATGCCGGCCGCGGGCAGATGCCGCGGCCCGGCTTTTCCCCGAACCCCGTCCAAGGACTTGCCATGGCCGACTACGCCCGCAACCGAATGTTCTTTGCATCGAGCACCACCCTCATGCTCGTGGTGGCAGCCTACATGTCGTTCAGCCTGTTATGGCACGACCCCGTCCCCATGGGCTGGCGAATACCGCTCACCGTTCTGCTCTTCCTTGTTTCCCAGACCATCACGGGCATGCGCGTGCTCATCACGTGGCGGCCGGACCTGCCGTTTTCGCTCATCCGGGCCGGGGGCTTCATCTCCTCGTCGTTCATGGTGCTCTCGTGGATCGTCCTTCTGCGCGACGCGCTGCTGGCCCTCACCTTTGCCGTCTCCCTTTTCGTGCCGCAGATCGAAGGCGTGAAGGACGGCATGTTCTCCGTGCTTCTTTCTCCGGCTGCGGAATGGTCCATGTTCGGCGCAAGTCTTGTTGCGGCGGCCTTCGGCATGGCCCGGGCCCTGGTCGTGCCCTCCGTGAAAAGAGTCGACGTTCCCCTGCAGGGACTTCCGAAGGATCTGGAAGGTCTGACCATCGCCCATCTGAGCGATCTGCACATCGGTTCCACCTTCACCGGGGCGTGGCTGGAAGAAGTGGTGCGCCGCACCAACGAACTCAACCCCGACTTCACGCTCATCACCGGAGACCTCGCCGACGGCCGGCCCGAACGCATAGGCAGCCTTCTGCGGCCCATCACCGAACTGCGCGCCCGTTTCGACGTCATCATCAGCGTGGGCAATCACGACTACTACTCAGGGCTTCGCCGATGGGTGGAAACCTGGCGGAGCTGGGGCATGACGGTACTGCTCAACGAGCATCGGACATATGAGGTGAACGGCAGAAACGTGGTCATCGCCGCCGTCACCGACCCCTGCGCCGTGCTCTTCCGCAGTCTCGACGAATCCATGGGCGCGCCCGATCCCCGCAAGGCGCTGGAAGGCGCGGGAGAAGGACTGAAAGTGCTCATGTCGCACCGCCCCGGACACGCGGAGCAGAACGCCGCCTTCGGCTGTCATCTCCAGCTTTCCGGGCATACGCACGGCGGACAGTTCTTCTTTCTTTTCCCCCTCGTATCGCGACTGAACGGCGGGTTCCGCTCAGGCCTTTACAAGGCCGGTTCCATGCCTCTCTACGTCAGTCCCGGCACGGGCATGTGGGGATACGTGCCCATGCGTCTCGGCGTGGGCGCGGAGATCACGCTGCTCACCCTGCGCCGCGCCGAGCCCGTCGTGCCGCAGAAGCCCACCTACAGAGGCAGGATAGGCGCCTGACCCGCAAGAACGCTTCCCGCATCCCAGCGCGGCATGAAAAGCAGGAAGGAATTCCTCCCGGCTTGAAACACAAACGAGGCAGCCCGACGGGCTGCCTCGTTTTCTGTTCAGAAAAAGGAACGAAGGTCGCTTCTTCCCCCTGTGAAGCCGGGCTTACTGACGGGTAAGCCTGCGGTACTTCATGCGGTGCGGCGTGTCCGCCTCCTTGCCGAGTCTCTTGCGGCGATCTTCCTCATACTCCGAGAAGTTTCCTTCAAAGAAGGTCACCTGCCCCTCATCCTCAAAGGCGAGAATATGGGTGGCGATGCGGTCGAGGAACCAGCGATCATGGCTGATGACAAGCACGCATCCGGCAAAGTTCTCCAGCGCGTCTTCCAGCGCACGCATGGTGTTCACGTCGATGTCGTTGGTCGGTTCGTCGAGCAGAAGAACGTTGGCGCCGGACTTGAGCATGCAGGCCAGATGCACGCGGTTGCGCTCGCCGCCGGAAAGCACGTCCACCTTCTTCTGCTGATCGCCGCCCTGGAAGTTGAAGCGGGAGCAGTAGGCGCGTGCGTTCACCTCGCGGCCGCCGAGCTTGATGAAGTCGTTGCCGCCGCTTATGATTTCATACACGGTCTTGCCCGGCTCAAGGGAGGCGCGGTTCTGATCCACGTAGCCGAACTTCACGGTCTCGCCTATGCTGAGCGTGCCGGAATCGGGCTTCTCCTCGCCCACGAGCATCTTGAAGAGCGTGGTCTTGCCCGCGCCGTTGGGGCCGATGATGCCCACGATGGCGCCCGGCTGCACCAGAAAGTTCGCCTTTTCCACAAGCACCTTGTCGCCCATGCTCTTGCACAGGTCCTTCGCCTCGATGACGGACTTGCCGAGGCGCGGTCCCGGCGGAATGTAGATCTCAAGGTCTGGCGCAAGCCGCTCGCTCTCGTGGCTCAGCATGGCCTCATAGGCGTTGATGCGGGCCTTGCCCTTGGCATGACGCCCCTTGGGGGACATGTGAATCCACTCCAGCTCTCGGGCAAGGGTCTTGCGGCGCTCGTTGTCGGCCTTTTCTTCCAGCGCGAGACGCTTTTCCTTCTGCTCGAGCCAGGAAGAATAGTTGCCTTTCCACGGGATGCCGCGCCCTCTGTCGAGCTCAAGAATCCATCCGGCCACATGATCGAGAAAATAACGGTCATGCGTGACGGCGATGACCGTGCCCGGAAAGCTCTGCAGATAGCGTTCAAGCCAGGCCACGGATTCGGCGTCAAGATGGTTGGTCGGTTCGTCGAGCAGAAGAATGTCGGGATTCTGAAGAAGAAGACGGCACAGGGCCACGCGGCGGCGCTCGCCGCCGGACACCACGGAGACGGGCGTGTCCCCGGGCGGGCAGCGCAAAGCGTCCATGGCCATTTCAAGGCGGGAGTCGAGATCCCACGCGTTCAGGGCGTCCATCTTTTCCTGAACCTTGGCCTGACGCTCAATAAGCGCATCCAGATCCGCATCGGGATCGGCGAACTTTTCGTTGATCTCGTTGAATTCCTTCACGAGATCCACGACTTCCTGAACGCCCTCCTCCACGACCTCGCGCACGGTGCGCGTTTCGTCCACCAGCGGTTCCTGTTCAAGATACCCGATGGTGTAGCCCGGAGCGACCACCACGTCGCCGTCAAAGGCCTTGTCCACGCCGGCCATGATCTTGAGCAGCGAGGACTTGCCCGCGCCGTTCAGACCGAGCACGCCGATCTTCGCGCCGTAGAAATAGCCGAGCGAAATGTCCTTGAGCACTTCGCGCTGACCATGGCGCTTGGTCACGCGGTTCATCGAATAAATGACTTTATCCGGCTGATTATCGTTTGCCATAGCAGTTCCATGAAGTTTTTAGTCGCCCGTCAAGCCGAGCAACAGAATAATAGAACTCTTATCTTCTCAGAAGCCGGACAACTTGTCCAGCAATAAAAGCGTACGCCTTCTGCCTCTTCAGAGAGACGGACGTAGGGGCCTTCCATGCGAACCGGCCGGAAGTCAGGTCCGCCGTCCTCCCGACGTTTCCGCACGCCCCGTGCCGCCTGAGGTCGCACCTTACGCATCATCCGCGCCGAACGCCCCGTCGAAGGCCTGAAAACGCTCCCGGGGATTGACTTCGCTCTCCGGCAGGCCTATATTGCAAAGAAAGCATTTCCTGATGCCCCGCTTCTTTGGAAGTGACGACCTCTCTTTCAAGAAGTTGGGCCTCTTTTTTTGCATATCACTTTTGTTTGAAGGTACCTGCCATGAGCACGCCTATTTCCGTACAGGGCTACAAGAAGCTGGAAAAAGAACTCGCAGAGCTCAAGAAAGAGCGTCCCATCGTCATTCAGGCCATCAAGGAAGCCCGCGAAGAGGGCGACCTCAAGGAAAATGCCGGTTACGACGCTGCCCGTGAGCGCCAGGGATTTCTGGAAGCCCGCATCAACTACATCGAGTCCCAGCTTCCTCAGTACACTGTCATCGACCTTGACACGCTCCACAGCGACAAGGTCATCTTTGGCGCTACCGTGCATGTGGTCGACGTGGACACCGACGAGGAACGCCAGTTCACCTTGCTTGGCCCCGACGAAGCCGACTTCGCCAAGGGCTCCATATCCATCAACTCTCCTGTGGGACGCGCCCTCCTCGGTCATGAGGTCGGCGACGAAGTCACCATCGACATTCCCCGCGGCCGCGTGACCTACGAAATCACCGAGATCGAATTCCACGGCGTGCGCGACTAGGCGCCTGCGCCCGGCATTCCGAAAGGCCTCCGCTGCGCGGAGGCCTTTTCTTTTCCCGCGTTTGCGCGATGAAAAGCGCTTATGCGCTCTGCCGCGCGTTCCGCAGGACAAGGGCGCAGAAGCCTGCCCGGGCCGCCCTTCGCAAGATGCCGCACGAAGGTTCTGGCCTGCCGTCCCTGAAACGCTCTCTTTCTTCGTCGTCGCTCCCCGGGCCATGACAAAAGCCCCGCAAAACTCTTCCTGCCGGAAAAGCTCTGCGGAGCCCGTATGCCGGAAACGTCGTCCCGTGACGCAATCGTCAGACCAGCTTCCAGTCTCTTATGCGCACGTCCACGCTGGCCGCGCCGTTATACATGTCTATGCCGGGGCTGTAGGCAAGCAGAATGCGCCTGCCCTCAAGGTCGGCCGGAAACTGCTCGGCCTGCCTCCATGCCTTGGCCTGAAGCGTGATGCCGCAGCTTTCGTCGGCAAGTTCCAGAAGCACGTGATTCTTCTGCGGCCCGAAAATCTTGCGCCTTTTCACAAGCAGCGGCGGGGACTGGAACACAGGCTCGGGATTGCCCACGCCGAAAGGCTGCATCATCTCAAGTTCCTTGAGAAAAATAAAATTCGTCGCCGCCTTGAAATCAAGATTTCCGTCAATCATCTGCACGGCGGGCACGGGCGCGTCGCCAAGGGTCTCGCGCACCACGCTCACGAAGCGGGAGCGAAACGATTCCAGATTTTCCGGCCGCACGCGCACGCCGGCGGCCATGCGGTGTCCGCCGTAGGAAAGCAGTTCTCCCGCGCAGCGGGCAAGTCCCGCATGCAGGTCGAATCCGCTGATGGAGCGTCCCGAGCCCTTCAGCGTGTCGCCGTCGGCACACAGCACGAGCGCAGGCTTGTGGTACTTCTCCACCAGACGCGAAGCCACAATGCCTATGACTCCCTGATTCCAGTCCCGTCCCGCAATGACCAGCGCAGGATCGTTCAGCGCGGCTTCGGCCTGCACCATGGCCTCTTCGGTAATGCGCTCCTCTTCCTGACGGCGCTGCGTGTTGTAGCCGTCCAGCGTGCGAGCAAGATCCGCCGCGCTGTCGCAATCCCCGGCGCACAGAAGCGCCAGCGCCGTTTCCGCCGACGCCACGCGCCCGGCGGCATTGATGCGCGGGGCAAGGCTGAAGATGACCTGTCCCGCACCGAGACTGGCAAGCGGCGCGAATCCGCTCACCGCCTTGAGCTCGGAAATGCCGGGACGCTTCGCTTCGGCAATGACGAGCAGGCCGTTCTTCACCAGAATGCGGTTCTGTCCTTCCAGATCCACAAGATCGGCCAGCGTACCAAGCGCCACGAGATCCAGCGTGCGGCGCATGTCCATGCGCGGCGAGCCCGCCTCGGCGAGGCGTGCGTTGAGCTCGGCCATGAGAAAGAACGTGACGCCCACGCCCGCAAGGGAAGCGCAGGGACATTCCGCCAGCCTGGGATTGCACAATGCGGTCGCTTGCGGCAACGTTTCCGGCGGCAGATGATGGTCGGTGACCACCACGTCCATGCCGAGCTCTCTGGCCCTCGCGATGGCCGCCGCGTCGGAAATGCCGCAGTCCACGGTAAGCAGCATGGACGCGCCCGCTTCCGCAAGCGCCTCCACGCCCTTCGCGTTCATGCCGTAGCCTTCCTCCCGTCTGTCGGGCAAATGCCACAGCGCGTCGTAGCCGTGATGTCGCAGCACCTGAAGAGCAAGAGCCGTGCTCGTCACGCCGTCGGCGTCATAGTCGCCCCATATGGCAAGCTTTTTCCCGGCCAGCAGACCTTCCGCCAGTACGGAGGCTGCCTTTGCCATGCCCGGCCACAATGAAGGCCTGGCCAGATGACGAAGACCGGGAGAAAGATATTCCGCCAGCTCTTCCGGACTCTCCAGACCGCGCAGCCAGAGAATTTCGGCCAGGCGGGAAGAAATGCCGCAGCGCTCGGCCGCGTCGTGGAAGGAATCCGGGACGGCTCTGCCGTCCCTGCGGGTGCGGAATATCCAGTTCTTGCTCATAGTCCGTCCATGTCGGGTGTCGTCGTCTTTTGCCGAGCTCTCCCGTCGTCAGGGTTGAAGGGGCGCAGCGTGAAACGCCGCAAACGGCTCTTTCGCTCTTCTGCGTCGAAGCGTCATTCCCATGACGCCGGGCAGGAAAAGACTAACCTCCGCAGATGCTCCGGGCAAGCTGGGGCTTGAGCGAAGGCTGAAGCGTGGAGGCCAGATAGAAGGAACGCAGCTGATCATAGGCACGGTCAAGGTCGTCGTTCACGATGATGGCGTCGAACCAGTGGCTGCTCATGATCTCGGTGCGCGCGTTGGAAAGACGGACACGAATGGCCTCCTCGCTGTCGGTGCCGCGGCCGCGCAGCCGCCTCTCGAGCTCCTCCATGGACGGAGGCAGAATGAACACGAAGCGTGCTTCCGGCAGGGAAAGGGAAAGCTGCGCCGCGCCCTGAACGTCGATGTCGAAAAGCATGTCCCTGCCGAGCGCCAGTCTGTCGAGCACGGGCTGAAGGGGCGTGCCGTAGAAATTGCCGTGAACCTCGGCCCATTCGGCAAAATATCCCTGCCCGCGCCGCTGCACGAAGGTCTCACGATCGAGAAAAATGTAATCCACGCCGTCCTTCTCGGTGCCGCGGGGGGCCCTGGTCGTGCAGGAAATGGAAAACTCCAGAGGGAATTCCGCGGTCAGCCTGCTCACCAGCGTCGTCTTGCCCGCACCGGATGGCGCGCAGATGACGAAGGGAAGGCCGCGGCGCGGACCGAAATCATTGCTCATATATCATCCTCGTCTTCTTCGTCGGAGCCGTCGGCCCCGCCCTGCGAGGCGAAGCGCTGGCCCAGCGTGTCCGCAGAAATGGCGGACAGTATGACATGGTTGGAGTCGGTGACCAGAATGGCCCGCGTCTTGCGTCCCTGCGAAACGTCCACAAGACGGCCCTCCGCGCGGGCGTCGTCGCGAAGACGCCGCATGGGAGAGGAGAGCGGGTTCACTATGGCCACCACGCGAGAGGCCAGCACGTAGTTGCCGAACCCCACGTTGACAAGCTGCTGCCTTGCCATGACTACTCCAGATTCTGCACCTGTTCGCGACACTTTTCCAGTTCGTTCTTGCAGTCCACCACGATGCGGGAGACCTGCGCGTCCTGGATCTTGTTGCCGCAGGTATTGATTTCGCGGAAGCTCTCCTGAAGCGTGAAGTCCAGCTTGCGCCCCGCATCCTCTCCGCTCTCCATGAGCGAGGCCAGACGCAGCAGATGAGAATGCAGGCGTATGAGTTCTTCCGTCACGTCCAGCTTGTCGGCCATGATGACCATTTCCTGAAGAAAGCGTCCTTCCTCAAGCTCGACGCCGAGATTGCTCATCATGTCGGAAAGGCGTTCGCGCACCTGCTCGAACCTGGCGGCCTTCACCTCGGGCGCACGCTCCTCGATGGCGGAAACCCATTCGGCCATGCGGCCGAAGCGCACTTCAAGATCGCCCGCAAGCGCTGCGGCCTCCGTCTCGCGGGACTCGTTCCAGTCGGAAAGAGCGAATTCCAGTCCGAGGGCGAGGGGCTCGAAAAGCGCATCGTCGTCTTCCTCTCCCGCCGAGCTCCAGAGCACGGGAAGCTGCATGAGCGTCATGTAGTCCACCTCGAAAATGTCGCCTCTCGACGAGGCAAAGGCCTTCACGGCGTCCAGCATGGCCGCGGCCTGCGCGCTGTCGAAACTTGTGCGCTCTTCCCGGGAAAACTGAATGTTCAGCGTAAGTTCCACGCGACCGCGCGAGGCGAAGCGCCGCACGATCTTTTCAAAGCGGGCCTCCATGTTGCGGGCCTGCGGGGGGAGCTTCCACTTGAGGTCGAGAAAGCGGCTGTTGACGCTGCGGATCTCCCAGGTCTGGACCATGTCGCCGTTGTCCTGCTGAAAACGGCCGAAGCCCGTCATGCTGCGAAGCGGCATACTATTCTCCTGGTGGATGGTTCGTAAGGTCTTCTCCCCCTGCGGGGCGAACGATGATCAAATTTCCTTCCACGCGCACGGGAGAAACCCGGACAAGTTCATGCCCGCGCCTCGCCGCGCACGATTCGTCTTCCATGCGGCAGTCGGCATACCACTCGTTGTTGCCGTGTCTTGCGTCCGCGCTGTCGAACGCTACGGTCATGCCGGGCATGGCAAGCTGAGCCTGAAGAAACTTCCCGTGCTTTTCCGCCATGAGGGCTCGAACCCTCGCGGCGTGCTCCTGACGCACCTTTTTGGGGAGCTGATCCTTCAGTTCGGCCGCGCGCGTTCCGGGGCGCACGGAATAGGGAAACACGTGGGCGTAGGTCATAGGCAGAGCGCGCAGCATCGCCAGCGTCTCTTCGGTCTCCTCTTCGGTTTCTCCGGGGAATCCCATGAGAATGTCGGCCCCGAGCCCCATCACCGGCCAGAAGCGGCGCATCTTCGCCACGGCGTCGGTCACGCTTTCCGGCGAATAGGGAGAACGCCCCATGCGACGCAGAACGGCCATGCTGCCGCTCTGAAGAGAAAGGTGCAGATGCGGACACACCATGCGGCAGCCTTCCAGCGTTTCAAGGCATTCCGCCGCCGTCACCTGCGCAGGGTCCAGAGAGCTCAGGCGAAATCTCGCCCTGTCCCGCCACTCCGGTGAAAACTCCGCGTCCATGCGCCGAAGCAGCGTCCAGAAATTCCTTCCGTCTGCGCCGTCGGCGTGGAACTGACGCAGATTCACCCCGGAAATCATGATTTCCCGGTATCCGTTCTCAAGCAGCCGCCGCGTTTCGGCCAGAATGTCGTCCACCGGACGGCTGCGCGCCGGTCCGCGCGTGAGCGGGATGATGCAGTAGGCACAGCCCTGGGAACAGCCGTCCTGCACCTTGACCACGGGCCTCGCCCGACGGAAGGAGCGTATGGCAAAGGGCGCAAAGCGGGGCCTGCCCTCCTCCGCAACGGAAAAGTCCGTCATTTCCAGCGGATGCCCCCGCAGAAGCACGAACTTGTCCCTCTGCGGAATCACCGCGGCAACGCCGGGCAGCCTGAAATCCGCAGGTTCCGCCGAGGCTGCGCAGCCTGCGGCAAAAATGCGCGCTTCGGGGTTGAGACGCCCGAGCTTTCTCGTCATCTGTCTTGCGTCGCTCACGGCTTCGGCCGTCACGGCGCAGGAATCCACAAGCATCACGTCCGCTTCGGCGGGGTCGTCGGTTTCCGTGCCGCCCAGACTCTGCCACCATTCCCGTATGGCCTGCGTTTCATACTGGTTCACACGGCAGCCGTAGGTGACGGCGTAAAATTTAAACGTCCTTTCCATGATTACCGTCCGCCGATGATGGAATATCCGCGTATACGCTCAATAAGCAGTCCCTTCGGGTCGACATCGCCTCTCTCGCTGCCGGGCGCAAGTCCCGTGATCACGGCTCTGCCGAGAATGACGCGTCCCTCGCGTCCGTCGCGCAGTCTGCTGCGCACGCCCCAGATATCGTGGAAGAACACGGGTCTTCCGTCAAAGCGGCCCACGTAGAGCCCGATGTGGCCGGGCAGCCACAGAAGCGTGCGGAAGGGTTCGGCCCCGCGAAGTATGGCGTCCGCCTTGTTTTCGGCGGAAAGATCCTGAACGCTGTGAAAATCTCCGGCCTTTGCCTGCGCCGCGGAATTTCTGGGCAGCCATATGCCGAAGGGCGCGAACAGGTCGCGCATCATGGCCGAACAGTCTCTGTTGCCGTACATGCCGCCCCAGCCGTAATTCTCGCCCATCATGCGGTCGCCTATGACGGCCACGGCCTGGGCGGAAAGCGGCTGCGGCATGGGCAGCACGCTCCCCTCTTCCACAAAGGCATGTGCCGCGGCCGCACGCCCGTCCGCACCGCGCACGGGCACAAGCACCGTCTGCCCGCTCATGGGCAGCACCGTGCCTATGTCCGCCAGAGCGAGAAACGCGCCCGCCGAACGCAGGGAAACGCCTTCCCTCACCACGCAGCCCAGTAAAGCCGACTGCCACAGATTTTTAAACGACTCGTCCACGAAGGCCACGCTTCCGGCCTCCACCCAGCCCCAGGCCATGGGGCTCTGCACCAGAAGCCACGCACCGTCGCGGCTTGCGTGATGCACCATGAGCGGCGTGCCTGCCGCCATGGAGCTCTGCTGGAAGTCGTCGAAGGGCCAGCCCTGCCCCGCGCCCTCGATTCTTGCAAAACGCGGCTTCACGGTAGGAGCGAGACGAAGATCGGCATGACGGACCACAATGGCCGCCCGGCGCTCCTGCGAAACGTCGTCCAGCGCGGCGTTGTATCTCATTTTCTCCCACGCCGCGTCGCTCCAGGGGCGCAGGTTCTCTGCGTAGCCGCGCCTGCCGGGAGCCCAGTTCAGCACGGCCTCAAATTCCCGCAGCGTGGCGCGGGACATCTTGCCCGCCTTCCAGGGCGCAAGGAAATTCCTGCGGAACTTCTGCATATCCGCTGCAGCTGCAGCCGACGAACGCAGAAGCGCGCTTCCGCCGGCCTTCTCGGCAAACACGGCAAGACTCTGGGGAATGGTCTGCACGTCCCGCACTTCGCCGGCCGCGTTCTGTTTCTGCTGCGGCACTTTGGGCTGACCGGCACAGCCGCCGGCAAGCACCGCCCCGGAGAGCACAAGCCCAAGAACGACGGCCTTCGCGCCGAAAAATTCCGTCAGCGTTCCGAGCGTCGGATGATGCACTGCTGTCATGATTTCTCCTCGTCCTTTCCCGCGCGGCGTCTGCCGGAGCCCACCTCGGGCAGCATGTCGGCATGCACCGAACCTTCGCTGCCGGCAAGCCTGTGCGCGAGCCAGGTGTAGCGTCTGCGGATATGATTGTTTTTCACCGCCATGGACAGCGCGCGCCATTCTCCCACCAGCACGACCATCTTTTTGCCGCGCGTCACGGCCGTATACAGCAGATTGCGCTGAAGGAGCATGTAGTGCTGCATCATGAGCGGAATGACCACCACGGGATACTCGCCGCCCTGCGACTTGTGTATGGAAATGGCGTAGGCGGGAACGAGCTCGTCCATCTCTTCCCAGAGATAGTTCACGTTGCGGTCGTCGAAACGGACGGTGACCTCGCGTTCCTCGGCATCCAGATAGATGATGGTTCCGGTATCGCCGTTGAACACGTCCTTGTCATAGTTGTTGCGCACCTGCATGACCTTGTCGTTCAGGCGGAACTGCCGTTCTCCGCGCACCAGGGACGAAGGCTGCGGATTCACGGCGTCCTGAATGCGCCGGTTCAGGCTGTTCACGCCCACGGCGCCGCGCAGCATGGGCGAGAGCACCTGAATGTCCTCGGTATGGAAACCGAACTTGCGGGGAATGCGGTTTCTCACAAGATCGACCACAAGATCCGCGGCTGCCTCCGGGTCTTCCTGACGGAAGAAATAAAAGTCCGTCTTCTGCCCGGCCCGCTGATGCAGCTCCGGCAGACTGCCTCTGTTGATGAGGTGCGCGTTGCAGATGATGTCGCTCTGCGCCGCCTGACGGAACACTTCCAGAAGCTCGACCACGGGAACCACGCCGGAGGCGATGACGTCGCGCAGGACGTTGCCCGGCCCTACGGAAGGAAGCTGATTCACGTCGCCCACAAGAATGAAGGTGGCCCCCACGGGAGCGGCCTTCACCAGATGATACATGAGCATGGTGTCCATCATGGAGGCCTCGTCCACCACCAGAAGTCCGCAGGCGAGAGGATTGTTCTCGTTGCGGTTGAAGCCGTCCTCCGCCGGACTGTATTCCAGCAGACGATGTATGGTCTTGGCCTCCAGCCCGCTCGCCTCGGACATTCTCTTGGCGGCGCGGCCCGTTGGCGCGGCAAGGAGCACGCGTGCCTTGGCCTCCAGAAAAACCTTGATGATGGCGTTCAGGATGGTGGTCTTGCCCGTGCCGGGACCGCCGGTGAGCACCATGACCTTGGAGGATGCCGCGGTATACACGGCCTGCTTCTGCTCTTCTGCCAGCGTCATGGGCATGGAGTCTATGACCTTTCTCACGAGCTTCTTCGGCTCGGGAATGCGCACGGACTTCGGAGAGTGCAGGAGCCTCTGCATGTAGAAGGCTATTTTGGACTCGTAAACATAGTTGCGCGTAAGGTACACGCCCTCGTGATCTCCAAGATCCTCGATGACCACGCGCTCTTCCCGCTCCAGATCGACCACGGCCTCGTCGGCCATGTCCGCGGGAATGGAAAGCCTGGCCACGGCCTCTTCCACAAGAAGATTGCGAGGGTAGTAAATGTGCCCGTCCTCGGTGAGGCGCATGAGCAGGTAGAGCACGCCCGCCTCGGCGCGCAGCGGGCTCGACTCGTCGAAGCCGAGCTTGCGGGCAAGCGCATCCGCGGTGGTGAAGCCTATGCCGTGTATGTCCATGGCGAGGCGGTAGGGATTCTCGCGCACCACGGCAAGGGCCTGCGCGCCGTACTGGCGATAGATGCGCACCGACATGTTGGCGGTCACGCCGTGGGGCTGAAGAAAGATCATGAGCTCGCGTATGCCCTGATGCTCCGCCCAGGAAGCCTTCATGGCCTCAAGGCGCTTCTTGCCGAATCTCGGCAGCTCCAGCATGCGGTCCGGATCGTGATCCATGACGTCGAGCGTGTCCGCGCCGAAATGCGACACGATGCGGTCGGCCCACTTGGGGCCTATGCCCTTGATGCAGCCGGAGGCAAGAAAGAGACGTATGCCCTCTTCCGTGGCCGGAAGTTCCTCCTCACAGGAGGTCATCTGAATCTGCCTGCCGAATTTAGGATGATTGATCCAGCGACCCTTCACGCGAAGACGGGCGCCGGGCTGAGGCGAGGACAGACTGCCCACGACCACCACCGGGTCTTCCCGCCCCTCGACACGGAGCCGGAATACCGTCCAGCCGTTTTCCTCGTTGTGAAAGACCACCCTCTCCAGAGTGCCGGAAAACTCCTCCGGCCTGTCGGTGTCTTCCGAGGCCAGCATATCCATCTGTTCCATGATTTTCGCCCGGGCCGCGTTATGAAAAAAGAAAAGCCGGGCAGCCCTCATGCCGGCCTCTTTACAACTCCCTTGATGTACTACTATAAACGTGAAATATCATCAAGGCAGGCTCCGTCGGATGCGCGTCATGCCAGCGCGCCTCCGGCACCGGTCCAGAGTCCGCCATCTTCCGTATGCCGCGCAAGAGCCCGGCATGCCTGTAATCCTCAGCAGTTCAGACTGCGTCGAAGCAGCCCGGAAGCGTCATGCCAGCGCCATGGGAAAGAGCGCGGCATGGTCTGGCTTTCCGTACTGTGAGGACAGTATGCCCGAATTTTCGAGGATAGACCGTCTGCCCCCCTACGCCTTCGCCGTGGTGGGAGAAATCAAGAAGCAGCTGCGTCAGCAGAACATCGACATCGTCGATCTTTCCATGGGCAACCCGGATCTGCCGACGCCCAAGTTCATCGTGGACAAGCTGTGCGAGGCCGCCCGCAAGCCCGTGAACCACCGCTACTCCGTCTCCCGGGGCATTCCCAACCTGCGCAAGGCCATATGCGACCTTTATGCCCGCCGCTACGACGTGCACCTCGACCCGGAAACGCAGGCCATAGCCACCATAGGTTCCAAGGAAGGGCTCGCCCATCTGTGCCTTGCCATGCTGAACCCCGGCGACGTGGTGTTTGCTCCGGACCCCACCTATCCCATCCATGTGTATGCCCCCGTCATCTGCGGGGCCGACGTGCGCCGCATTCCCGTGGCGGAGGACCGCGACTTCTTTGAAGACCTGCTCACCGCCACCAGACAGACCTGGCCCAAGCCGAAGCTGCTCATCATAAGCTACCCGCAGAATCCCACCACGCAGGTCGTGGACCTTCCGTTCTTCGAGCGCATTGTGGAATTCGCCAAGGAGCACAAGATGTGGGTCATCCACGACATGGCCTACGCCGATTTGTGCTACGACGGCTACAAGGCGCCGAGCTTCCTGCAGGCCAAGGGCGCCGAAGACGTGGGCGTGGAGTTCTATTCCATGACCAAGGGGTATTCCATGGCCGGCTGGCGCATGGGCTTCTGCCTCGGCAACCGCGATCTCGTGCACATTCTCACCCGCATCAAGAGCTATCTCGACTACGGCATCTTCCAGCCCATCCAGATAGCCGCAACCGTGGCCCTCAACGCGCCGCGCGACGCCGTGGACAAGATCTGCGACGAGTACCGCAAGCGCCGCGACGTGCTCTGCGCGGGGCTCAACCGCATAGGCTGGCCCATCACGCCGCCCAAAGCCACCATGTTCGCCTGGGGCCGCATTCCCGAACCCTTCCGTGCCATGGGCTCCATGGAGTTTTCCAAGCTTCTGCTGCAGAAGGCCCACGTGGCCGTGCAGCCCGGCATCGGCTTCGGACAGATGGGCGACGAATACGTGCGCTTTGCGCTCATTGAAAACCAGAAACGCACCAGACAGGCCCTTCAGGGCATCAAGAAGGTGCTTCAGGAAGGCTGATCATCACCAGACGGGGCGGACGGCAGAACGCGCACAGGCGCACGGTTCCGCCCGCTCCGGGCCGGTGTGAGGCGGCATCCGCCGTCTGACCGGCAGAACCTTTTTCCTCCTTTGGAGCTTGCATGTCTCAGAACCTTTGCATCGGCATAGCCGGCCTCGGTACGGTCGGCAGCGGTCTCGTGGAAATGCTGCAAAAGAATCACGACGAAATTCTGCGCAGAACGGGCCGTGAAATCACGATCAAGGCGGTGGCCGTACACAATCTCGCCAAGAAGCGGGATCTGCCCGAAGGCATCGTTCTCACCGACAACGCCCTGTCCCTCGCCGACGATCCCGACATTCAGGTGGTCGTGGAGCTCATGGGCGGAACCACGGTGGCCAGAGAACTCATCATGCGCTCCATGGAAAACGGCAAGTCCGTCGTCACCGCCAACAAGGCGCTTCTGGCGGAATACGGGCGGGAAATCTTCGCGCTTGCCTCAAGGAAGAACGTGGCCCTCGGCTACGAGGCCAGTTCCGCCGGAGCCATTCCCGTCATTCAGACCCTGCGCGACAGCCTTGCCGGCAACCACATCACGTCTGTGATGGGCATCTTGAACGGCACGTCCAACTACATACTCTCCGAAATGAACAGCCACGGCTTCGACTTTCCCACCGCGCTCAAGGAAGCCCAGGACCTCGGCCTTGCCGAAGCCGATCCCTCGCTGGACATCGACGGACAGGACGCCGCCCACAAGCTGGTTCTGCTCATCCGCCTCGCATGGGGCGTGCATTACGATTTCTCGCAGCTCTCCATCGAGGGCATACGCGGCCTCAATCCTCTGGACATCCAGTTCGCCCGTGAGTTCGGCTACCGCATCAAGCTCATCGGACAGGCCCGCGACGAAAACGGCAAGATCGAAGCCGGCGTGTTCCCGGCGCTCGTGCACCACTCCATGCTGCTTGCCAGAGTGAACGGCGCGTACAACGCCGTGCGCATCGAAGGCAACGCCGTAGGCTCCCTGTTCCTGCACGGTCTCGGCGCGGGCAGCCGTCCTACGGCGAGCGCCGTGCTCGGCGACCTGCTGGCCCTTGCCCGCCGCGACAGCGTCCACAGCGCCGATGCCAACACCGGCTTCGTGCAGGAGCTGCCCGACGCAGAAATTCTGCCTTCCGACGAGGCGGAAAGCCCCTGGTACGTGCGCGCCACCGTGCGCGACACGCCCGGCGTTCTGCGCGACATCGCCACCGTGTTCGCCAAGGAAGGCATAAGCTTTGCCCAGCTCATCCAGAAGGCCGCCACAAGGGACGACTGCGTCTCGCTCGTGCTCATGACGCATGAAACCACCGGCCGGGCCATCAAGAAGGCCACGCGCATCCTGCATGAAGACGGCACGCTGCTCGTGCCCGCCACCTGCTTCCGCATTCTTGCTTCCAGCGGCAACGAAGCCGAAGGCGCGTAACCTCATTCCGTCCGGACGAAGACCCTCCTCAAAAAGAACCTCGTCCCGGACGCGCCGTCCCCTGCCGAAAGATGCCGTCCTTCAAGTTTCACATCAACGTCAACCACCGAGGTTTTCATGACTTTTTTTGATCACGTCCACCTCTGCTGCACCGACCTCGACGCCATGATCAACTTCTGGAAGCAGGCCTTCGGCGCTGAATTCGTGCGCTATCGCAAATTCGGAGGCGCCGACGGTGCGGTCGTCACGCTCTCCGGCGTTCAGATCTTCCTCAAGAAAATTCCCGAGGGCGCACCTCTGCCCGACGGCTCCGCCTGCGGAGTCAACCACCTGGGCATCCGCGTGGACGATCCCAACATCATGGCGGAAAAGCTCGTGAACGAATTCGGAGGAAAGCTGCTCAACAAGGCCAGCGACGACTGTTCCTTCGTCGCCGTGCCGCAGGGCGTCACCTTCGAGCTCATGCGCGTAGGCGCCGAAGTCTGAGCTCTTCCTTTTCACTTTCTGAAGAAAAGAAGGCCTTTTTCTGCGTGAAAAAGGCCTTCTTCTTTACAACTCCGGAACAGAACGACTCCCTTTTTTCTGCCTTTTCCCGTTCCTTCCGCCTTCCGCCGCAATCACGGAGAAAAGACCTGTTCTGATCCCGGCATTGCCGTGTTCTTCCCTTCGCGCGAACGCCGCTTTTTCAAGAACGCCGCAGCGGAAGACGACAAAAAAACCGCTTCGCACATCACCCCGTTTTTCAGTCCTCACGGCCGTTCTCTTGACAGTCGTTTCCACTGAGGATAATGTCTTCCCTCGTGTCCTCGTAGCTCAGATGGATAGAGCGACTGCCTCCTAAGCAGTAGGCCGCGTGTTCGACTCACGCCGGGGACACCAAGCATCAGCCTGAAAAGCGGTTCGGCGCACAGCCGGGCCGCTTTTTGCGTATGCATGCCATGCCGAAAGCCCACACAGAAGGCCAGCGGACTCAGCCTCGGTCAGCGCTCTGCCGCCACGGCATAAGTCTTCCCAGCCCTTTCGGGCATCTCCCCATCCCTGCGGCGTCTTCCTCAGGAGAATATTGCCTGACGAACTCATGCATGGTATGGGCATAGGCGTTGAACATTTTCTTTTCTTCACGGACAAGAGCGGGACAGCGACATGGTCAGAAAGGAAAAAGCCATCGACAGCTTTCAGGATAGAATCCGGGAAATTCCCGAAGCCCTCACCGTCGTGGACCTGCCCGACTTCTTCGACTTCATCGACAACGCGCGCTTTGCCATCAACTTCGTCGATGAAAACGGCGTCATCATCTATGCCAACAAAGAAGCCAGAGAATCCCGCATCATTCCCGAGGAGTTCGTAGGACGCAGCCTCTATGATCTGAAAAAATACGGCATGATCCTGAATCCGGCAGCCATAAAGGTCATAGAGTCCGGCAAAGTGAACATCGGAGAGGTCACCCAGTACAGCGGCCGCACGTTCATGTCCATCACGGTGCCCGTCATAGACGACCAAAAAAGACTCGAGGGCGTCATGGCACTGACGTGCGACATCGCAGACGTGTATAACTTCATCATCGCGTCGTCCTCCAGGACACGGCATATCCAGGCCCCTCAAAGCTCCACGTCCGAGCTGTTTCCTGACGCCGACGTCGTCATTGCCGAATCGTCGGAAATGAAGAACGTTCTGAAGCTGGTCGATAAGATAGCGCCCACCAGCGCTCCCGTGCTCATTCTCGGAGAGTCCGGCACCGGCAAGGAAGTGATGGCCAAGCTGATCCACAGCAAAAGCAGCCGCAGCAGGGAAAGACTGCTCGCGGTCAACTGCGGCGCCATTCCGCCGGCGCTCATGGAATCGGAACTCTTCGGCTACGAAAAGGGAGCCTTTACGGGAGCATGGCGAAGCACTCCGGGCCTTTTTGAAGAGGCGGACGGCGGTACCCTCTTCCTCGACGAAATAGGAGATCTTGACCTTCAGCTTCAGGTCAAGCTGCTGCGCGTTCTTCAGGAAGGCAAATTCCGGCGCGTAGGCGGACGGAAGGACATGGACTGCCATGTGCGCATCATTGCGGCCACCAACAAAAATCTGCCTCTTCTCGTCAGGCAGGGACTGTTCCGCTCCGATCTTTTCTACCGTCTGGACGTGTTTGCCCTTTCTCTCCCTCCACTGCGGGAGAGACGCCAGGACCTCATGAAGTTCATTCCCTTCTTTCTGGAAAAATACAACAAGGCCTACGGATTCGCCCGCTACTTGACGAGCGATGCATGGACCCGGCTTCTTTCCTATGACTGGCCGGGCAATGTCAGAGAACTGAGCAACATGCTTGAACGGCTCGTCGTGCTGGCGGACAAAAATGAAATCGGCTCCGAAGACCTCGACAGGCATCTTCGACGCTCTTCACGCAAAAGCGAGAGCAGGCACATTCCGTCTCCTGACGACACCGAAACCATGACTCTCCCCGAAGCCACGGAAATTCTGGAAAGATCCATGATAGCCGACGCCCGCACAAAGTACGGAACGTGCCGGGCCATGGCCGATCATCTCGGCATCGATTTTTCCACGGTGGCCAGAAAGATGCGCAAATACGGCATACACTGAATGGGCAGCCGCTTCATGACCGTCTCCGGGGCAGCCGCTCTGCATCCGTAAAAAGACCAGCGCGGCACTCTTCGAAATGATGCAGCCGGCTTCCTCTGTCCGCAGTCCGCACGACGCGCCCTTCTTCTTTTCTTCTTCCTTGAAAAACGCGGAGCTCGTCACGGCTTTTCCTCCGTGGCGACCTTTTATGCGCTCTTTGGAACAAAACACATAATATATTGTATTTACTTATTTTTTAATAACTGAAAGAGAAAAATTTTCTTTGCTCAGACCGGATATGCAAAACGACTGTGGCAAGAATCCACATCTATATGCCCGTATTTTCACGTTTTGTGTTGTTTTTGCAACAATACGACGAGCATATTGCCACAAATCGTTTCTCCAAAATAAATTTTATTTTGAATTTCAATATATTATGCATATGGCACAAATATTGCTTTCTTGGAGGGCATAGATCAGCAACCATCCCTCCAGGAGGATATCATGGACACGTCATCCGCTTCCGTCAGCTACAGTCCCCAGGAACAGGCCATAGCCTCAGGCAGCTATGTAGGCAACGAAAAGAATTCTCCGTGTCATTCGCGCTTCCAGAAGATCTTCAAGCGCTGCTTTGCCAACATGGTGCCCTATGTGGACGTGAACCGGGCAAAATACTTCACCGAATCCATGAAGGAAACGGAAGGAGAGCCTCTTGTTCTGCGCTACGCCCTTGCCATGAAGCATCTTGCGGAAAACCTGCCCGTGTACATCGAGGAAGACCAGCTTCTTGTCGGCCGCGTCGGCACCGACAAGGGACGCTACGGGCTTCTGTACCCCGAAATCATAGGCGACATCATGGGAGAAGGGCTGGAAGCCGCCCGCAAGAATCTGAGCTCTCCGCTGCACATCGACGATGACGATCTCTGCTTCGTCAAGGAAGAACTCGTACCCTACTGGAAGGACAGAGCCTTCCATAAAAAGCTCATCCAGTCCATTCCGAAGGAACTCAGAAAGTTCACCTATGCCACGCCTGACGGCAGCGTGCCCCGTCCCTACGTGGGAGAACAGGCATCCATGAACGGCTGCCTCCAGTGGGTGCCCGACTACGAAAAGATCATCCGCAGGGGGGCTGCCGCCATACGCAGAGAAGCGGAGGAACGTCTGGCCCTTCTGGACAGAAACAATGCGAAGGAACTGTGGGAAAAGGAATTTTTCCTCAAGGCCATGATGACCATATGCGATGCGCTTGTGACCTGGGCGAAACGTCATGCCCGTGCCGCCCGCAGTCTGGCCGCATCGGAACAGGATCCCGTCCGTCGCGCCGAACTTGAGAACATTGCTGAAAACTGCGAAAGAGTTCCCGAATATCCGGCAGAAACGTTCCATCAGGCCATGCAGTCCATGTGGTTTGTCCAGAGCATGATCAGACTGGAGCGCTGCGTAGGCTTCATGCTCGGCAACGGCCGCATGGATCAGTACCTCTACCCCTACTACAAGGCCGACGTGGAAGCCGGACGTCTGACCGATGACCAGGTGCTGGAACTTCTGGACTGTCTGTGGCTCCAGGAAGCGCAGTTTCTCAACCTGCCCGTTTCCGCCCAGTCCGCCACTCAGCACGAAGGCTACGCCCACTGGGAAGCCGCAACCGTGGGAGGCCAGACCCGCGACGGAGAGGATGCCACCAACGAACTGAGCTACCTCATACTCCGCTCGCGCAGGGAATGCCCGCTGCAGCAGCCCGACCTGGCAGCCCGCATACACGCCCGCTCTCCCGAAGCCTTCCTCTGGGCCGTCGCGGAAACGGTCAAGGTCGGCCAGGGCTTTCCCAAGCTGTACAACGACGAGGAAATCATTCCCCTGCATCTGGCCAAGGGCGCGCCGCTGCTCGACATCATGGACTACTGTGCTTCCGGCTGCACGGAAATCCGCATGCCCAACGTGGATTCGTACACGAGCCCATGCACACAGACCAACTGCACGGCCGCGGTGGAAACCACGCTGTTCAACGGCCGACTGAAAAGCTGCGGCGAAGAGCTTTTCTCTCTGGAAACGGGGGATCCCTGCGGATTCTGCAGCTGGGAGGAGTTCTGGAATGCATTCAAAAAGCAGATTCAGTTCATGATGCGCTACGCCCTTTTCCTGCAGTACCAGATTCAGGAGCAGCGCGGTCAGAGCTATGCCGCTCCCATGGAGGACGCGCTTCATGACAAGGCCTTCGCCGCCTGCATGGATCTCGACACCCCCCGCAGCATTCCCGGCACGCTCGATCTGGGCTTCGTGGAATGCATAGGCTTTGCCACCGCCGTGGATTCTCTTGCGGCCGTCAAGCAGTTTGTCTTCGACGAGAAGGTTTTCACCATGCGTGAGCTGCTGGATGCTCTGGAATGCAACTTTGAAGGCAAGGAACACATCCGGCGCATTCTTCGTTCCGGCCACTGCTACGGCAACAACGATCCCTACGCCGACAGCATAGGACGCGACATCGAAGCGGCATGTCAGGAAGTTCTTACCCAGAACTTCAAAAATACCGGCGTGCATCTGGATCTGCGCATGGTAAGCATTACGGCCAACATTCCCTTCGGCCGCATACTGGCGGCCTCTCCCAACGGACGTCTTGCCGGCATGCCCGTGTCCGACGGCTCATCGGCCTCTCAGGGCATGGACGTCAGCGGTCCCACGGCGGTGCTGCTGTCCAACTTCCACAGCAAGAACTGGGCCTCCACGTCGCGCGCGGCAAGACTGCTCAACATCAAGTTCACGCCCGGCGCCGTGGCCGGCGACGAGGGAACCCGCAGGCTCATAGGCTTCTTCCGGGCCTTCTGCGATCTCAAGCTCTGGCATGTGCAGTTCAACGTCATCAATCAGAAGACCCTGCTGGCCGCCCAAAAGGATCCCCAGAAGTACCGCAACCTCATGGTGCGCGTGGCAGGATACAGCGCCTACTTCGTGGAGCTTTCCACCGCGCTGCAGAACGACATCATTTCCCGCAACGCCCATGACGACTTCGGAGCCGGACGATGACCGACGAAAAGACGAGCGGGATCATCTTCAACGTACAGAAGTTCTCCGTCCATGACGGCGAGGGGATAAGAACGCTCGTCTTTTTCAAGGGGTGTCCGCTCAGGTGCCGCTGGTGCAGCAATCCCGAATCCCAGAGCAGCCTGATGGAGCTTTCCTGGACCGAACAGGACTGCCTGCACTGCGGAACCTGCAGCAGGGTATGCTCCCGGGGAGCCGTCCGTCCTGCTGATGACGGCTCCCCCGTGGTGGACCGGAAGACGTGCCGCCCGGAACCGTCATGCCTGTGCACCCGGGCCTGTCCCGGAGGTGCGCTCGGCATCTACGGCAAAACCGTGACCGCCGGAGAAGTGCTTCACCGGATTCTCGAGGACCAGATTTTCTATGTACGCTCGGGAGGCGGCATGACGCTGGGCGGCGGCGAACCGCTGCATCAGCCGGAGTTCGCCCTTGCGGTTCTCCGTCTGGCCGGACAGGCGAGAATACGCACCAACATCGAAACCTGCGGTCATGTTTCCACCGAAGTCATGCTGGCGGCAGCCGGTCTGCTCGACTCCATGTTCATGGACATAAAATGCCTGGATTCGGCAAGGCACAGGCAGTGGACGGGAACCGGCAACGAGCTGATTCTGAAAAACTTCGTCCGTGTGCGCGAGGCCTTTCCCCGCCTGCCGATGACCATACGCACACCTGTCATTCCCGGATTCAACGACAACGCGCGCGACATAGAAGACATCGCCCGCTTCGTCAAAAGGTTCGACAACGTGCGCTACGAGCTTCTGCCCTATCACCGGTACGGGGAGCAGAAATACCGCATGCTCGGACGCATTCCCGGCATGGGCGAGGCAACCCTGTCGGATGAGAGGTTCCGGGAGCTGCGGGACCTGGCCGAACACCTTCCTCTGTAACGACAATCAGCATCCGCGAGGAAACCTCATGTATGTGGTAGCATTCAACGGCAGTCCGAGAAAGACCGGCAACACGTCCATGCTGTTGCGCCGCTGTCTGGACATTCTGGAAAAAGAAGGCATGGAAACAAGACTCATTCAGGTGGGCGGGACCGGCATTCACGGATGCCGTGCCTGCATGGCATACAGAAAAAACAATCTGGAACGCTGCGTCTTCAATGACGACCCGCTCAATGAATGGCTGGAAGAAATGAAAAGGGCCGACGGCATACTTCTCGGCTCTCCCACGTATTTCTGGTCGCTCACGCCGGAAATGAAGGCCCTCATCGACCGAGCCGGCTTCATTGCCCGCGGAGCCCTGCGCCGCGGCGACGCGCGCTGTCTTTTCAGCGACAAGGTGGGCGCGGCGATTTCCGCCTATTATCGTTCCGGCTCCATCCACACCATTCAGGCCATGCAGGCCTTCTTCCTGACCACGGGCATGATCGTGCCCGGCAGCGTGTACTGGCCGCAGGCCATGGACGCCTCAAACGGCGCCATGCCTCACGGCGCGGACAAGGATGCCGACGGACTGCACTATGTGGACGAGCTCGGAAACGCTCTGGTCCGCCTTCTGAAAAAGCTTTGCGGCTGAATGGAGACCGCCATGAATAAAAACCTTTCCTATGCCCTTCACAGCGCCGCCGTACTGGCGTTCATGTTTCTTTTTCAGTTCCTGCCTCCCGTAGCTCCGCTCACGAGCGTCAGCATGCAGGTCATCGGCGTCTTCATCGGCGTCATCTACGGCTGGGTCAACGTCGGCCTGGCGTGGCCCTCTCTGCTCGGCGTGGTGGCTCTGGGCTGCACGGACTATATGCCCATGACCACCGTGCTGCAGACGGCCTTCGGCACGCAGACGCTGGTCATGATACTCTCCCTGCTTCTTCTGGCAGCCTTCGTTCAGCAGGCCGATCTTACGGGAGTCATCCTCGACTGGCTGCTCGGCATGAAAAGCGCGCGCGGCAAGCCCTTTCTCACGCTGTTCTATTTTCTCATGGCCGGATTCCTTGCCGCACTTCTTTCCCAGAGCATCGCCGTCTTCGTCATCTTCCTCGAACTGTTCAAGGACCTCATGAAAAAAACGGGAATAAAGCCATACTCTTCCGCCGTTCCCGCCTTTTTCGTAGGCATGGGCTTCTCCCTGTCCTTCGGGGACTCCGCCCTGCCCTTCAAAGGCAGCGGCATTGTGGCCATAGGCGCCTATCAGGCCATCACCGGCGAAAGCATGAATCTGGTGCACTTCGTCCTGTTCTGCATGCCCCTGAGCGTGCTCGGCATTGCTGCCTACGTGCTTTTCTGCAAATACTGCATGAAGGTCGACCTCTCGCCGCTCAAAAACTACGTTCACGTCAAGGAGAACGTCACTCTTTCCCTGAAAAAGAAAGTCGCCCTCGTCGGCGTGGTGGGCACGCTGCTCTTCCTGCTGCTGCCCGGCGTCGTTCCGCCCTCCTCTTCGCTGCACGACGTATTCGGCATACTCGGACTCGGCGGGCTCTCCCTGCTGCTGCTTGCCGTGCTCTTCATCATCCGTGTGGAAGGCGAACCGCTCATCGACGTGGGCAAGATCGCTCCGTTCTTTCCCTGGAACGTGTTTTTCATTCTGGTGGTGCTGTTCCCGCTGGCCAACGCCATCTCCTCCGACGTCGTCGGCCTCAACGCCATCATTTCCTCCGGCGTTTCCGCGCTGCTGAACAACATGCCCACGGCTCTCATCATGGCCACGGTCATCTTTCTTGCCGCCTACATCACCAACTTTGCCAACAACATGGTCATATGCGCGCTGTTCGTGACCATTGTCTGCTTCATCAGAGACAGCCTTCCCATTCATCCGGAAATTCTGTCCTACCTTGTGGTGCTGAGCAGCAGCCTTTCCATGTTCTTCCCCGCGGCCAATCCCATCAACGCCATCATCTTCGGACAGCGGGACTGCGTTTCCTTCCGTCAGGAATTCACGCACGGCTTCATCTGCTGTTCGTTCCTGTGCTGCGTGCTTCTGGTTTCCGGTTATGTCTGGAGCCGCATCGTTTTCTGATCCGCTCTCACTTTTTCATAAGGACATCACATGAACATCTTTGATTTTCGCCTGCGTCCTCCCTACCGGAGCTTCACCCGGCTGGGCATATATTCCCCCGTCTGCAATGAAACCGCTCCCCAGAAGCATCACGGCATCCCCAGCCGGGCCGCCGGAGAAAAATCCATGGAGCTCTTCTGGAAGGAAATGGCTTCGGCCGGCATCAGGAAGGGCGTGGCCATAGGCCGTCAGGTGCCCGACGATACCGCCTCGGTCTCCAACGACGACATACACGCCCTCGCCATGGAATACCCCGACAAGATCATTCCCTTCGGCAGTCTCGACGTATCCCGAGGCATAGCGGCAACCATGGACGAACTGGAGCGCTGCATGGAGCTCGGCTTCCGGGGATTTGCCATGGAACCCGCCTACTGCATGCCTCCGCGCCATGCGGACGCCAACGTGCTCTATCCCATCTACGCCCGCTGCGAAAAGGCACACCTTCCCGTCGTGCTCACCATGAGCTTCTTTCAGGGGAATCTCGACTTCTCCGATCCCACGGCCGTGCAGCACGTGGCAAACGATTTTCCCGAGCTCCAGATCGTACTGGCCCACGGCTGCTATCCCTGGATTCCCCATGTCTTCAACGTCTGTCTGGTCTGTCCCAATGTCTGGCTGCTCCCTGACCTTTACATGCTGAACCCGGACACGCCCGGCAACGGTATGTACGGCGAAGCCATGCGCTGGCTTGACGGAGAAAGAATACTGTTCGGTTCCGCCTATCCCTGCTACAACATGGAACAGGCCGTCCGTGACGTGGACCGATTCGGCTTTTCGGAAGAACACAAGGAAAAATTCTTCCACGGCAACGCGGAAAAGCTGCTGGGCGCCGATCTTGTGAACGGCTAGCATCCATTATCGGATCTGTGCCTTTCGAGGCGCATCTTCGGATCGCCGGCTTTTCGTCCGGCAGGCAAAGGCGACACGGGCTTCCCCTGGCCCGCGTCGCCTTTTGCGTCATGCCGGACCTCCGGCCCGGCAAGCGGAAGAAAGCGGACGTTGCCTTCCTTCCCGGGACGGGCTAGGGTGGAGGAAAGCGCACGGCCCATTGCCCGCCGAAGGAGGATATGTTCTTGCTTTACCCCATGTTCATACAGCGTCGGCTTTTCGGAGGGCTTGCCGGAGAACTGCCCGATTTTCCCGGCTGCGTTCCCGAGGGAGATACCATGGATGAACTCATGGAAAACGTGCAGGAGGCCGCAGGTCTCTGGATGGAAGAGCAGAACATGACGATGCTGCCCGAACCTTCCTGTCCCGGGGAAGACGCCGACGGCTGCCCGCCTCTTCTCGTGGAAATAACGTTTCCGTCTCAGCACCGCCCGGGCGACAAACGCCCTGCGCCCTCCCCGGAAAACGGCGCTTCCTGCTCGTTGTGAACGCCCGCAGCTTTTCCGGCGCGAAGTCTCTGTCTCTTTCCTCATGCTGCCGTGCTTCTCACAAGTCCTTGCGGCATGACGGTTCCAGCAGGCACGGTTCATGAAATTCATCCATCTTTCCCACGGCTCTCTCGACTGGGCCCCTGAGCTCATCGTCCGCTGGACGGACGCGGCCGCCCGTTCCGGCAGACCGGATCCCTTCAGCTGCACCCCGGCATGGCAGCTTGCCTTTCACGACGCCTTCGCACCGTCAAGAAGGCTGTTCATCCAAGAGAAGGGAAAAAACGTTATCGCCTTTGCCGAGCTTGCTCTTCTGTCCGGTCAGATCATTCTCGTGCCCGTAGAATCGCACTGGATTTCGGCAAGTCCCCTGCTGGGGCCGGAAGCCGACGAACTTTTCGCCGAAGCCCTGCCCTTCATCACCCGGGAATGCGGGGGACACCCGCCCTGCTTTCTTCTCAGCGGCATGGAAAAAAACTGTGAACTCTTCCGCCGCCTCTTTCTCCGCTTCTCCCCGCAGTTCCGATTTCTGAAGCAGCCCGTCTCTCTTCAGCGCAGCGCCTCGCTGCAGGGAGGAATGGACGGCTATCTTTCCAGACGCTCCGGCAACTTCCGCTCAAAAATGAAAAAAGCCCGCAGAAGGGCTGCGGACAACGGCGTCGTCTTTGAACGCATCGTGCCTTCCGGCACAGAGGAAGCCGACGCCGTCTATGCGCGCATGGTCTCCGTGGAGGAAAAGAGCTGGAAGGGAAAAGGCCGCTGCGGCATGACGGAACATCCCTCACTGGAATTCTACCACGCCATGATGCGGCGTCTTGCCGCATATCGGGGCGGGAGGGTCATGTTCGCCATGCATGAGGGCAAGGACATCGGCTTCATTTTCGGAGGCATGGCCGGTTCCTGCTACCGCGGACAGCAGTTCAGCTATGATGCGGACTGGAAGGCCTTTTCCATAGGTGATCTGCTTCAGCTCAACCAGCTTCTCTGGCTGTGCGAGGAGGGAGCCGTCCGTTACGACATGGGCATGAGCGATCATCCTTCCATGGCCTACAAGACGCACTGGGCGGAAATGGAACTCTCCCTTCATGCCTGCCTGCTTCTTCCCGTGCGTGTCTGAACTCGTCCGCCCCTTCTGGCCGGCCTGCAGCATCAACGCGTTTCTCCTTATTTTTCCCCGGCAGAGGCTCAGACATCATGGCGTTCTTTCTCTTTTTTCTCTACACTCGGCATGAAAAAGATCCTCTGCCGGAATCGCTCAGGCTGCGCCCGTGAAGCCGCACTCTCCGCAGAGAGCAGAACAGGGCACGAAAACACGTCGATTCCGCCGCAGACCTCTCTTTCCGTCGCAGGCACAACGCGTCACAAGTACACGGTCCCGGAACTCTCTTTCCTCATGGAGGCTGTCCATGAAAAAATGGCTCATCGCTCTGGCCACTCTGGTCATCCTGCTGATTGCAGGCGTCATCATTCTCTTTTTCTCTCTCAATTCCATCGTGGAAAAGGCCGTGAACACGGAAGGTCCGAAGATTACGGGCACCGCCGTGCATCTGGACAAGGCCGATCTTTCCCTCTTCTCCGGCAAAGGCGTGTTCAGCGGCTTCTCCGTAGGCAACCCCGCGGGCTTCAGCGGCAGTCATGCCGCAACGGTGGACTCCATTGCCGTGGCGCTTGACACAGGCTCCGTGTTCAAGGATGTCGTCATCGTGCGCAACGTGACCGTCGACGGCCCGGAACTTGTCTACGAGCTCGGCAAGAACACCAGCAACTTCGACGTCATCCTGAAAAACGTCCGGGAGTACGCCGACAGGAACGAAAACAAGGAATCCGGCACATCCGCCTCTTCCGGCAAGACCGACGACGCCTCGAAAAAGAAGGTCATCATCGACGAACTTGTCATACGCAACGCGAAGGCCACGCTCCTTGTGCCCCTTCTCAAGGTCACCGTCCACGTTCCGCTGCCTGAAATCCGCATGACCGACATCGGCCGCAAGGAATCCGGCGCCAGCTTCGCGAAGGCCGCCCTCCTCGTGGCCACGGAAGTCTCCCGCACACTGGCCGAAGCGACGGCGGAGCAGACGAAGAACCTGGGCTCCACGCTGCTCAAGGATGGCGACAAGGCCGGCGACAAGGCAAAGAACCTGCTGAAGGAAGGACTCAAACTGTTCAAGTAGCGCCTCCTGCCGCCGAAAAGCGGCTGAACGCGATATCCGACCGTCCGCATCATGATGCGGACGGTCTTTTTCATGGTTTCCACTCCTTCCGGTCAGCGCGTAAGGCGCACCCCTTCAGCGCCACGAAGCACGAAGCCTTCCGTAAGGACGCCGCCCCCCCGTCCCATCTTCTTTTGCTCCGATCCTCAGGCTCAGGGCGGAAAAGACCGGCTCCCGCATCTTGCCATGAGAAAGGCTGTGGACTAGCATGGCTCTACCCATGCCGCCGCGCATGATCACCCTGTTTCCCCGCATTGCCATGAACTACAGAAAAATTCTGCTTCTTTCCCTCGGTCATCTGTCCTGCGATCTCAACTCTCACGCCCTTCCCGCCCTGCTGCCCTATCTGGCGGCGGCGCACGGCTTCGACTATCAGACCTGCGGCTTTCTGGCCTTTGCCTATTCCGCCGTGGCTTCCCTGGTTCAGCCGGGACTCGGGCTTCTGGCCGACAGAATAGCCCGGGGCTGGTTCATTCCTCTCGGCATTCTCATGGCCGCCACGGGCATAGGCGCCACAGGCTTTCTCTCCAATGAATACGCCATGTTCCTTTCCCTGGTCGTCGGAGGCATAGGCGCGGCTGTCTTCCACCCCGAAGCGGCGCGCTACGCCAACATCGTTTCCGGCGACCGCAAGGGCGTCGGCCTCAGCATCTTTTCCGTGGGCGGCAACGGCGGCATGCTCATGGGACCGGTCATCGTCATGCTGGCCGTAGGCGGCGTGCCCATGGGAGACTTTACCCTCGGAGGCTTCGGCCTGCACGGCACGGCGGCCTTCTGTCTGCTCGGTCTCGTCATGGCCTCCCTGCTCTTCTGGCGCGTGTCCGCCTGGGACATGGCGGCAAGGACTCCCAAGGTCCTGAGCGGCAGCGCGGGAGCTTCCAATGAATGGGGATCGTTCGGCATACTGTCCGGCTGCCTGCTCACCCGCATGGGCCTTACCGTGGCCTTCACCACCTATCTGCCCCTCTACTGGCAGGGCGTGTTTCACGCCTCCGCCGCCACGGGCAACCTCATGCTCGTTCTCTTTTCCGTGTTCGGGGTGGCCAGCAACCTCACCGGAGGCGCGGCCGCCGATCGCTGGGGCTTTCGCCGCATCATACGCTGGGCGTCCTTCCTCTCCCTGCCCATACTGGCCGTCTTTCCTCTGGTGACAAGCCCGTGGCTGGCCGGTCTTCTGCTCGCGCCGCTGGCCATTGCCCTGTTCGCCCCGTTCAGCTCCATGGTCGTGCTTGGGCAGCGCTATCTTTCCAAGAACATGGGATTCGCCTCAGGCATCACGCTCGGCGTGGCCGTGAGCGTGGGCGGGATGTTCGCTCCCGTTCTCGGCTGGGCTGCCGACGCGTGGGGAGGACTCGCCCCCGCCATGCATCTGCTCACGCCTCTCGCCGTCATCGGCGCAGTATGTGCGTGCTTTTTGAGGGAACCGAAGAACGCCTGAAAAGAAAAGCTTTCAGGTGCTCCGGCATCCGCTGCCGCAACATACGCAGACGAAACGCATCGGAAATCATGACGAAACGCCCGTCCGTTTTTTTCCCCCAAAGAAAACAACGGACGGGCGTTGTTCATGATGATACCGGAAGTTCACGCAAGGAGGCCACTTCAAAAGAAGCGCCTGAGACCTTGTCGGACCGCTCGGTCAGCGCGAAAAACTTCCGTGTCAGGGATGCGTTCTGCGCCTCCTGGTCTTGAAACTGTGCTCGGCCAGCCAGCCGAACTCACTCAGGCGCTCGTCGACCTTGCAGAACAGGGTGTCCTTCGGGAAGGACCCGTCCTTGCGGCGGCGTCCCGCGGGAATGCCGGTCAGAAGTTCCATGGCCTCGGCAATGTGCGTCACGGGATAGATGGAAAACTTTCCGTCGCGCACGGCATTGACCACCTTTTCGTCCAGCATGAGATGTTCCACGTTGTCGCGCGGCAGAATGACTCCCTGCTCGCCCGTGAGACCTCTGCGGGAGCACAGCTCGAAAAAGCCCTCTATCTTGCGCGTCACGCCGCCCACGGCCATGATCTGTCCGGACTGGCTCACCGCGCCGGTAAAGGCCAGAGAAAGCCGGATGGGAACCTCGGAAATGGCGGAAAGCAGCGCCGCCAGCTCCGCACCCGAGGCGGAATCTCCCTCAATGCCGCTGTAGCTCTGCTCGAAGCAGAGACTGCCGGAAAGCACCAGCGGCTTGTTGTGCGCGAACTGCGAGGCAAGATAGCTTTTGAGGATCATCATGGCCTTGGTGTGGATGGGGCCGCCGAGCTCCGCCTCGCGCTCAAGATCGATGATGCCGCCGTGCCCCACTCCCACGGTGCAGGAAATCTGATGCGGCAGACCGAATTCATAGTCTCCGCTCGTGGTGACGGCAAGGCCGTTGACGCAGCCGACTTCCGCTCCCGAGGTGCGCAGCTTGATGACGTCCCTGTCGTATTCCTCCATGAAGAGTTCCTCGACAAGATCCGAACGATGCCGTCTTGCCCGCAGCGCCTCGTCGAGACTGGCCTTGTCCACCATGGACTTGCCGGCCATGGACGCCATGGCCGACGCCTCGATGAGCGTCTCGCGCATGAGAGGGAAGCGCAGGGAAAGCTTTCGATGATCCTCGCACAGTTCCGAGCCGTGATCCACCAGACCGGCCAGGGCCTCGCGGTCGAAGGGCAGCAGGTCGGCCTCGTCCATGATGCGGGCGAGCTGGCAGAGCCAGGAACGGACGGACGGGGCCGTGCGCTCGGTTTCCGAAGCCATCTGTGCCTTGATCTTGAACTGCTTGGCAAAACGCTCGTCGCGCTCAAGGAGCATTTCGTAAAGCTCATCCTCGCCCACGAGCACCACCTTGAGATTGAGCGGCATGGGCTCGGGCTCTATGCCCTTCACACGGGAGGTGTCGTTGAAGTCCGGGTCCTCGATGCGGGCCACGCCGGAACGCAGAGCGCGCATGAGTCCTTCCCATGCGGGACCGTTCGCCAGAAGGTCGTTGACGTGCAGGATGAGATAGCCGCCGTTGGCGCGGTGCAGGGAGCCGGCCTTGATGAGCGTGAAATCCGTGACCAGCGCGCCCATTTCCGATTCTCTCTCCACGCAGCCGAGCAGGTTGCCGTAGGTGGGGTGATCCTCCACCACCACGGGCGCGCCGTGCATTCCGCCGTTGTCCACAAGCACGTTGACGCTGTAGCGGTACAGATCCGGCTCCTGCGGGGACGCGTTTTCCCCATGGGGAAGAACGGCAGGGCCGTCCTTGGGCAGAAACAGATCCAGGTGTTCCAGCACATCGGCACGAAGGTCGTCGAAAAAGGCGCGCAGCTCGTCGGTCTTCTCTTCGCAGCCGCACACGCGGCAGGCTCGGACGGCCACAGGCTCCACCAGTCGGTTCAGCAGGTACTCCGCGGCTTCGCGTTCAAGCTGCTGCTCCTTCTTCTGAAAGCTTTTCTCAAGCTCGCCCATCTTTCGGACGAAGGGAGCCATGCTCTGCAAAAGCTGATCAGCACGGCGCTTGAACTCCTTCCTTTCCAGAGCGTCCAGAAGCGCGACTTCCTCATCGCTCAGACGCCTGCCTTCCTTCATGGGAAAAAGCGAAAGCGAGCCCTGCTCCTCGGCCTCAAGGGCAAAGCCCTTTTCTTCGGCCATGCGCTCAAGTTCCTTCACCATGCCCGAGCGCTTTTCGCGAAACTCCTCGCGTCCGGCGCGGCGTTTGCGCAAAAAGGCATCGGAATCCAGCCTCGCGGGCAGATCCTCGCGCATTTGCCGCAGGGCGTCCGCCAGGGAATCGCGCAGCTGTCCGCCCTGCCCGGCCGGAAGCTGAATGAGCACGGGTCTGTCTTCGTCCTTGAAGTTGTTGACGTAGATGACGTCCGGCGGCGTGGCCTCCCTGCGAGCCAGGGGCTCAAGAAAGTCGCACAGCATATAGGTCCGGCCGAGATCGGGAGAACCGGCCAGATAGACGTTGTAGCCGGAGTTGCGTATGTGCACGGCCAGTTCCAGCGCGGCCAGCGCCCTGGGCTGAGCCGGACGGCGTCGGCCACCGCGGGGAATGGCGCGACTGTCCTCCCACGGGATGCGCTCCGCAGGCCAGGAAGGATGCAGCTTTTCCGCAGGCAGCGGCGCAACGAGATGAAGCGCAGGACTCATGCCTTCTCCTCTTCTCCGTCATAAAGCTCGGCAAGAATGCGGTCGGCGCCTCTGCCGAGCAGCTCTTCGGCAAGGGCACGGCCCATGCGCTCCGCCTCTTCCAGCGAGGCGCTCGAGCGCAGAGAGCCGCGTATCACCGTTTTGCCGTCCACGCCGGCCACCAGGGCGTCCAGCGTCAGCTCTTCTCCGCAAAGCCCGGCGTGGGCCGCAATGGGCACCTGACAGCCTCCGTCGAGGCGACGAAGGAACGCGCGCTCGGCGGAAACGCACAGGCGCGTGGGACGATGCTCCAGAAAGGCGAGAAGTTCATGCAGATCTTCCCTGTCCTCCCTCATTTCCACGCCGAGAGCGCCCTGTCCCACGGCGGGCAGCATGGCGGGCGGCACAAGATCTTCCTGCCACGTTGCCGAAAGGCCGAGGCGCTTCACTCCGGCACGGGCAAGAATGATGGCGTCATACTGCCCTTCCTTCATCTTGCGCAGACGGGTTTCCACGTTGCCGCGCAGCATGTCCACGCGGATGTCGGGGCGCAGGGCCAGAACCTGCGCCTGTCTGCGCAGGGAGCTCGTTCCCAGCACGGCACCGGCAGGAAGAGCGGAAAGCGAGGCATAGTTTTCGGAAAGAAAAAGATCGGTGCAGATTTCCCGCTCCGGCACGGCACCGAGCACAAGTCCCTCGGGCAGCACCATGGGAACGTCCTTCATGCTGTGCACCGCGATGTCCGCCGCGCCGGAAAGCAGCGCTTCCTCGATTTCCTTGACGAACAGACCCTTGCCGCCCACCTTGGCCAGCGGCACGTCGAGAATGACGTCGCCCTTGGTCTTGAGCACGAGCAGCTCGACCTCAAGGCCGGCATGATGCGCCAGAAGGCGTTCCCTGATATGTTCCGCCTGCCACAGCGCAAGCTTGCTTCCCCGCGTGGCGATGATGATTTTTTTCATATAAACTCCAGAGTTGCCGGAACCGGCGGGCATGAAGCCCAGCCGGACCCTTTCGTCGCCCTGAGAGGCTCGAGGCTCCCTTGTCGGGAAACGGCATGATGAACGAGGATTCCGAAAACGCCGGGCACGGCACGGACGCTTCGCCAGAAAAAGCGTGAAGATTCTGTACGACCGCAACGCAGGAACACGCGCCGAAGGCTCCCTGGAAAGGGAAGGCCACGCAGCGAAGGGACGTTCCCTTTCCGGCAGAGACCTTTCGACCATGCCTGCGAAAGCGTTCCCGCGCGGCGCGGAAACGACGATGCGTCGCGCCTCATGCGGCCGAAGGCTCCCTTGAAAAAGAAAAATCATGAGCGCGACCTTGACGGATCACGCCCATGGAACCCCTTATGAAAACAAGGAAAGCGGTAACGGGGAGCGCCCGCGAAGGCTCTCCCGCACACCTTAGTGACCGCAGCTTGCGCAGTTTCCGCCGGAGCAGCCGGCGCAGCCGCCGCCCGAGGCCGGAGCGGACGAAAGATCGAAGGAATCGGGCGTGCCGTCCGCAAGTCGGCAGGAGCAGCGCGAAATCATCTTTTCCGTTTCCGTGGAATGGCACTTGGGGCAGGAAGGCTTTTCATCGCCGAAGACGAGATCTTCAAACGTATGGTTGCAGGCCTTGCAGCGGTATTCATAGATAGGCATGGATATCAGGCTCCTTTCGGGTTCTCATCGCTGAGGGCCCGGACATTTTCAAAAAGATAGTAGTCGACAAGCTGACACATGAGGTGCATGCACGCCTCGTGCATTTCCTGAATGAGCGGCGTGTGTCCGTGAGGCACGTCGAGCAGATAGTCGCACATGGACGCCATGCGGCCCCCGCCCTTTCCGGTCAGTCCGACGACCGTCATGCCCGCAGCACGGGCGGTCTCTATGGCTTTTATGACGTTGACGCTTCCGCCCGAGGTGGAAAAGGCCACCAGCACGTCTCCGGGACGTCCGAGTCCGGAAACCTGGCGGGAAAACACTTCCTCGTAGCCGTAGTCGTTGCCCACGGCCGTGAGCGTGGACGTGTCCACCGTAAGGGCCACGGCCGGAAGCGACGGCCGCTCCATGAGAAACCGTCCCAGGAGTTCGCCGGTCATGTGCTGGGCGTCGGCGGCGCTTCCTCCGTTGCCGCAGACAAGAATCTTTCCCCCGGCGGCAAGGCAGCGGGCCATGCTGCGGGAAGCGGCGTCAAGAACGGGAGCGACATCCGCAAGGAAGGTTCGGCGCAGTCGCGCGCCTTCCTCGGCGTGTTCCTGTATGATTTCAAGAGCTGTTTTCATGATGCTCCATGATGCTTGGCATAAGCGGCGGCAGCCGCGAGTTTACGAACAAGGAACCATACCCCAAAGCGACGGGGCTGACAATGGCCGGAATTGTTGCCGAACCGGCGGAAACAGGATGCGTTCCGTGCTCAGAAGATAACTCCGTCTCCGGCTTCGGCAAGGGGAAGAAGCGGCCTTTTTCCGGCAATGCGCCTCTTTCTCTGCGCCCTGCGCACCTGCCGCGACGGCTGGCACGCCCCCTCTGCAGAAGGCCTGACACGGGACGTCCGTTTCATTTTTCCGTTGCGCGGGATTGTTCTTTAGAGTACAAGACTCCCATGCCCCGGACTGTCTTCATCCCGGCGCACGTTTTATTCCGCCTTCCGCTCTGCGGCACGCGCCGGGAGGCCCTCAAAGGACATTCCATGCATCCCATCTCGCGTCTTCTCATTCTTCACAAGGACAATCCTCAGCCGGAAAACGCCGGTCGGGAACTGCTCTCCTGGCTGAAGGCACGCCATGTGGACGGCATTCTGCTTTCCGCCGGAGCCGATGCCATCACCATGCGGGCCGAAGCCGCTGCAAGCGACGCCGTGCTCGTGCTCGGCGGCGACGGCACCATGGTGGGCGTGGCGCGCCGTCTGGCAGGCATACGCACGCCGCTTGCGGGCATGAATTTCGGGCGCGTGGGATTTCTGGCATCCCTGCCCGCCGAGGGCTGGGAAAAGCCGCTTGCCGACATGATTCTGGGGCGATGGGAACTTGAACGCCATCTCACGCTGCGCTGGCGCATTCTGAGACGGGAGGGAAACGACCTTCATCCCCGAAGCGAAGGCGTGGCCATCAACGACGTGGTCACCGCCCACGGCGTCGTGGCCCGCGCCGTCTCCCTGAGTCTCACCATAGACGACGTGCATTTCAGCACGCTGCGCTGCGACGGCGTCATCGTGTCCACGCCGCTCGGCTCCACCGCGTACACGGCTTCCGCCGGGGGGCCTCTCACCATGCCCTCCATGAATGCCCAGCTCGTCACCCCCATCTGTCCCTTTGCCGGCGGCTTTCCGCCCATCGCCCTGCCCGCCGCTTCGCGCATACGACTTGAAGCCTGCCGTCACGGCGATCAGGTGCTTCTGTCCGTGGACGGTCAGGAGAATCTTCCGCTGGATTTCGGCGACGTTCTGGAAATCCAGGGCGTGCCCGACCAGCTTTACATGCTGGTGAGCGACACAAGCTGGTATCTGCGCCGCCTCATCGACCGGGGCATCGTCACTTCGGGACCGGGCAGAAGAGAAAGCCTCTGAGAGCACGCAGGCAGGTTCCGGACGCCGGTGCCTCGCCATCACGGCGAAACGTAACGCCGGAAACGTGTTTGCCTTCCGCCGACGCCGCATTTGCGGAACGGACGACTCCCGCTTCGTCGGCTCCTCTCCGCACTGCGGCCGAACGTCCGGGTTGCGCTTGAGCCTCGCCGTTTTTAATGATAGGAGTACAGATTCCTCCGCCCGGGAGGCTTTGTTTATCCGCTATCATCAGGGAGTACCCCATGTCCGCATACGAGGCTGTCATCGGCCTGGAAGTGCACGTGCACCTGGCCACTGCCAGCAAGCTTTTCTGTTCCTGCCCCAATTCCTTCGGCGACGAGCCCAACACCAATGTCTGCGAAGTTTGCGCCGGAATGCCCGGCGTTCTGCCCGTGCTCAACCGCAAGGCCGTGGAATACGCCTCGCGCATGGCGCTCGCCATCCACGCGACCATCAATCAGCGCTCTCAGTTCGCCCGGAAAAACTATTTCTACCCCGACATGCCCAAGGACTACCAGATTTCGCAGTTCGAGCTTCCCCTCTGCGAGCACGGCTGGCTCGACATCACGGTCAACGGGGAAAAGCGCCGCATCGGCATCACCCGCATCCACATGGAAGACGACGCGGGCAAGAACATCCATCCTCAGGGCGAAAATTTCAGCTATGTTGACCTCAACCGGGCCGGTACGCCTCTCATCGAAATCGTGAGCGAGCCGGATCTGCGCAGCGCGGAAGAAGCCGTGGCCTACCTCAAGAAACTGCATGCCATGGTGGTGAGCCTCGGCATCAGCAACGGCAACATGGAGGAAGGCTGCTTCCGCTGCGACGCCAACGTGTCCATACGTCCCCGCGGGGAAAAGAAGCTCGGCACCCGCACGGAACTGAAGAACCTCAATTCCTTCCGCAACGTGCAGCGCGCCATCGAGTTTGAAATCGCAAGACAGTCCGATCTGCTCGACGACGGCGAGGAAGTGATTCAGGAAACCCGCCTCTACGACGCCGCCCGCAACCTTACCGCGCCCATGCGCAGCAAGGAGGACGCGCAGGACTACCGCTATTTTCCCGATCCCGACCTGCTCCCGGTGGTCATCACCGACGAGGAGCTCGCCGAATGGGCGGCCACGCAGCCGGAACTTCCCGAAGCCCGCATGGCCCGCTACATGGGCGACTTTCAGCTTCCCGAACAGGATGCCGAGCAGCTCTGCTCCGATCCGCACCTTGCCGTGCTTTTTGAAAAGGCCTGCAACATCTGCTCTCAGCCCAAAAAGGTGGCCAACATCATGCTCGGCATGATGATGCGCGAGGTCAATCAGAGCGGCATAAGCACCGCCGACATCAAAATTTCTCCCGAAGCCCTGGCCGAGCTTGTCGCCATCATCGGCAACGGCACCATTTCCGCCAAGATTGCGGCCGACATTTTCCCCGAGCTCATGAAGGGCGAGATCATGCCCGCCGAGCTCGTCAAGGCCCGCGGACTCGTGCAGGTGTCCGACACCGGCGCCATCGACGCCGCCGTGCAGAAGGTTCTCGCCGCGCATCCCGCCGAAGCGGAAGCGTACAGAGGCGGCAAGACCAAGCTCATCAGCTTCTTCGTGGGACAGGTCATGCGCGAAATGCGAGGCAAGGCCAACCCCGCCATGGTCAACGAAGCGCTCGCCCGCTTCCTCGGCCAGGCGTAGAAGACTCTCACGTCACGGCGCTCCCCCGTCGGAGCGCCTCAACCCGACACACGGTTTTCCCTATCGCCATGAGCAACAACGACTGGAACAACGATAACGGACTCGACAGGCTCGATTTAGGCACGCCCGCCCGCGGCAGAAGAAAAAAGTCCTCCGAACCGGTCATGGAAGACGAGTCGGACAGCGAACTTCTGTCGCTGGACGCCGATCCCCGGGGAGGCCGCAGAAAACGCCGCAGAAAGCGCGGGTTCTTCGGCACGCTTCTGTATCTTTTCGGCACGCTCGTGCTGCTCGGAGCCCTCGGTGCGGCGGCAGGCGGGTACATGATCTACCAGTGGGTTGCCGACGATTTGCCGAGCTTCAGCAAGATCGCCGACTACCGGCCTCCGCTCGTGACCACCGTCCTTGCGCGCGACGGCAGTCTCATAGGCCAGCTTTATCACGAACGGCGCTTCCTCGTCACGCTCGACCAGCTGCCCAAGGTGGTGCCTCAGGCCTTTCTCGCCGTGGAGGACGATCAGTTCTACAATCATCCCGGCGTGGACATCAAGGCCATCATCCGCGCGGCCATAGCCAACTTCCAGCACGGCTCCACCCGGCAGGGCGGAAGCACCATCACGCAGCAGGTGGTCAAGCGTCTCATGCTCACGCCGGAAAAGAGCTACGAACGCAAGATCAAGGAAGCCATTCTTGCCTACCGTCTGGAAAAGCAGCTCAGCAAGGATGAAATACTCACCCTCTACATCAACCAGATTTTCCTCGGCAACAATGCCTACGGCGTCGAAGCCGCCGCGCGCGTGTACTTTGCCAAGAACGCCAAGGACCTCACCATAGCCGAAGCCGCGCTCATCGCCGGTCTCGGCCAGTCGCCTTCGGCCTACAATCCCTACCGCAATCCCGAAGCCGCTCAGAACCGTCAGCATCACGTGCTCCGCCGTCTTCGCGACCTCGGCTGGATAAGCGACGCCGAATACGACGAAGCCATCAATCAGAAGCTCGAATACAAGGCCATGCCCTCTTCCAACCCTGACGGAGCGTGGTATCTTGAAGAAGTGCGCCGCCTGCTCGTTGACATGTTCTCGGAAGAGAACTGCAAGAAGAACGGCTACGACTTCGGCATCTACGGCGAAGACGCCGTGTACGAGCTCGGCCTCACCGTGCACACCGCCATGGATCCTCTGCAGCAGAAGGCTGCCAACGAAGGCCTGCGCCACGGTCTGGAAGACGCCACCAAGCGTCACGGCTGGCTTGGCCCCGTAAAGCACCTCGAACCGTCGGAATACACGGATTTTCTTAAGAAAAAGGACTTCCAGCTCTCCGATCTCGACGACGACGGCTGGGCTCTCGCCCTCGTGACCGGCGTGAGCAAGTCCGGCGCCGACGTGCTTTTGTCTGAAACGCAGCGCGGATACGTGAACGTGCGCACCATGAACTGGGCGCGCAAGCCCAACAAGCGCGTGGCCGGATCGGTCACGGCCGTGGTCATGCGCGATGCCACGCGCGTGGTCAAGCCGGGCGACGTCATATGGGTTTCCCGAGACCAGACTCCGGCCTCTTCCCAGAAGCAGAAGAAAACCTCCAATGGCGCGCAGTCCCAGAAGAACGCACAAAACGCCGCCTCCCGCACCAGCGAGCCGGTCATAGCCCTGCGTTTGCAGCAATACCCCGACGTGCAGGGAGCCATGGTGTCCATCGAACCGGAAAACGGCGACGTGGTGGCCATGGTGGGCGGCTACTCCTTCGGCAGTTCCGGTTCGCAGTTCAACCGCGTCACGCAGGCACAGCGTCAGCCGGGCTCGTCATTCAAGCCCATCGTCTACTCGGCCGCGCTGGACAACGGCTTCACTCCGGCGTCCATGCTGCTCGACGCGCCCATCATTCTCATCGACAAGTGGACCAAGAAGGCCTGGCGTCCCGGCAACGACGACGGCAAGTTCGACGGCCCCATGCCTCTGTACCGGGCGCTGGCCCGTTCGCGCAACCTCTGCACCGTCCGCGTGGCGCAGCAGATGGGCGTGGAACACATCATTGCCCGGGCCAAGGCTCTGCGCCTTACGCCTGATTTTCCCGCCACGCTTTCCATCAGCCTCGGCGCCGTGGCCGTTTCGCCGCTCAACCTCGCGCAGGCATACACGGCCTTTGCCAACGGCGGCAAGGTGAGCTCCCCGCGCTTCATCACCAGCATTCAGGGGCCCTGGGGCAACACCATCTACGAAAGTCAGCCCGAATCCGTGCAGGCCATCACGCCGCAGAACGCCTATGTCATGTCCAAGCTTCTCGAGGGCGTGGTCAACTTCGGCACCGGCGGCAAGGCCCGCGTGCTCGGACGTCCCCTCGGCGGCAAGACCGGCACCACCAACGACGAAAACGACGCGTGGTTCATCGGCATAACGCCCTATCTCGTCACCGCAACCTACATAGGCTACGATCAGCTTCAGCCCATGGGACGCGGAGAAACAGGCTCCGGAGCGGCGCTTCCCGCCTACATCTACTATGCGAAGGAGGCACTGAAAGCCTATCCGCCGGACGATTTCCCGAAGCCCGACGGCATCGTGTTCGCCGACGCCGGCGGCATGAGCATGCCCTTCATCGAAGGCACGGAACCCGGAACCGGCTACGGGATCGACGCCCTCGACGGCGAGGTTGATCCCGAGCTCGCTCAGCAGGCCGCCGAACAGGCCCAGCAGGGTGAGGATCTTCTGAAGGACATGTTCTGACGGAAGACTGCGTGCGGGATCTGTCCCGGACAGACGCCGCTGATTGAAATTCCGTCCGTCATGCGGCCGGGACCAGCCCGGGGACTTCCGGGTCCGGCCGCATGACGGATTCATGTCAACATAAAAAGGCTGGGGGGTACCCCTTCCCGTCTTTTTGACCCGCCCGGTTCCCAGCCGCGGTGGCCGGGGCCATTCCCCACAGGCGGGTTTTTTTGCCTTCAGCTTGCGGCACCGCCGCAGGAGCATATATGGAAAAACTGGAACGTGAAATCATGCAGGTGAGCAAGGAAATCGCGGTGAAGTTCATTGAGTCGCAGCGCCTTTCTCCCAGCAACTTTGAAGAAATCTTCCCTTCCATCTACCGCGTGGTCATGGACACGGCCCTGAAGGGCAGGGAAAAGCTTGAACAGGAAGGAGACGCACAATGAGCCAGAACACTTCCGGAGATGAGAATCTCCGCAAGGAACAGACGGGTGAAGCGTCGGGCGGCATCGCGCAGTCCGCTTCCGAAGGGAGCTCCGCGGACGGCGCTTCCGGCAAGGGCCCCGGCGATGAACATACCCGCAACGTGTCTGAAATGTTCGGCCGCATGACCCCGTGGTATGACCTTCAGAACCGCGTGTTCAGCCTTTTCCTCGACTGCTGGTGGCGTCGCAATCTCGTGCGCTCCGTGGTGCCCGGCCCCACGAACACGGTCATCGACATGGCGGCGGGCACGCTCGACGTCACGCTTGCGCTCATCCGCCGCTATCCCGAGCTGCGCGTCTATGCCACCGACATCTGCGAACCCATGCTCCGCTACGGCGAAGAGCATAAGATGCGGGCGGGCGAGCGCTCCCGCGTGACCACCATGGTGGCCGATGCCCGCAACATGCCCCTGCCGGACGGCTGCGCCGACGCCGTGACCATCGCCTTCGGCATCCGCAACGTGCGCCCCCGCATGGATGCCCTGCGCGAAATGCACCGTCTGCTCGTGCCCGGAGGCAGAGCCTGCATACTGGAATTTGCTCCCGTGTCCACGCCTCTGTTCGGTCCGTGCTATCACTGGTATCTGCGTCACGTCATGCCCAAGCTTGCCGGCCTTGTCAGTCACTCCACCTCGGCCTATGACTACTTTGCCGGCACCATCGAAAACTTTCCGAAACCCGCGGCGTTCAGCGACGAACTGCGCGAGGCGGGCTTCGCCTTTGTTCAGCACATCCCCTTCACGCTGGGCGTCGCCAACCTCCACATCGCCGTGCGCGGCTGAGGCGCGTCCCGCTTTCTTTCGGAGTCTGTCATGTCATTAAGTCTGGGAATCGTCGGTCTGCCCAACGTGGGCAAGTCCACTCTTTTCAACGCGCTCACCAAGGCGCAGAACGCCGAAGCCGCCAACTACCCCTTCTGCACCATCGAACCAAACAAGGCCACCGTGGCCGTGCCCGACAAGAGAGTCGACGCGCTTACCGATCTCGTGAAGCCTGCCAAGACCATCTATGCCACCGTGGACTTCGTGGACATCGCCGGTCTCGTGCGCGGCGCAAGCAAGGGTGAAGGCCTCGGCAATCAGTTTCTTGCCAACATCCGCGAGTGTGCCGCCATTGTGGAAGTGGTGCGCTGCTTCGACGATGAAAACATCGCGCATGTGGACGGCAGCGTCGATCCGCTGCGCGACGTGGACACCATTGAAACCGAACTTCTTCTCGCCGATCTCGACACGGCGGAAAAGCGCCTCGACACGCTGAAAAAGAAATCGAAATTCGACAAGGAAATGCAGAAGGCCCAGCCCGTACTGGAAGCGCTGGTGGCCCATCTTGGCGAAGGCAAGAGCGGCTCCACCTTCGAGGTGCCCGAACTCAACGAGCCCTTCAAGCAGGTCTGGCGCGAGCTCTCCCTGCTCACGGCCAAAAAGTTCATCTACTGCGCCAACGTCGACGAGGCCGGTCTTGAAGAAGACAACGATCACGTGAAGGCACTGCGCTCTCTGGCGGAAGCCAGAGGATGCGGCATGGTGAAGATATGCGCCCGTCTCGAAGAAGAACTTCAGGGACTCTCCGACGCCGAACAGGCGGAAATGCTGGAATCCTACGGCATCAAGGAGAGCGGCCTTGAGAACATCATCCGCATGGGCTACCACACCCTCGGGCTTGCCAGCTTCCTTACCGCCGGTCCCAAGGAAGTGCGTGCCTGGACGTTCCGCCAGGGCTGGAAGGCTCCGCAGGCTGCAGGCGTCATCCATACCGACTTTGAAAAAGGCTTCATCCGCGCCGAAGTCATCAGCTACGAAGACTACATGAAGTACAAGTCCGAAGCGGCCTGCCGCTCCGCCGGCGTGCTCCGAGTGGAAGGCAAGGACTATGTCGTCAAGGACGGCGACATGATGAACTTCCTCTTCAACGTGTAGGCTTTCTGTTCACTGTCTAACCTTCAGGAGGAAGTGATGCCTACACTGTGCAAGGTCTCACAGGATCCTCTTATATTCCACAGCTATAATTTCGGTCATATCTACACGCCCGTAAAGCAGCTGGCTCCCTACATACGAAAGGGCAAGAACATTCACATTGTTCTTACCATTAATATGTCCATACGCCCGCAGAAAAAGATCGAACGACTTGCTGAGGAATATCATAAATATGCCAGACAGTATCCGTGGATCATAGTGACCGTGCTGGCAAACGAACCGGAAGAACTTGAACTGCTTCGAGCTCACGGCGTTCGTTCCGAACTGTGCAACCAGAACTGTCTCATTGACGAGCGCTGCTACACGATACGGCAGGTGGAAAAAAAGTATGACGCCATCTCCAATTCACGCATGGCGCCATATAAGCGACTGGAACTGTTGAGCAGGGTGGAAAACTGCGCCCTGCTCACCTACTTCCTCGATCCTTCCGACTATGAATACGAAAAGCTCATTCTCCCCCATGCTGGAGGAGAGAGCGCCGCGTGTCCCAATCTCATCTGTCCGCAGTTCGACGGAAAAGCATGGCAGTGGTTCGACAACGACAAAATCTGCGAAATGCTCTCCGCCAGCCGATGCGGCATCATTGCCTCTGCTCAGGAAGGCGCATGCTTTGCCGCGGTTGAATACCTGCTCTGCGGTCTGCCCGTGGTCACGACACCCAATATCGGAGGCCGCGACGCCATGTTCGACAAGGACTACGTCATATGGGCCGATCCTGATCCCGACGCCATCGCCGAAGCGGTGAAAAAGGCCATGGCTCTTCCCATCACGCCTCAGGAAATACGGAGCCGAACCATAGCAAAAATGCGGAAGGGACGGGAAATCTACTGCGGCATACTGGACGCCATCGCCAGAGAGGAAGGCGTTGAACGTCACTTCCTGGCAGACTGGGACTCCTTCTACGTCAACAAGATGATGAATAACCTGTCCGAAAAAGAAGCCGTCAGCTATCTCAATGCTTCCGGCGTCGAAACGCATTACAGTCTGCTCCATCGCCTTCACAACCTGCATCGGGCATTCAAGCATTACCTGAAGTATCGTTCCATGAAGTAATCCGACATGGAAAAACAGAAGCGCCCCTGAGCTTGCCGTGAGTCTCAGGGGCGCTTTGTCATCTTCCGCCGTTGCTCCGGGTCCGACGTCCCGCGACCGACCGGCAGCACGCGCATCGTCCTTGTCCGCCGCCACGTCAGCGCGGCAAAACGTTCCGCCCCCAAAGACTCTTTTCCTGGCCTTCATCAAGAGCGGCGTCTCTCCTGCCGCCGTCCTCCCCCCGTGGCAGTCCCCTCTTCTCAGTCCACACCTTCTGTGTCGGAAGAACGCCGGACTCTAACGACGAAAAACAAAGGGAACGACATGTCGTTCCCTTTGTTTGTTTCATCCGTTATCCGGGCAGTAACTGCTGTCTGGCCTGCGAGACTTCCTGTTCAAGCGTCGCCCTGCGCGCCTCGGAAAGATGCAAGGCACGGGCCAGCCCGTCGAGATAGCTTTTTTCCATGAAATGATCCACGTCCACGATAAGGCAGGAAAGCCGATACAGATCCTCTGCCTGTTCGGGCGAGCGGACCTCCGCCGCCAGCCTTGACGGATCAATGGGTTCGGTCATCAGAGCATTCATGACGGCGGTCATGCTCTGTCCGGGAAACATCTGTTCAACAAGCCTGAGAATGCGTCCCTGCTCCGTGGCGTCGACATGGCCGTCCGCCCTCGCCGTATAGACCATGGCGCGAAGCATGAGCATGGCCGTGGCGTCAGGGGTTGCCGCCACGGAGGCTCCCGCAGAAACGGAAGGCAGCGCCGAGGTTCTCTCTCCACCGCCATGCTCGCTCCGGCTCTGCTCTCTGCCCTGACTCCATTTCTGATAAAAGTTCCAGGCAACGGCCCCCGCGCCGACAAGCGCGGCGTCCTTCAGCACGCTTTTGGAAACGAATCCGCCGATCAGCGCGCCGAGCGCTCCGGCTCCAAGCAGACCTCCCAGGCCGCCGGGCGCCTGGCTCGTTGCGTCGGACGCGGCGTTTCTGGCCTTATCCGCAAAGGTACCGAGTGCAGACTTGAGTTCTGAGGAATTCAGGATATCAAACAGCGACATGAAAAACTCCTTGAAAAGCTTCGGGTATCGTATGATACACAGATACGTGATTCGTCTGTGAAGTCAACAGGAAAAGTCTTTCATATTGTTTCGTTATGTTTCCCGAGCTCAGATATAGGGACTCATCAGCCAGCAGACGGAATCAAAAAGACATGAGGCAAGACTCATTCTTTCATAATCCTGCGGAGTCATTCTGCGGGAACGCGAAAGTATCTCGTCTGCATAGGAGGAAAGCTCCTTTTGAAACTCAGGGTCCGCAGCCTCCACATTGAGCTCAAAGTTAAGAAAAAGACTGCGCGGATCAAGGTTGGCCGACCCGAACAGGGCATACCAGTCATCCACCAGAAGAAGCTTGGTATGAGCAAACGGCGGCGGCTGATACCAGATGCGTACTCCCATGCCCGCAAGCTGCCGCTGATAGCGACGGGAGGCATGATGCACATAGAAAAGGTTGTTTTTGGCAGGCAGGATGATGTCCACGCGCACGCCGCGCTGCACGGCGGCAACAAGCGTCCCCGACAGCTCACGGGGAGGAATGAAGTACGGCGTGAATATGGTCACGCGATGCCTTGCGGAAGATATCACCCCGCACAAAAGCTGATGAATGTTTTCCCGCTGCCTTCCAAGTCCGTCGAACACCAGCCGGCAATGGGAATTCCCGGCTTCCTCCGGCTCCACGCCGGAAGGAGGCGTGGGCAGCTTGGAAACAAAGGCCCAGTCCATGAGAAAGGCTTCCTGAAGTCTGGCCGCCACGGGCCCGGTGCAGCGAAAATGGATATCCTGCACGCGGCCTCGCTTCGGCAGGGACACAAGATGATGGTCGCCTATGTTCATGCCGCCGGTAAAGGCGACATTGCCGTCACAGGCCAGCACCTTTCGATGCGTGCGCAGATTGATGGCGAACATGGGAGGCCACAGACGGGGAGGCAAAAACATCTGTACCTTCACCCCTCGTGCGGCGAGCCTGCGCCAGGGCTTGCGCAGGGAATAGATCATGCCGCCGAATCCGTCCACAATGAGCCTGACGTCGACGCCCCGCTCCGCCGCCTCGCCGAGGGCCTCGGCAAAGGCGCGTCCCGTCTCGTCGCCTTTGAATATATAGGTGGAAAGGCATACCATGTGCCGGGCCCGGCGTATGGCATCCAGCATGGCCGGATAGGCCTCTTCGCCGTTTTTCAGAAGTTCCAGCCTGTTGCCGCGCATCATGGGCCGGCCGGTGATGGCCCTTCCTACGCGCAATGCCTCCCAATCCCCGGGGAGATTGACATCTTCCTCCGCATTCAGGCGACGATCCAGCACGCGATCCGAGGAATCCTGCCTTCGTGAAGCCTCGTCAAGAAGGCGCCCTGCAAGGCTGTCGGCCCGGCTGATGCCGAACAGAGAATAGGCCAGACTTCCCAGAAAAGGCAGCAGCATGACGCTGGCCACCCAGGCAAGCGCCGACTGAGGATCCTTTTTATGAAGGAGCGCATGCACGGCACAGCAAAGCGCCCATACAAAGCCCAGCACGGCGAACAGCGCGCCGAACACGACCAGAGTCAACGATTCCATGATCCCTTTTTCCTTTTACAGAAGGCGAGGCACAAACGGCGAAATGTCGGCCGAGCCCGTCCGCCGCACCTGATCCCCGGACAGAGCGCAGCAGTAAGACCAGAAAACAAGACAAAAGCCGGGCGGAAGCCTTCGCGCAAAAACCGCCGGGGAACGCTTCCCCTTTCCGGCATTTTCCTCTATGCTGCACGGACATTCCTTAGCACATACCTCCAGGAAAAGCCATGATACGCATAGACAATAGCCGTTGTGTCCGCTGCGGGCTCTGCGCCCGGGTCTGCCCTCTTCACTGCTTCCACGTCACGAGCGGAGGCATCAGCATCCATCATGAAGAATACTGCATGCACTGCGGTCACTGTGCCGCCGCCTGTCCCTCGGCCGCCGTACGGCTCGACGACGTCGATCCCGACACGCTGCCGCACCTTTCTCCCCTGCCCGACACGGCAGCTCTGACGGCTCTCATTAAAAGCCGCCGTTCCATCCGGGAATTCAAGGAAGCCGCCGTCCCGGAACAGACGCTGCTTCAGGCTCTGGACACGGCCCGATACGCTCCCACGGGAAAGAACCTGGAAAACGTGAGCTGGCTGGTGCTGGAAGGCAGGGACACGCTCCGCAAGGTGGCCGATCGCGTCATAAACCTCTTCCGGCAGGACAAGCGGCTTGCCGGACTGGTTCGTGCCCATGAAAGCGGCGCCGATCCCATTTTCCGGGGAGCTCCCTGCGCCGTGTTCGCCTGCGCCAGCGGAGAATACGATCTCGACATCGTCAACTGCTCCATTGCCGTTTCCATGCTCGATCTTCTTCTGCCGACCATGGGTCTCGGCGGCTGCTGGGCCGGATACGTCATGCGCGCCGCCGCGCTCGATGCCGGCGTATGCGAGGCCATGGGGACGAAACCGGGACTCAGGCCTCTGGCCGGCCTCATGGTGGGCGTTCCTACCGTCAACTATCGCCGCATACCGGCCCGGCGCCCTCTGCGCGTGCGCATGGTGAAGGGGGAAAAGGCATGAGAGAAAAGCTGCGCTACCTTCTCTGCGGACTGGCCATGGGAGCCGCCGATGTGGTTCCCGGCGTCTCCGGCGGCACCATAGCCTTCATCACCGGCATCTACGACCAGCTTCTGAACGGCATCAAGGCCTTTGACGCCACGTTCTTCCGGCTGCTTTTCACCGGTCGCTGGAAGGCCGCCTTCGCCGGCATTCCGTGGGGCTTTCTGTTGCCGCTTCTTCTGGGCATAGGCACGTCCATTTTCAGCCTTGCGCGTCTTACGCTGTACCTGCTTCACGCATGGCCGCAGGCGCTGTGGGCCTTCTTTTTCGGCCTCATCATTTCATCCATACTGCTCATGATGCGGGGCCAGCGCATGCCGGCTTCAGGCATTGCCCTGCTCGCCGCCGGAGCCGTCGCAGCATGGTTCGTCACCGGGGCGGAAGCCATGACGGCTTCCCACGATCTTCCCCGCATCTTCATTGCGGGCTTCATCGCTCTGTGCGCCATGATTCTGCCCGGCATTTCCGGTTCCTTCATGCTGGTGGTCATGGGGCAGTATGCCTACATTCTTTCCGCCGTGGTGCACCTCGACATGGCGGTGCTGCTTACCTTCATTGCGGGCGGACTGTGCGGTCTCATGAGCTTCAGCCGCGTGCTTTCCGCCTGCTTCCGCCGTTATCTCTCGCAGACGAACGCCGTTCTCATCGGCTTCATGGCCGGTTCTCTGCGCACGGTATGGCCATGGCACGACGGCACGCTTCCGGCTCTCCCTCCGGCACTGGACGGCATGGTGCTTCTTGCCGGAGTGACCTGCATCGTCGGCATCGTTCTTCCGCTGGCCATACAACGGCTGGCTGCAGCAAAAAAATTCTGAGCATCATCCGCCGCTCCTCCTGCAACGGAGCGGCGGATTTTCTTTCAAAAAAATCTCATCATCATGCAAAATCTGCCGCTTTAACCGTATGAACGCTTGACAACTCCTTCCCCGATGAGTGATATCATGGATCTTCTCCCTCTTCGGAGGGCAACGGTCGTCCGCTTGCAAAGAAGCCGACGGCTCAACCCATGTGGCAGCCATGAATATCCGCTTTTCCGCATTGCAAGACGCAGTTCTGTCCGACATCAAAACCATAACGAGCGCTCTTAAACTGCTTTTCATGCTGGGCGCGACCATCGCCGTACTGTTCTTAATCTTTGTATGGGACTCACGCTGCGACAATCCCTTCAGTGAAGTCGGCCCTACTGAGCTCATTCAAACGCTTCTGCTTTCTCTATGCACCCTCTTTCTTTTTCGTGAAGCCGTCCGCTGTCCCGACATGCGCAACGCGCTCATCCTGGCAGGCGGGCTCACCGGCTGCATGCTCATACGGGAACAGGACTACTTTCTCGACATGATTTCCCACGGCTTCTGGAAATGGCCCGCCCTCATCCTGGCCTTCGGCTGTCTGACCTGCGCGGCCGTCCGCCTGCGCGAAACGATTTCCTCTCTGGCCGTTTTCATCCGATGGCGTCATTTCCCTCTCTTTCTCACGGGCATCGTCATCGTTCTGACCTACTCCCGGCTGTTCGGCATGAGCGTGCTCTGGAAAACCCTTCTGCCCGGCGGAGAATGGCGCGCGGCAAAAAATGCCATAGAAGAATCAAGCGAACTGCTCGGCTATGCCCTCATGCTGACTTCGGTTCTTCTGCTGCGCTTCAGAAAAAAATAATTCCCCGTTCCGATCGTCGGAAGTCTGTACCGCTCCGTGCTCCGGGCCGCAACTTCCGTCCGTTTCCACGCTGCACGCCAGCCTCCCTCCGCTCGTTCCCCGTTTCATGCAAAAAAAACAACGCCGACAGCGTCCGGAGGAGTTCTGTGAGCCCTCTCTTCTTGCCGGAGCTTCCAAACAAAAAAACAAAACAGGACATGGAAAGGATGCCCATGGGCATATCCTCTCCATGTCCTGCAAAACATTTCCCTAACGGAACAAGTCCCGGTCGGACTTTCTTCCGCCACGGACGGCGTCCGAAATAACGCTTACTTCTTGACGGCCATCAGCACGTTGGGAGACTTGAACATGGCCACGACGGTGCAGCCGCGTTCGAGGCGCAGACGGTTCACGCCTTCCAGAGAAACGGTGGCGTTGATTTCCATGCCGCTGGGAGTCTGGATGAGCACTTCGCCGTTGACGAAGCCGCGCACAAGCTTGACGACCTTGCCGGTGAACTGGTTGCGGCAGGAAAATTCATAATCATTGTCATCGGCAACGAGCATGATTTCCGTGGCCTTGACGAGAGCGACCGCTTCCTTGCCTTCTGCAAGGGAAAGATTCTGGAAGCTGGCGTGAGAAATCTGACCGTAGATTTTCTCGCCGGTTTCCAGCGTGAGCTCGACCTCGTCGCTGAGGCTTCCGGGAATAACAGCAGTGATTTTACCAGGGTAGGCATTGCGAGAGCTGGTTTTCATCATAATCTCCTGATCAAGTAAACGCTCATCAGCGCATCTCCTCACGGCCATATGATACATAAGCCCGGCACACGGATGTGGCCCCGGCAACTGCCATACATCTTCCGTCCATGGGAGGACACTGAAAAAAATCTGGCCCATCATAGCCAATAAGCCCCCGGCACGCAAGTGCGGCGTCACGCTTTTTCAAAAGTCGACATCATTCATTTTTCGCCGTCGTCATGCAGCAGAGCAAGGAATCCTTCCTCATCCAGAACGGTGATGCCGAGAGTTCTCGCCTTGTCCAGCTTCGATCCGGGATTCTCCCCGACAATGAGATAATCCAGCGTCTTCGACACTCCCGAAGCCACGTTGGCTCCGGCCGCTTCAGCCAGCCTGCGGTACTCGTCGCGCGGACGGGAAAGCGTGCCCGTGAAAAGAACCTTGCGGCCCGAAAGCGCTCCGCCCGTCTCCTCTCTGCGGCCGCCCTTCGGCCACAGTCCCATGGCCCTGAAACGCTCCAGAAGTTTTCGGTTCGACTCGGTCTCAAAAAAGGCGCGTATGCTGCCCGCCACCTCGGGACCTATGTCGGGCAGACTCATGAGTTCCTCAACGCCCGCCTTTTCCAGCTCGTCCATGTCGTGAAAATGTTCGGAGAGCGTGCGGGCGGTCTGTTCGCCCACCTGCCGTATGCCGAGCGCGGCAATGAAACGCGTCAGCGAGGCATTGTGCTTTGCCTCTTCGAGTGCGTTCACAAAATTGCCCGCAGAAACCTCGCCCATGCGCTCATAGCTCATGAGCTCTTCCTTCGTCACGGTGAACAGATCCGCCGGACTCTTCACTCTTCCCGATGCTATGAGCGCCTCCACCCATTTCGCTCCCACGCCGTCCACGTCGAGCCCGGCCTTGGAGACGAAATGCACGATGCTGCGCATGATGACAGCAGGACAGGCCATGTTCAGGCAGCGCCAGGCCGCCTCTCCCTCCAGGCGTCTTGCCGGAGAACCGCACACCGGGCACACATGGGGAAAGACAAAGGGTTCGAGGCCTTCGGGACGCTTTTCGAGCACCGGGCCCATGACGTCGGGAATGACGTCCCCGGCGCGCTGAATGATGACCATGTCGTTCTCGCGCAGATCGAGACGACGTATTTCATCTTCGTTGTGCAGCGTGGCCCGGCTTACGACAACCCCGCCGAGACTTACGGGATCAAGTTCCGCCACCGGGGTGAGCACGCCCGTCCGCCCCACCTGTATGGCTATCTTTCTGAGTCGCGTTTCCGCCTTTCGAGAAGTGAACTTCCACGCCACGGCAAAGCGCGGAGCCCTTGCCGTGAAGCCGAGCGCAGCCTGAGCCTCCCTGTTGTCCAGCTTGTAGACCACGCCGTCTATTTCAAAGGGCAGATCGTCGCGTATGGCTTCCAGATGTTCATAATATTTCTGCGCTTCATCCACATTGCGGCAGAGACGCCCTTCCGGCGGCGTGTCGAAGCCCCAGGCTTTCAGAGACGCCATGAGCGAAGAGTGCGTGTCCCAGTCCTTCATGCCCGGCGCGTCCACTTCGCCGAGACTGTAGGCAAGAAAACGCAGCTTCCGGCTTGCCGTGACATTGGTGTCGAGCTGCCGCAGGGAACCCGCCGCGGCATTGCGGGGATTGGCAAAGCGCTTCTGTCCAAGCTCGGTCTGACGCCTGTTCAGCTCCTCGAATTCCTTGCGGAACATGAGCACTTCGCCGCGAATTTCTATGCGCCGGGGAAAAGGCCCGTTGCCCTGAAGTCTGAGCGGCAGATTGCGCACCGTGCGCATGGCCTCGGTCACCACTTCGCCCACTTCGCCGTCGCCCCGGGTGAGCGCCTGCACCATCACGCCGTTCTCATAGGCAAGCTCGCAGGCCAGCCCGTCCAGCTTGGGATCGGCCCACCACGCCGCCATGACGTCCGGTCCGGCCTCGGGCAGCGCCCGTGCCGCCTTCTGAACGAATCCATCCCATTCCTCGACGGAAAAAACGTTGTCCAGTCCGTACATTCTTTCCCGGTGCGGACGGGTTTCCAGATAGGGAAGCACGGCTCCGCCCACGCGACGCGTCGGGGAGTCCAGCGTTTTCAGGTCGGGAAAACGCTCCTCCAGATCCACGAGTTCACGATAGAGCGCATCGTAGGCCTCGTCCGTAATTTCAGGAGCGTCAAGCTGATGGTAGAGCCGGTTGTGACGCTCGATCTCGCGACGAAGCCTTGCCGCCCGGGCTGCGGCGCGGTCATGCCCGTTGTGCGCGGAACCGTCGAATAACGAAAGCTGCTCCATGGATTCCTCGTGTCTGTAAAAATTGAAAAAACGAATGACGTTCTTCTGGCGGCATACTGCCACGAGGCCGACTCAAGAGCAAGCGCCCCCTTGCGCGCATTCCCGCCGCTCCGTATAGTCGACCCGTCCGGCGGACAAGTTCAGAACGTCAGGATTCCGCCCCGCGAAAAAGCGCGGTATCCATGCCTGCACGCAGACCTCTTCCGCGTACGTCATGGAGGCTCCTTTTTCTCACCTGACAAAAACGCTCAAAGGAGTCATCATGTACGCCCTTCGCATGGAAAGTACCGATCCTGCCTTCAACCTTGCTCTGGAAGAAACCCTCTTCAACACGCTTTCTCCCGAGAATCCCGGCATCTTTCTCATCTGGCGCAACGAACCGTCCGTCATCATAGGCTGCCATCAGAACACCGCTGAAGAAGTCAATGCCGTCTACTGCCGGGAACACGGCATACACGTGGTCCGCCGTCCCACGGGCGGAGGAGCCGTCTATCAAGATCTCGGCAACGTCAACTTTTCCTTCCTCACGTGGGTAGAGAAAAACCGCATTTCCGGCTTTGAGGAATTCATGCGGCCCATGGTGGCGGCGCTGAGAGACCTCGGCATAAACGCCGAGTACACGAGCCGCAACGACATCACCGTGGACGGACGCAAGGTGGCGGGCACGGCGCAGCGACGCGCGGGACAGCGCATGCTTCACCACGGCTGCGTGCTGGTGGACGTGGACACCTCGGCTCTTGCCGGAGCTCTTGCCGTGGATCCGGAAAAATTCCGCTCCAAGGGCGTGGCATCTCACAAAGCCAGAGTGGCCAATCTTCGAGAGTTTCTGCCCGACGGCCTGTCCCGTGAAGCATGCATGGACATGGTCATCAGCGCCATGACGCGCCGCTGCGCACAGGAAGAACGTCCGCTCGCCCCGCATCTTCGGGAAAAGGCCGAGGAACTCGCCGCTTCCCGCTATCGGAGCTGGGAATGGAACTGGGGCCAGTCCCCCCGCTTCACGGAAAAACGACGGCACCGCTTTTCCTGGGGACGGCTGGAATGCCTGCTCGAGGTCAGAAACGGCGTCATTGCGAGCTTTCGTCTGTTCGGTGACTTCTTTTCCCTGCGCGACATCAGGGAACTGGAAGCAGCTCTTGCCGGACTTCGCGCCGACGCCGCCTCCCTGCGACAGGCGCTCTCCGACGTTCCTGTGGAAAGCTGGTTTTCCGGGGCCGAACGCGAACCTCTGCTCGCCTTTCTCTGCGGCGACGAACTCCCGCAGGAGTAACGACGGACGAGCAGGCCTCATCGACGAAATCCGGCCGGTGCGAAGGGCTCCCGAGGGTCCGGAGGCTTACGGACCGGCAACATGAACGCAGGAAAGCGCGCCGCATTCCCACAAGAAACACGACGCGCTTTCCTGCACCGGCCCCATAAGGGCGGCAACGTTTCCAGAACGAAGGGACCTCCATGCTCTTCGGGCATCGCACGCAGGCGCGAGGCCGCCGAGCGGAAGGCAAACTTCACTGCGTCCGCACGTGCATGCCCGGTCCGGAAGGTTCCGCACGTTGCGAAACGCTCTAAATCGTTTCCTGCCGGTATGTCGAACCGTCTTCCAGATTCTTCCAGCTGAACGCGCCGTTTTCCCATACCATGAAGCCGTGCGCGCTGCCTTCCTTGGGAATGGACACGGAGCCGGGATTCATGGCGACAAAACCGTCATGCCTGTTGCACACGGGAACATGGGTATGCCCGTAAAGCAGAATGCTGCCTTTGGGAAAAGGCGGAGGAGTCTTTTCATTATAATGATGTCCGTGCGTGGCGTAGACGTCCGCATTCTCGAGAGAAATAAACGCGTAGTCCGCCATGATAGGAAACTCGAGCACCATCTGATCCACTTCCCCGTCGCAGTTGCCGCGCACGCAAAGAATTCTGTCGCGCACGGCATTGAGCATGGCCATGACCTTTTTGGGCGCATATTCCTCAGGCAGATCGTTGCGGGGACCGTGATAGAGGATGTCGCCGAGAAGGAGCAGCCTGTCTGCGCCCTCCCGCTCAAAACATTCCATAAGTCTGCCGCACCAGCGTGCGGAGCCGTGAATGTCGGATGCTATCATCAGTTTTTTCATGCTTTCTCCTTTGCGCCGACCATGCCAGAGACAAAAGAAAAAATCGAGTCCCGTCTTTCTCCTTCCGGGGCGAACGTTCCGGCCGGGTTCTGCAGGGTCCGTCTTTTTCCCACACCGTTCCGCCGCTCTCCGCCGTTTCGACAAAAAAATTTTTTCACTTATCCAAAAGTGCCCGTCTTTGTCAAGACTGAAAAATAAATACATTTATATCAATATATTATATAATAACATACTTTCCCTTTGTCCGGCTCCGCGCTCTTGCCGGCGGCGCCGGCACCTTCTTCCGAATTCCTCCGCAGACCTTTCCGAAGCCCCCTTTTCGTCATTCTCTTTTCGACACTCCTCTGAAATGTCCGCGCATTATGCAATCAACCATTTGAAATTAAACATAAAAATTATCATCCAGACTGTTGTCTCATTTGTCACGTCCGCCGAGGACGCTCCCGAAAACATACTGATAAAGCAAGCAATCTCACGTGAATTTTATATCTTTGCCTCTTCTCATCCCCTGAAACATATTATATGAAAAAAGCTAAATCAGGGGGAGAAGACATTGCGTAACGTAACATATATCCTGACTGGTGCTCTGCTGATTCTTGCTGTGGGGGGATATCTGCTGCCGGAAAAATCCGAGCCTCTTCCCAACAGAATCCTGATGAACAACACGGCCGGACGCGTAGTCTTCGACCATGCGTCTCACGCGGACAAGCTCGGCATAGACTGCCAGGTCTGCCACCATGACGCACTTGCGGCCGGGCAGGCCGGCCAGAGCTGCCGGACCTGTCACGGGCTGGAATTCGACGCCTCCTTCAAGGGACATTCCGTCACGATGGACCAGTCCACCTGTGCGACGTGCCATCACATGACGCTCTCCCACAAGAAGTGGGGACACTCCAGGCACACCAGGGATCTGAACATCGACTGTCAGGCCTGTCATCATGGTCCGCAGATAGAGGCCACGCCTCAGAACTGCGCGAACTGTCATGACCGCAAGACGGACATGGGCCCCATTCTCTCTCTGAAAAACGCCGTGCACACGCGCTGCGCCAGCTGCCATGAAGAAGCCTTTGCCGAAGGCGACATGACCTCATGCTCAAGCTGCCACACGGCCACGGCCTCGCGCGACGTGCAGAAACAGGGCAGGCTCCCCAAGAGCGCGCTCATCCCCTGTGCGACCTGCCACGACACGGAATCCTCGAGACTCGTTCCCGGCGTCATGGCGGCCTATCACGGCCTGTGCATAAGCTGCCATGAAAAGCAGGGCGGCCCTGTGGACAACTGCGCGCAATGCCATACGAAATAGCGACGGGGAACAGCCATGAAGCAATATTTCCGAATGATCAAGGACCCTCGGTTCCGTCTTGTCTACAACGAGCACAGGCCGTTCGGCACAGGTCCCGCCCCCAAGAGAATACGCCTCAATCGTGAAGGCTTTTCCATGGTTGCGGGAGTCAAGAAAAAAACCATGGTGTATCCCGGCATGCTTCTTGCCGAGCACCCGTCTCTGGAAAAGGGCGATCTGCATTCTCCCATCTACGGGGTGATCACCGAAGTCAACGCCCGCAGCGTGTTCGTGGACGCCGTGGACCCTTCGCAGGCCGAGCCGGGCATCTTTCCCGATCCGCCTGAAGCCGTGGACCTTCTCAAAAGCGGCCAGGAGGGCGAAGAGCTGGTGCACACGGTCAAGAAGATGGGCGTGAACACCCGCTCTCTGGGACGTCGGACGAAAACGCTCATCGTCAACGCCCTCAACCCCGAGCCGGGCGTGCGCTGGGCGGAACCCATGCTCACCGAAAGCGCCGACGAGATCCGTACGGGACTCGAGCTGCAACGCAGGATGCACCGTGCCGAAGAAATCATGCTGGCCGTTCCCACGGGATGTACCGCCCGCTTCTCCGGCATAAAGACCGTGGAAGTCGACCCCACCTATCCCAACAGCGTGAACGAGCTGCTCATCAAGGAAGTCACGGGCGAAGAAGCCCCGCCGGACGTCGCGGCCGTAGGCCTGCACAACGTGTGGAGCCTCGGACGCACGGGCACGACGGGACTTCCCCTCATGGAGACGGTGATCACCATAGGAACGGCCACGGAGTGGGCCAACTACATCGTCAAGAACGGCAGCCTCGTGGGCGAGCTTCTGGAATTTTCCAACATTTCCCTGAAAAGCGGCGACACCATTCTGCGCGGCGGCCCGCTTCGCGGCGAAAGCCTCGACAGACTCGACCGAAGCATCACCAAGGGTGCCTACGGCTTCTTCGTGGTCAATGCCGGGGAAGTGCCGCCCATCGAAGGCGACAGCCCCTGCATCAACTGCGGCGCGTGCATCCAGATATGTCCCACGCGCATCGACCCGCGCATGCTCAGCCGCTACGCGGAATTCGGCAAATACAACATGTCCCGGAAGGAAAACTTCCGGCTCTGCATCGACTGCGGGCTCTGCGGCTACGTGTGCATCGCGCGACGCCCCGTACTCCAGTACATACGCCTTGCCGTCAAGAGGCTCGAGGAAGAGGAGCGTCTCTCGCATCTCACTCCCGTAGAGCCGGTCGGCAAGGGATAGGCACGGTCCCGTCGTACATCCATGCATACCGCGAGCACATCAGAGAGAACAGACATGAGCAATTCCAACAACGACATTCTTCTTGCCATCAGCACGCCCCCCTTCTGGCACTGCGGGCGCACCATACGCAAAAACAGCATTCACACGCTTCTTGCCCTCACCCCGGCCGTCATTCTGAGTCTGATCCAGTGGGGCGTGCCCGCGGCACGCGTCATGGCCCTTTCCGTGGTGACCGCCATCGTGACCGAAGCCGTCTGTCAAATCCTCATGAAGCAGAAGCTCAGCCAGAACAACGGCACCGCCGCCATCACCGGCCTTCTTCTGGCCTTTCTGCTTCCGGCATCCGCCCCATGGTGGCTCGTCATCATAGCCTCGGTCTGCGCCATGGGCATAGGCCGCATGGCCTTCGGGGGCTACGGGGCCAATCAGGTCAACGCCACGCTTGTGGGCTGGGCTCTGGTATTCGTGTCCTTTCCTCTCTACATGGACCCGAACGCCTCTCTGCTGCAAACCACGCTCATCGATCCGCTTCTGAGAGCCAAGTACTTCGGAGGCGCGGCCGTTGCGGACATTCCCCTGCTCGATCTCATGCTCGGCAGGCAGCTCGGCGGGCTCGGCGCCGTACAGTCGGGAGCGCTCTTTCTCGGCGGCATGTATCTCGCCCTCAGAGGCATCATCCGCTGGGAAGTTCCCTTCTCCTTCCTCATCGGCGTCTTCGCTTCCGCTTCGATACTCCATTTTGCGAATCCCGAGCTTAATGCCGGACCTCTGTTCCACATTTTCAGCGGCTCCACCGTACTGGCCGCCTTTTTCCTGGCCACGGAAGATTCCTGCTCTCCGCACCGGCCTCTTCCCATGCTGCTTTACGGGCTGACCGGAGGCGTGCTCGTGCTTCTCATCCGTACCTTCGGCATCTACACGGACGGCGCCCCCTTTGCCGTCATGCTCATCAATCTGCTTGCTCCCATGTTTGCCCTCATCCGGTCCCATCCCTTCGGCACCGGTCCCGGAAAGACCAGGCGGACTTCCAGCAGTGAAGGGAGGACTCGCGCATGAAAAGCATGGTTCAGATGATTCTTGTGCTGTCGCTCATCTGCGGCACGGCAGGCTTCTGTCTCTCCTACCTGAAAATGACCACGGCTTCCCTCATCGAAAGCCAGGCGCTCACCTTCGTTCAGGGCCCCGCCATACTGGACGTCTTCAAAGACGCCGACAACTCCCCCATCAACGACCGCCGCGCCTTCACCCTTGCCGACGGCAGAACCGTCAACGTCTTTCCCTGCCTGAAGAAGGGAAAGCTCACCGGCGTGGCGCTGGAACAGTTCGGCAGCGGCTACGGCGGCGATCTCGGCGTGGTCGTCGGCTTCAACACGGCAAACGACACCCTTGCCGGCATAGGCATAACCAGCATGAAGGAAACTGCCGGCGTGGGCACCCGCGTCAAGGAGCCCGCATTTCTCAGACAGTTCCCGGGCAAGGCCGTTCCCGTCAAGCTGAGAAGCGAAGGCGGAGACATCGACGCCGTTTCCGGCGCCACCGTCTCTTCCAAGGGCGTCATGGGCGCGGTGGACAGTGCCGTTGCCGTCTACAAGGAACTCAAGCCTCTCCTTCTGGAGACGTGGAAATAACGGAGGAACCATGAACCGCTTCATGCAGGAACTGACCAAGGGTCTTTGGAAGGAACTTCCTCCGTTCCGGCTTCTTCTGGGCCTGTGCCCGGTGCTTGCCGTCACCAAGAGCGCGTCGAGCGGCATAGGCATGGGCATGGCCGTGCTTTTCGTGCTCACGCTGTCCAACATGCTCATTTCCATGGTGCGCAACATCATTCCCTCCAAGGTGCGCATCGCCTGCTTCATCACCATTTCCGCCACGCTGGTGGTCGCCGTGGAACTGCTCATGCAGGCCTACGCCTACCCGCTCTATCTGCAGCTCGGCATCTTCGTGCCCCTCATCGTGGTGAACTGCATCATCCTCGGACGAGCCGAAGCCTTTGCCGCCAAGAACCCCGTGCATCTCGCCATTGCCGACGGTCTGGGCATGGGACTCGGCTTCACCATGTCGCTCACCTTCCTCGGCTCCATCCGCGAGATACTCGGAGCCGGCACCTGGTTCGGTCATCCCGTCATGTGGGACGGATTCCAGCCCTTCACCATCATGGTGGAGGCGCCCGGCGCCTTCCTCTGTCTGGGGCTCACCCTCGCCGCCATGAACTACGGCACGCACCGTCAGCTCATGAAGAAGAGCCGCGAAGGCTCCGACGAGCTCCCCTCGCCCTGCGGCGGCTGCCGCGCCTGCGCCATGGGCCGCAGCGACAAAGACTGACCCCATCCCGGCCGTCCTTCCCTTCATGAGAACAGAGAACCGCCCGCCGGAAGACAAGGAGAACGCCCATGAGCGTCTTTGAAGTTTTCATTTCCGCCATCTTCGTCAACAACATCGTGCTGTCCCAGAACCTCGGCAACTGCCCCTATCTCGGCTGCTCCAAGGAAAAGGGCGTAGCCCTCGGCATGGGCACGTCGGTCATCTTCGTCACCGTGATGGCCACGCTGTGCACGTGGCTCGTACAGAAATATCTGCTCGTGCCCACGCATCTGGAATACCTCCAGACGCTGGTCTTCATCCTCATCATAGCCGCGCTCGTGCAGTTCGTGGAAATGTTCCTCAAAAAGGCCGTTCCGCCGCTGTACGCTTCGCTCGGCATCTTCCTGCCCCTCATCACCACGAACTGCTGCGTCCTCGGCGTGACGCTCCTCGTGCAGAGGGAGCAGTACGATCTCATGTCCTCCCTGCTGTATGCCTTTGCCACGGGCGCGGGCTTCCTGCTTGCTCTTCTGCTCATGGCCGGCGTGCGCGAACGGCTTGAGACCTGCCGCGTGCCGCGAGCTCTGGCCGGCACGCCCATAGCGCTCATCATGGCGGGAATCATGTCCCTGTCCTTCATGGCCTTCAAGGGCATGGTCTAGGCGGAATCCGCTTCAGTTTCGATTGGTTTTCATCGTCAGCACAAGGACGTCCTCATGGTTCTCTATTCGATACTCGCTCTTACCGGACTCGGCTTCGTTGCCGCGGCCCTTCTTGCCGTCGCCTCCCGCTTTTTCGCCGTCTATGAGGACCCCATGGTAGGAAAGGTCACCGACAGCCTGCCGGGCGCCAACTGCGGCGGCTGCGGCTACGCCGGCTGCGAAGGCTACGCCAACGCCGTGGTCCATGATCCTTCCATTCCGCCCAATCTCTGCGTGGTGGGCGGGGCCAAGGTGGCTTCGGCCATCGGCACGCTGACCGGCAAGCTGACCACGGAAATGGAGCCGCTGTGCGCCTACAGACGCTGCGACAAGAATGCCGGACACGTAACAAGGCGCTTCGACTACAAGGGCATACCCTCCTGTGCCGCGGCGGCAGCACTGCACCACGGCTCGGATCAGTGCGGTTTCTCCTGCCTCGGCTTCGGCGACTGCGTGAAGGAATGCATAACGGAAGCGCTGCACGTCGAAAACTACATCGTCATGGTCAACGAATCCATGTGCATAGGCTGCGGCAAATGCACGAAAGTCTGCCCGAGAAACGTGCTTCAGCTCATTCCCAAGCGCGCCCGGGTGGCCATTACCTGTTCCACGCAGGACAAGCTCAAGGCCGTCATGGACGTGTGCAAGGTCGGCTGCATTCACTGCGAAAAATGCGTCAAGACCTGTCCCGCCAAAGCCATTTCCATGGAAAACAACAGAATTCAGATCAATCAGAAGCTCTGCCTTGAATACGGAGACTCCTGCGGTCAGGCCTGCGCCAAGGCCTGTCCGCGCCAGATCCTGCGCCTGCACGGTCAGGCTGCCATTGCCGCCATGGCCGAGTCCTGCAACAAGGAACAGCAAAAAGCCGTATAACCGCTTCTTCCGCCGCCTCTGCGAGGTTTCCATGTTCACACGACGCTTCTTTCTCCGCTGTCTGACCGCGGCCGCCGCCGCAACCGCCATGCCTTTTTCCGCCGCCCGCGCCGCGACGCCTTCGCTCATGACGGAAACAAGGCTCATGATGGGCACCTTCGTCACCATCAAGACCAGCGGCGTTTCAAGCACTCAGGCCTCCGATGCCATGGGCAGAGCCTTTGAACACATGGCCTCGCTCGAAGCCGCCCTCACCCGCTTTGACGGCGCCTCGGCTCTCGGTCAGCTCAACGCCTCCGGCCGAATCTCCGACGCTCCCGCGCCTCTGCTTGCCGTCGTGCGTTCGGCCGCAGGCATGCACCGCGTCACGGGCGGATTCTTTGATCCCACCGTTCTTTCCCTGCTGGAAATCCTGGAAGCAGGCTCTTCCGATCTCAACGAGCGGGAAATGAACGAGGCCTCGGAACTTGTCGGCATGACGAACGTCGCCATTGAAAACGACGGCATACGCTTCAGGCGCGGCGGCATGAAGATGAGTCTTGACGGCATCGCCAAAGGCTACATCGCGGACGAGGGGGCCCGCATCATGCGCAGCTTCGGCGTCAGGGACTTTCTCATCAACGCCGGCGGCGACATCGTGGCCGACGGAGACAAGGCGGGGCTCCCCTGGCGCGTGGCCGTGGAAAACCCTGAAAAATACCACGGAGGCACCGACTACCCCGCCGTGCGCACACTGAAAAATCAGGCCATGGCCACGTCCGGCTCCTATGAAAACGTCCTCGGGGAAAAAGGCGAACTCAATCACCTCATCAATCCCGTCACCGGTCGCTGCGCCACGCTGCCCGGCGCTTCGGTGGTTGCCTCCTCCGCCATGGAGGCCGACGCCCTCGCCACGGCGCTCTGCGTCATGCCCTCTCCGGCGAATTTCATGGAAAAACTGCCGGACGCCGCCTGTCTGCTCACCCTGCCCGCAGGCAGAGTGCGCCGCTCAAGCCGCTGGGGGTAGCGTTCTTCTCTTGTCCCGGCTCGTTCCACCTGAACCGCTTTCTCCGACAGACGCGCGCATCCGCACGTCAGACCGCATGCCCGATTATCCCGCGCTTCCGGGGCCGAATGTCCTGTCCGGCACATTCGGCCCTTTCTCGTCCCCGCAGCACCTGTTCCGATCCTGCATCCGTCAGCATTCTTCCGTTCCACGCTCCAGCGGCAGCCGCTTTTCATCTGCGCGGGAAAAACCTGTGCGTCTTCCGACGCTTTCCTGAAAAAAATGCCGCGCTCGTCCACACTGCGGTGGACGAGGTGCCTGCCCCCGCTCCCCCGTCCGTCCTTTTTCTGATACTGTCTCTCACAGGCATGACATGAAGGCCCGATCTGTCATTCCTCTCATCCGGCTCCCAGGCGCTCAAGGACGCCCTTTCCGCCATGGACGACTTCCCCGGGGCCGGAACCGGATGATGGGAGAACCGGAGCCCGTTCACGCAGACGTTCAACGCGGGAGAGATCATGGACCGCTTCATTTATATCCACGGATTCAACAGCAGTGCACAAAGCCGTTCGGGGCAGGCGCTGACCGGTCTTCTCGGCAGACAGGTCATCTGTCTGGAATACGACTATTCCAGACCCTTTGCGGAATGCTTCGCTTCTCTGCGACGCCAGATGCTCGACGCCATAGATGAGACGAACGACCGCGTCTGCATCATGGGCTCGTCGCTGGGAGGCTTTTACGCGCTCAGCCTTCGACATCCGTCCATCATCCATGCCGTCGCATGGAATCCCGTCGTCTTCCCTGCCGTTCAGATGGCACAGTTTCTCGGCAGGAACACGCGCTTTGCCGACGCAGGCACATGGGAATTCACCAAAGACATCATGCTCTCCTACGCGCAGGCCCCCGATCCCCGTCCCTGGAGAAACGAAACCTGGGCCCGGGAAGAACGCAAGGCCCGCCATATCAGGGAGGGGCATCTTCCGTTCATGGACTTCGGCGGCGGCCGGGGCTTCTGCTTCTGCCCCGGGGAAGGGGAAAGAACGCTGGAAACCACCCCGGCAGCTCTGGACGCGGCCCGATCTCCGAAACGGGACATCTTTCTCGGCAACGGCGACGACGTTCTCGATGCCGGACTGACCCGGGCATTCTGGCAGGGAGCGGCCACGCTGCACGACATCGAATCCGGGCATCAGATCATGGATTACAGCCACGCCCTGGACACGCTGACACAGGACAAGATGCTGGACAGCTTCGAAGCCTGGCAGGACGGCGCGCCGTGGGCTTCCGCCTTCCGCGAGGCCGGAGCCTTCGACATGGCGGGAATGCTCTCCACTGGCTCTCGTCATGAGCAGGTGAAGGGACTCCTGTGGCTGGCGGACGTCCCGTTTCTGGAGCTTGCGGGAACCGGGGAAGAAGACTCCCTCATCGTGGCCTTCTTCCATGCAAGACACGAGCGCCGCATGAAAAGACTGCTTGCCGGACTGACCCGTCTGTGCGGCAGGCACAGCTATGTGTTTCTTCGTGCCGACGGTCCGGTCGTACGGCATCAGATTGCCGACAACACGCTCATGGACGCGGAATACTGCCTGCATCCCGACGAACGCAGCCTTGCCGCAGCCGTCAACTCCGCCTTTCCCCAATGGCGGGGCGACAAGGCCCTATGGCACGGTCACAGACCTCACGGCTCCTTCACCAGCGCCGTCATGCGGGAACATTTTTCCAGGCTGTGGGACAAATTCGACGATCCCATCGCGGAATTTGAAAAAACGTCCTCCTCTCCGGCTGCGGCTCAGCAATAGCGAAAGGACGCCGGGCCGCAGCACGAGCCGGCCCGCTCACGCCTCGGACCGGCTCGCCCATGGACGACAAGGGGGAAGGGGTCCAGCCCCTTCCCCTTTCTCTGTCGCTCCGTCTTTCTTCCTCTCACGCCGGAATGGAGTCCTCGCCCCGACAACCTTTTCCATGTTCCGACGCCCCGCTTATCCCTTCGTCACGCGCCGTTCTTTCCCGCTCCAGCCTTTCCGCGATCCTCCGGGCCATGGCTCTGTCGCGCATGGCATCAAGAGCCTCCTCCGAACATCTTGCTGCCTCAAGACAGAGCGCCTCCGTCTGCTTTCTGACGAAGCGAAGCGGATGCCCCCATCCTTTCCAGAGCCGCCGCATGGCCAGCTTCTCCAGCCTGTCCGAAACGTCGGGGATGTATTGCAGCGCCAGTCCGTTTTCCCGAACGGCCGCTTCCTTTTCCTCCTCCGATGCGTCCGGAAGATACCGTATGGCCAGCCCTTCGCCTCGCAGCGCGGCAAGACGCACCCTTCGCGAGGGATGCGCCGCAAAGCGTATGGCGTCTCCCGAACTTTTCACGGCGGAAAGACATATCCTTTCCGTCTGATGGCGAACGTAACGGAGATTTTCCCCGCTGGCGCGCACCGCCTTCAGGCAGAGCCGCTCCGTCTGCGGCAGGCGCACCCGGCGAAGTCCCATTCCCCAGGATTCCTTTCCGAACGCCTCGAGACACAGTTCCATGGTCTGACGGTGCACGTACTGAAGAACGTCGCTGTTGCCGTGACTGAGGGCCGCACGGCATATTTCGTCGTCCTGTTCCATGACGTACTGAAGCGCGAATCCGTCGTCCTTCACGGCCTCAAGGGCAAGATTCCTGTCCACACCGTCCATCCAGCGCAGCGCCTCGACATTCTGACGAACGGCCGCCAGGCGCATCTCAGGCGTCTGCCGGGGCACGAAGCGTATGGCATTCCCGTCGGTCTCCACGGCGGCCATACAGATTTCCGGCGTCCTGTCTCTGACGAAACGCAACGCTTCTCCCATGGAGCGCACGGCTTCCAGACAAATCCTGGGCGTCTGATGCAGCACATACTGCAGGGCGTTTCCCGTATTCCGCACGGCTTCCAGACAAAGTTCCGGCGTCTGCTTCCGCACGAATCTCAGGGCCGTGCCGTCCTCGCGCACGGCCGCAAGGCACACCGCGGGGGTCTGATGAAGCACAAGGCGCAAGGCAGCACCGCTCCCGCGCACGGCCGCAAGACAGACCCTCTCGGTCTGCTCCCTCTCTTCGAGCATGGAGAGCGCATCGGGCTCCGCCGTCACCGCCCGCAGACACTGCTCTTCCGTCGGATGATCCAGAAGCCGCAGCGCCTGCCCCGCGGATCGGGCATGGTCAAGAAACATGGCAGGATCGGCGCCCTCGGGAATGAAATCCGTCCCTTTATCGGAACATGCGGCCAGACGGATCAGCTCCTTCGTCGGACGAAGCACATGACGCAGGGCCGTTCCCGTCTGCTTGACTGCAAGCTCGCAAAGCTCCGGGGTCTGACTTCTCACAAAGGCAAGGGCTTCGCCGTTACTCATGACCGCGGCGCGACATATTTCCAGACTCTGTTTCTGCACGAACTGCAGTGCCAGACCGTTTTCCTGAACGGCCGCAAGACAGACGGCCGGGGTCTGATGCAGAACGTGCCGCAGCACAAGCCCGTTCCGCTGCACGGCCGCAAGACAGAATTCCTCCTTCTGCCGCCGCATCAGAGCAAGCGTCTCCGGCTCCTCCCACAGAAGACGAAACGTTTCTTCCCGGCAGGCCTGCCCTTCCACGATCTGAATGTCCGAAACCATGCGCGCTCCTTTGCTCTCCCGAAATCATCGGACAGCGTCCTTTTCAGAAGAGAGCATAGCAGCGAAGCGGACAGGCAAAAAGCATGGAAGATGGCTCGTTCCACCGCATGGTGGACACTGCGGCCCGCCCATTCGGAAAACGTCACGACTTGGGCTCTTCCGCAGACTCCTCCGCAAGTTCCACGCCTACGACTTCAGCCTCGTGTCCCCACTGCTTGGCCCAGTACAACACCTCCTGCGGATCGGAAACCCTTACGGAAAACATGAGCTCATTGCTGGAGCGACGAATTTTCTGACTTGAATGCCACGTCTTCTCAAGCACATAGCGCATGGCTCCTCCGGTAAAGCGCAGCGTGACGTCGTAAAGCCTGTCGCCGAACACGCCGGAAAACGCATTCCGCTGCTTTTCCTCGAATCCTCCGTCATCCATGGGGTCCCACGTGCACAAAATGCCCGTGGGCCGCACCTGCTCGATGCGGTTCAGACGGAATATCTTCCAGGCGGGCGGCGTCTCGTCCACGGTTCTGGCATACATATACATGGCTCTGCGCCGTATGTAGAGACGCCTCGGATCAATCTCACGCCAGCTTTTTGTCCAGTCCAGCGCTCTCGTGTAAAGAATGCGCACTCGCCTTCCCTCATGCACGGCCTGCTGAAGAGCGGCCAGCACTTCCGGCTTCACGCCGAACGTGCCCTGCGTGACGCAGGAATCGAAGCTGCTCTGAATCTGCTCCCTGAAGGGAGACTCCAGTCCTCCGGCCAGCTTTCGCCCCGTTTCCATGGCCAGCGCCGCAAGCGTGCCGTCCCCCTCCGCCGCCAGATGCTCCAGAGCAAACATGAGCAGCAGGCGGTCGCTGAACGTCAGACCGGTGATGGGCGTCAGCCTGTCTTCCAAAATGTGAAAGCCCTTTGCCTTGTGAAACTCAAACCGGAATCCCACGTCGGCCAGGGCCGCCTTGTCCTTGTAGTACTGACTGCGCCCTATGCAAAGCTTCCTGCGCAACGCCTCCTGCGTCTGATGCGGTTCTCTGCGTATCTCCTGCGCCATGCGCAGAAGTCTCGTAATGCGGGAGCCGTCGCCCTCATGAACACATTTCGCGGTATCATCCATGGCGTGACCTCAAAATTTTCTTGTCAAGAATCGCGTGATTTCTGCACGAAATCAAGCGGGAAGGCTCCAGAATCGTCCATGCGTCCATGCACCGGCACCCTTTTGACTGTGGAAGTGACGCGAACTTTGCGCTACGCTCAACGCATTGTTTTTCGTTCACCCCGCATTCCCGGAGAAAAGGCATGAAAGTGATACTCGGCAGATACATGGACGGCGGTGCATGGCCCGATGCGGTCGGCCCGGCAGCGGCAGAAAGGGAATCGGCATCCGCAGTCCCCTCCCGCACTGCGGCCGGAGTGCACATCGTCGGCCCGGCGGGCTTTCTCAGTCTGCTCGAAGAAAAAATGGGGCTTCCCTGCCTGAACACGCACGAAAGCCGCCGCATTGCCTCGTGGCAGCAGCTTCTTGCCCGAAGAACGGAAGAAGAACGGCCGAACGGCGCCGCCCCGTTCTACGCTTCTTCCTTTAAAAAGGACGACTGGAACACGGCAAGACGCGTGCTTTCCATGCGCGACGAACTGAAGTTCTCCGGTGCGCTGGAAGGATCCGCCTGCGACCTTGCCGAACGCGCCCGGGAATGTGCCGCGTCCGGACTTCATCGCCTTGCCGAAATGTACGAGCTGGAGCAGAAGCACGCCTCCGCTCCCCTGCCCGGAGCAGCCGACAGAATGCGGCTCATCCTCACGGAACTTTCACTCTGGGGCATATCGGGCCTGCATCTTGTTGAGCTCACCACGCCGGAAAAGCTCTGGGAGAAGCCCTGGCAGGAAATGTTCTCTCTTCTGCGGAAAAGCAGCGTGACCGTGAACGATCTCTCCACCGATGAAGACACGAACGGCGACCGTCCTCTCAGCGTCGAATTCGTGTCCTCTCTGCCCGTGTTTTCCGGCAGGGGAGAATGTTTCCGCCTTACGGCCACAAACCTGCCTGAAGCCGCCGAAGCGCTTGCGGCCGTTCTTAGGGAACGACTCTGCGACGGAACGCTCGGCCGCACCGTCATGCTGCGCAAGAACGACAGCTTCGAGCTCGACGCAGCGCTTGAACGGTTCTCCCTGCCCCGTACGTCCTGCCGCGCCCGATCCGCGGCCAGGCCGTATCTCCAGCTTCTGCCGCTGTATCTGCGCCTTCAGTTTCTTCCCTTCTCGCCGGAAACGCTCAGGCAGTTTCTTCTGCTGCCGACAAGTCCGCTCTCCCGGGGACTGCGCCGCAGACTGCTGAACGCCCTGCGCTTCGAGGAATTTTCCCCCGAGGCGGACAGTTTCTCCTCCTGGCCGGAACGCTGGCGCTCCGCCTTTCTCAGAAACGGCGTCACGGATGAAAAGCTCACAAAGCAGATACGCTGGTTCTGCCCGCAAAGGCGCGTTCTGCCTGCGCCGGAAGCCTCAGCCGGATGCACCCCGGAAACGCCCGGCATACCGTCGGCCGCTCTTGCCGAAGCCGCCGAAGCTCTCGCAGAATGGGCCGAAAAACAACCGGCTGCCGAGCTCAAGAAGACGGCGGAGCTCTGCCGGAGACTTTCGGATATCGCACGTGACGGAAAGAAAACGCTGTCGGCCCCGGAGCTTGAAAAAATCCTCGATGCCGTGATCGGCAGCGGCGAACGATCCCCGGGCAGTCCTCCGGCCATGCCGTGGTGCGTGCTGAACGATCCCGGCCAGCTCTGGGGACCGGCGGACACCGTCATATGGTGGGACTTCACCGATGACGGCAGTTCTGTCCGGGAGTCCTCCACATGGAGCGATGAAGAGCGGCGCTGGCTTGAGAAACAAGGCCGACCTCTTTGCTGCGCCGCCACCGAGCGACGGGCAAAGACACTGGCGCAGCTGAATCCCTTTCTCTTCGGCCGGAGGGTCATTACCGTCGAGCCCCGCTTCCACGGCCGCGAAAAAAGCTCGCCCCATCCCCTTGCCGCGCTGCTTCCCCAAGACGGATTCGTGGAAAAAGACGCCTTCTGCGTGCTCACCGGCAAAAAACGCATCTCCTCCGACGGGGGCAGTTCCGTCGAAGAAAAGCCCAGAGACTTTTTCCATCTCGACTCACGCTCTCCTCTGCCCCGACCGACGGCTGCCGCCCCATGGAACGAAAACAGAAGAAAGCCTCTTTCCCTGCCCGAAAGCATTCAGGCCTCGTCGCTTGAATCTCTGCTGACCTGTCCTGCGGCATGGTACTTCAAGAACGTCCTCAGGCTCGAAGGGGGAGGCGCAAGGCTGTCAGCCGACCAGATTGTCTGCGGAAATCTTGCCCATGCCGCCATGACCGCCCTGCTTGAACGACGACAGGACTGTGCCCGCCGCGGCGAATCCATGCCCGAAGTCACGGACGCCGTCCTGTTCGACCTGCTCTCCCGTCTTGCCCCGCAAAGCGCCGCGCGCCTGGCTCTGCCGGAACACGAACATCTGCTTCGAGACATGGCGGGGCGGCTGAAGCGCAGCTTTCTCCGCCTGTGTGCCCGGACCGACGCGGAAGGACTCGTCTTTCTCAACGCCGAACAGAGTCTTGAGGGGGAACTTGACGGTGTGGCCCTGCGCGGCCGCTATGATCTGCTTTTCGGCAGGAAAAAAGACAAGACGCCGTGTCTTGTGGTCGACATGAAATGGTCGCGCCGCAAGACGTACGAGGAGCAGACCACGAAAGGATGTCCCGTGCAGCTTGCCGCCTACCACTATCTTCTGGAACACGGAAGCGGCACGAAAAATCAGCAGGCCCCCTGTTGTGCGCATCTGGACGACGCATGGTTCCTGCTTCTGCCCGAAGCCGACATTCATGCCGCAAGCGACGGGAAAAAAAACCTGGCTCAGCACTGGAAGGACGTGGAAGAGCGCTGGCACGCACTGCGAGGCGAGCTTGAGCACGGACGTCTCGACCTGGCCGAAAACGCTCCGGACGAGGATGCCTGCCAATGGTGCGACTACCGGAAACTTTGCGGCGTGAACCAGCCTGTGACAGACGACGAGGAGGATGCCAAGTGAAGGCAAAAAACAGCATGAACGGCATGAAACGCCTGGTTCTCAAGGCCGACGCAGGCACGGGCAAGACGTACAATCTGGAAAAATTCTACCTCGGCTGCCTCGGCTGCGACGTGGAGGAAGCCTACCGCATGCCCGTGGACGCGTGCCGGCCCGAAGAAATCATTGCCGTCACCTTCACGCGGAAAGCCGCCGCCGAACTGAAGGACCGCATACGCCGCGCCCTTTGCGAACAAAGGCGTTACGACGAAGCCGACCGGGTGAACGGATCATTCATCGGCACGGTACACGGCGTATGTCTTCGTCTTCTCCAGGAATACGCCCTGGAAGCCGGCATATCCCCCGCGGCGGAAGAGCTTGCCGAGGAGGACGAGCGCGCACTTTTCAACAAGGCGATTGCTCCGCTCTTGGAAAAATATGCATACCTCGGAGCTCTGTACTCCCAATTCCGTCTCGAGGGCGGATTCAGCACCAAAAAGAAGCGGAAACATTCCGACCCCGCCTTTCTTGCCACCTGCCGGGAGCTCATCGCCCTAGCCCGCGTCAACGGCAAGGAAGACAATCTTCGAGCCATGGGGAACCTGTCCACTGAAAAAATTCTGAATCTGATAAGAAAGCTGTCCCCTGTCGTTTCCGACGACAAGAGCGAGCTTTCCGACATGAAGCGCGAACTTTCCGAAGCCCGGGCCGTACAGATGAAGGAGGAAAACTATGATCGTTCGGGGAAGCTCACAGCGGAAGAAAAAAAAGCCGGCGTGAAGAAGCTCAGCGGCAAGGAAAAGGCGCACCTGGAGTTCATGAAGGCCCTGCCCGTGGACGCCATGAGATGGAAGGACTGGCTGTCCATCATCAATCGCCCGGCCGGAGCAAAGGACCATCGTCTTCAGCAGTACGTCGAACAGCTCAACGAGCTCGGCCGCCGGGTCTTCGGACTGGAAAAGTTTGAGCACGACGTCCGGGATCTCATTCAGGGAACGTTTCAGTTTGCCGCGGAAGCCACGGAAGCCTTCCGTGCCGTCAAGGAAAGCGCCGGTCTCGTGGATTTTGCCGACATGGAACGCATGGCCTGCGACGCTCTTTCCGAAAAGGCGGTAAAGGACAGGCTGAAGGGAAGATTCCGCGTACTTTTTGTGGACGAGTTTCAGGACACGAGCCCCATACAGCTGCGCATTTTCCAGCTTATCTGCGACATTCTCCAAAGCGGCAGCTGCAACTGCCTTGTCGTCTTCGCCGGAGACGACAAGCAGTCCGTCTACGGATTCCGGGGTGCGGATTCGGCGCTCACGCGGGCGGGCACGCCCGAGCCTCTGTGGGAAAAGCGGTCCCTCAGCGTATGCCGACGTTCCCTGCCTGCCATCTGCCGCTTCGTCGAAGCCTTTTTCTCGCATATGCCCGCATCCTTCCGGGAAAATCTGCTCGGCGCTCCTGACGCAAGGCTGAACACCACCAGCCTGTTGGAACAGCCAGGCCGGGAATCGCTGCGCGCAGCTCTGGAAAGCAGCATTCCGTCGCTGCACTTCTGGCTGTTCGACCATTCGGACAAGAGAAAAAAGGCCAAAACGATCGCCGCTCTGGCCGAAAGCATCGCCGGCATGATCGACAATCCCGCCTTTACCGTGGCCTGCACGAAGGACTTCGGCAGCAGCGCCACCTCGGACACGAGAAAGGTGCAGGCCGGAGACATTGCCGTTCTTTGCCGCACCAACGAAGAATGCGTCGAGCTGGCCGACGCTCTGGAAGCGCTGGGCGTATCCGCCTGCGCCGAGCGCAGAGGCCTGCTCGAACAGCAGGACGTGCGCTTCTGCCTGAACGCCCTCCGCCTCACGCTGTACCCCGACGACAGACTTTCCGCCGCCTGCCTTTTCCGCAGTCTGCACGAAGGAGACGACTGGTTCGACGCCGCAGAAAACGGCCGTCTTGCCGACGGCATTCCCCTGCTGACCGAGCTTGAGGGCATACGCGAAAGACTCGCCCTTCTCTCTCCTGCCGAGCTTCTCGACGAGGTGATGAACGCCACGGACGCCTTCCGCCGGGCCGCAGCCCGCCCCAGAGGCAGAACCTGCATGGCAGAGCTTGAAGCGCTGCGCGCCCTCGCCCGGGAATACGAGGACGCCATGCACGGCAGACACGCTCCTGCAACCGCTCAGGGCTGGCTCGACTGGCTGGAGGAAGAGGAACGCAGCCGTGCCTCCGGCGGAGAAGACGCAGTACAGGTCTGGACCTATCACAAGTCCAAGGGACTTGAGCGCAACGTCGTCGTTCTCTACGGACTGTCCGGCAAAAAGCCCGCCGGCGACATCTGGAAGCCCCGGGCCTTCAGTCAGACGCAGACCGACGATCCCGTCGCGGCTGCGCTGCGAACCCCTCTGGAAAACAGAACTCTGGAATGGCTTCCGAACGTCTTTGGCGGAGCCTCGGCGCTGGATCCCGTCTGCGACACTCTGGCCTCAGCCAGGGCAAAGGCGGACCGCAGGCAGCAGGAAGAAACTCTTCGTCTGCTCTATGTGGGCATGACGCGGGCAAGAAACGTTCTTGTCCTTACGGCGGACTTCAACCAGCAGAAAAATGCCATCCTGCTTTCCTGGCTGGCCCCCTTTCTCACGGACGAAGCGCTCAGGAGCGACCTTGACGCCATGGCAGCAGCTGCCGCCCCCGGCATGGAAGTCGAAGCTTCGCTTCTCGGCTCCACGTTTCATGTCCGGTGCATCAATGCCGACGAGGCCGCAGACCGCGTCGGACGGTCCATGAACACGGCACAGGAAGACTGTCTCTTTCCCCCAAGACCCGTTCCGGCCGAAATGTCGGCACCGGAGCAAAGGGACGCTCCGCGCGGCCGCTGGCTGCCGGCACTGAAGGGGCGAGCCGTCGACACCTCGGGCATCGCTCCCGGCGTCAGCCGAAAGCAGCTCGGCAACATGGTGCACGGATGGTTTGCCGTGTGCTTCGGCATGAGCGACGAGCAGCGCCTCGAGGAAGAGCGTTCCGGCCGCATGGACAAGCGCCTTGAGCACCTGTGCACGCTGTGGAACAGCCCCGTGCCTTTGTGGAATCATGCCGAGTCCCCGCTCAAAAGCATGAGCGAAGCTTTGCGGGACGTCGTCAACGAATGGTTCGAGAGCCGGGCCGACAAAGATCCCGGCGACAGACTCGTCATACGCACGGAATGGCCGCTGGAAGAAAGGCGCATGGAACCGGCCCGAGAAGGAACGCGCTTCCGCACGGAAAGCATGCGGCTCGACATGCTGGCCGAAGTCGTGCACGGCGACGGCACCGCCGGTCCCTGTCTTGCCATCGACCACAAATGCGGCGATTATGAACAGTTCACGGATGAAAAATTGAAAGAGCACCTGATCGAAGAGTACGGCGCCCGTCAGACGGACTATGTTCGCGCTCTGCGCGCCATGGGCAGAGTGTGCCGCTGCTGGCTGCATCTTCCCCTGGAAGGCCGGGTGCTCGAAATTCTTGCCAACGACAAGGAGTCCTCGGCATGGCGGTCCTGATCCCTTCCCGAATGCCCTCCGACGCTACGGCGGGCGAACGGCGATTCTTCCATCTTCTGGAAAAGCTCCCCTCCTCCTTTACCGGCTGGATGAACCCCATGCTGGGAGACGATTCTCCCGACTTCGTGGTCTATGCGCCGAAAAACGGTCTCATCGTGCTGGAAGTCAAGGACTGGTCGCTCGATCACGTCGTCTCCGCAGACCGGCAGACCGTGCTGTTCCGCACAGGATGGGACGTGACGCGACGCACCTCGCCGCTGGGGCAGTCGCTCATGTACCTCAACAGAATGAAAAGCCTGTTTCAGCGTCCGGGAGGAAAATTTTTCCTTCTGCCGCTGCACTGCGGCATCATCTTTCCCAACATCACCCGTGCCGACTATCTGCGCCGCCTCCGTCAGGACGCCTCCATAAGCGGCCTCGCCCGGCCGGAAACCACGCTCTTTCAGGACGATCTGGAAAACATCGAGCAAAGCTCAGACAAGGGAAACGCCTTTCAGAGCTTTCTCAACGAACACTTTCCCTCACTCTTTGCCTGGGAGCCATCCTCCGTTCTGAACACCGTGAAGCAGAAGCTCGGTTCGTCGGTCATCGTGGAAATGCCCGCGCCTTCATGGGAAAGCGGAGAAAAAAGACTCGTCGCTCTCGATGAGGAACAGGAGAACGAAGCGCTCCGGCTTTCCGGGGGACGTCGACTTCTCAAGGGAGCCGCGGGCAGCGGCAAGACGCTGGTGCTGACAAGCCGCGCCGCCGCGCTTGTCCGGCGCGGACAATGCCGTCGCGTGCTCTTTTTATGCTTCAATCTCTGCCTTGCCGGGTACATACGCCGCCTTCTCTCCGCCAGGGCCGTACCTCTCGGTCCCGAAGGCGTGGAAGTCATGCCGGTATACGCCCTGGCCGCCCGCATTCTCGGTGATCGGATAGAAGAGAGCCAGAACGGCGAGTACTATGAAACCATTCAGACTCTGGCGCTGGAAGAGCTCGAGACGGGGCTTTCTTCCGTCATCGGCCTCTGGGACGCCGTGTTCGTGGATGAGGCTCAGGACTTCAGCGCCGCCATGGTCCGCATGGTGGAACGGATACTCAGACCGGAAACTCCTCTGCTTGCTGCCATGGATGCCGACCAGCATCTCTACGCCTCAAGTTGTCCCGAGGCATGGCAGAACATACGCGGCATGAAGACGTCGATGCTGAAAAAGCGCTACCGCTGCACCCGGCAGATCATGGCCTTTGCCGAAGACTGGCTCGGCGGAAATGCGTTTGTCGACGATGAGGAACTCGGCGTCAACCAGGGCGAAATGCCCCGGGTTCTCCATGCCTCCTCCCTTCGGGAAGCCGCCGCTCTGGCGGCGGAAGAAACTGCGCGCATGCGCAGACTCGGCATGCGTCAGGGCGACATGGCCGTTCTTTATGCCCGTGACAGAAACAAGGGTCAGACGACGCGACTTTCGACGCTTCTGGCAGAAAAGCTGGCCGCAAAAGGTCTCATGTCGCAGTGGCCTGTGGAGGACGACCGGGCAAAGCTGCGCTACGACTCCACCACGGATTCCGTGGTCATCTCCACCATACACAGCATGAAGGGCATGGACTTTGCTCACGTCACCCTGATTCTGCCGCTCTCCATGGCCGAAGGACGGGCGCAATCGCTGCTCGGAACCATGAACGGACGTCGCGCCTCATGGGAAGCTCACCATGCGTCGCCGGTATCCGATCCTCAGCGCCATGCTCTGGTCTATGTGGGCATGACCCGGGCCCGTCAGTCGCTCACCGTCATCTGGCATGACGACGGCATCAGCGAACCGTAAGCAGCCTGCGCCGTCCGACCTAAAAGATGAAACAGGCCGGGGCGGCTTTTCCCAAGGGAAAAGCCGCCCCGGCCACGCTGCCGGAAACGCTGACCGCAGGGATTTTCAACTGACGGTCTTGCGCCCTCTCGCCCGGCATCTTCATACGATAAGGTGATGAAACACCTTGTCCGCAGCCCCCGGCTCATCGCTTCTGCCGGAGTCGACGAATTCTCCCTTTTTCAGAATCATGAATCTGTCCGACACCTTCAGGGCAAAAGGAATGTTCTGCTCGATGATCAGCATGGCGGTGCCGTGCCGCCTGCGCTCCCATACCAGGGCGTCGGCCAGACGCGCTATGACCGAAGGCTGAAGCCCCTCGGTAATCTCGTCGAGCAGCATCACCTCAGGATGCATCATCAGCGAACGGGCCACCAGAAGCATCTTCTGCTCGCCGCCGGACAGCGTGCCCGCACGCTGATGCAACCTGTTCTCGAACACGGGGAAAAGAGGCAATATTTCCTTGAAGCGCAAAGGAAACAGATTCTTGTGCTCAAGGCCGAGACTGAGATTGTCGTACACGCTCAACTCCGTGAAAAGGGCCTGTTCCTGTGCCGCATAGGTCATGCCCAGAGACGCTATTCTATGCGGACTGCAGGACGTGATGTCCGTGCCGAGCAGCGTTATGCCGCCCTGCTTTTTCGGCAGATATCCCATGATGGACTTCAAAAGCGTGCTCTTGCCCATGCCGTTCTTACCCAGAATGGCAAGGGATTCGCTGGCCCCCAGGGAAAACGACAGATCGCGTATGACCATGGAATCGCCATAGCCGCTGGATATGCCTTCAACGTTCAGAACGACCGCCATTACGCTACCTCCTCATCCGTCCGGGAAGGCCCGGCATAAATGGTCTGCACCAGTTCGGAATTGACGACTTCCTCGGCGCTGCCCTGCACGACGATGGTGCCCTGATGCAGCACGACGATGCGCGTGGCTATCTCCTTCACGAAGTCGAGGTCATGCTCGACCAGAAGACAGCACAGTCCGTACTTGTGGGCCAGAGAGGAAAACACCTGTCCTATGCTGATGCGCTCGGCCCGGGTCAGGCCCGCGGTAGGTTCGTCAAGAAGAATGATCCTGGGTTCAAGCGCAAGCACCATGGCGAGTTCAAGCGCCTGCTGCTCTCCATGCGAGAGATCCCGCGCCATCGTTCCGAGCTTGGCCTCAAGACCGGTCACCCGCACGACCTCCAGAGCATACGGAGGCAGATGTATCACCTTGTCCCTGCAAAAAAGCGAGGGCCGTTCCAGCACGCTGCGCGCCATGCGCAGACACTCCGCCACCGTAAGCGTCTCAAAAATGTTCGCGTTCTGGAACTTGCGTCCCAGACCGAAACGCACGCAGGCCTGCGGATGCTGTCTTGCAATGTCATGCCCGCAAAGCGTGATCGTCCCGCCGGTACGTTCCTTGCCGTCGCTCATGCAGCGCATCAGGGTCGTCTTTCCGGCGCCGTTCGGTCCGATGATGCCTATAAGCTCTCCCGGTCTGCCCGTAAACGTCACGTCCTTCAGCACGCTGAGAGAGCCGTAACTGCGCTCCACGTGAACCATCTCAAGAACAGGTCCGTCCTCATGCCGGTCATGCGTGTCGACGTCGCTGCAGGCCAGGGCGGGAACGAATGCCCGGCGTCCGGCAAAAGGTCTGGCAAGCAGAGGAATAAGCCCCTGAGGCAGAAAGATGATGACGAGCACAAAGGCCAGTCCCAGCAGAAGCTGCCAGACGAAGGGCATGGCGCTGCTCAGATAGGCCGTCGCCACGGTAATGACGAGCGTGCCCAGCATGGGCCCCCAGAGCGTGCCTCTTCCGCTCAGCGCAACCCATATGATCATTTCCGTACCGAAGGAAAACCCCGTCAGTTCCGGCGCAACGACGCCGCTGAACGCGCCGTAGCCGAACCCCGCAAGCCCCGCCATGGCGGCGCACACCCCGAGAAGGACTATCTTTATGGCCGACGGGTTGAGCCCGAGATAGGCACAGCGGGATTCGTTGTCGCGGATGCTTACCAGAACGCGTCCGGCATCGCTGGAAAGAAAAATGCTGGAAAGAACGCTGCAGACCATCATGAGTCCCCCGGCTATCCAGTACCACTGTTCCATCTCGAACTCGAACGTGTCGAAGCCCGTCAGACCGGAACTCGATCCCGTAAAGCTGCCGCCGGAAAGGATGAGCTGATTGAGCACGATGGGCAGCACCAGGGAAATGATGCAGGCAAAAAACGAGGACGCGCCGCGATAGAAGGATATCCAGCCCGTGAAGAGCCCGACCAGCGCGGAGCCGAAGACGGCAAGAGCCAGAGCCAGTGCCACGTATGCCGGTGAAAATCCCAGATGCGTGAAACGAGCCCCGCGGCATAGGCTCCAAGTCCGAAGAACGCCGACTGGCCGAACGTAAGACACCCCGTGTATCCCCACAGGATATCCACGGTGATGGCGGCAACGGCAAAGAAAAACGCCTTGATCATCGTGTTCAGCATATACATGTCGAACACGGCGGGGCCGACGATCACCAGCACCAGACAGACCAGCCCGGGCATGGTGAGCCGGCTGAACAGAGCTCGTCCTCTTTCGTTCGCAGGAAAAAGCTAGTCACGGGAGAACCCCCTGGGACGTATGCGCAGCGTGGCGGCCGCCAGCACGGCTATGGTCATGCCGCCGAGCACAGGATTGATGTATGTGCTGACCAGCACCTGAAACGTGCTGAACACAAGACAGGTAAGCAAAAGACTGATGAAGGAATGGCCTGAAACCATGACCAGCATGAATGCGCTGGTCAGCCAGGTTACGCCCATGTAGGGATCGACGCTGGAAAGAGGCGTGATGAGCATGCCCGCCAGCGTACCGAGTCCTGCGCCTATGCTGAACGTGACGAAGCGGATGAGTCCCGCGTTGATTCCCAGACTTTCAGCCAGCGCCTCATTCATGATGACCGCACGCGTTCTGACGCCGAATCTCGTGCCGTTGAGCAGCGCGACAAGCAGCGCACAGATGACGAAGGCCACAGGAATCATCACCAGACGGTAGCTGGAATAGTCCGTGCCCAAAAGATGCCAGGTTCCCTGAAGCGGCGCGTCCACGAACTAGATGCCGCGCCCGAAGCATATGGTGATGACCTGAATCATCACGATGCCGAGTCCCCATGTGGCGAGGATGGCATCCAGAGGCCTCTTGTACAGGGGGCGGACCACCAGCCTTTCCATCAGTGCACCGACCAGCGCTCCGACGAGAAAAGCAAAAATCCATCCGTACCAGCCGGGAATTCCCAGCTGTGCCAGAACAAACGAAACGTATCCTCCCACCGATATGATCGCACCGTGGGAAAAATTGACGATCTGCATGACGCCAAAAACCATCATCAGACCTGACGTGACGATGAACAGCAATGCGGCAGTCGTCAGTATATCAAAACAAATGGACATGATATCCTCTGTCTGTTATGCATGTTGTTACCTTGACTTACCATATGTAAGCCCTTCATGTTTTCCTCTGTCAAAGTCATTCATCTCGATTTAAACAGACGAATCATCAAAGTTTTCCATATATTGAAGATGATATTGAATCAAAAATCATGTACTGAAAAAGCAACTGCATGAAAAAATCAAAAAACACCCATGATGAATCCGTAAAAAACGGTCCCGTGTTCTTCAACCTGCCGGGACCGTTCCAATCAGATGACCTTCAATCCGTGATCAGCGGCAATCACGGCACTGAGGACCGGGTTCGACGTTCTGGAAGGAGTCAAGAATCTTCATGGAGCCGTCTTCCTGCACCTGACTGAGATACATGTTCAAAGCCGCATGACGAGTTTCGGGGTCCATCTTCACCGTGCCGCGGGGACCGGTGACGGAAACCTCGCCGAGAGTTCTGATGACATCCTTTCCCTTGGTGCTCCCCGCCTTCTCAACGGCCGCCTTATAGGCATAAATGGCTTCATACTGAGGCACGGAAAGTTCGTTGGGAGTCTTCATGTCCTCTCCGAACTTCTTTTCCAGCGCGGAGAGAAAATTCCTGTTCTCGGGAGTGTCGAGAGACGTCATGTAGGAGCCGCACACCAGCACACCGGCGGCAACGTTGCCCATATCCTTGGCAGTGCCTTCAGCCAGCGCCATGTTGGCATACGGAACGGTCACGCCGGCACTCTTCAGCTGCTTGCCCAGCGACACGTTGGGCGCGCCGCCCGCCGTACAGCTGATGAGGGCATCGGGAGAAACGGAACGGAGCTTGGATATGATGGCCGTCCAGTCGTTGCCGTCCATGGGAAGATACTCCTCACCGACGACCTTGCCGCCCACGCTTTCAATATACTTGCGGGCAAATTCAAGAACGCCGCGCCCAAACGCGTAGTCGCTGCCGATCAGAAAGAATGTATTCGCATTTTCCCGATTCTTCAGATAATCAACGATGGCCGAAGAAAGCTGTTCCGGAACCCAGCCGTTGACATACAGCCACTTGTTGCAGGAGTTGCCTTCATAGAAGCTGGTATAGATGTAGGGTACCCGTCCGCGGGAAACGATGGGCAGCGCCGCATTGCGCGCCGCACTGGTTTCGGCGGAAATGATGACGTCCACGCCCTTCTTGAAAATGAGCGAATCAAAGGCCTGCTGAGCGCCGACGGCTCCGGAGGCATCGTCGGCAACGATAAGTTCCACCTTTCTGCCGAGGATGCCGCCCGCCGCGTTGATTTCATCCACGGCAAGCTCGGAGGCCTGCACGATGGAAGGCGCCACCACGCTGTTGGCGCCCGAAAGTCCCACGGGCACGCCGATACGGATCACGTCGGCACCGTATGCGGGGACTCCGAAAATTGCCACCATACCGAGAGAAAACAAAACATGCGATAATTTCATAACAATATCCTGTCGTTGAAAAGAAGTTGCCTGAGGCTCTTCTCTGTTTTTGAAAACGCATCACCGCTTTTCGGAAAAACGGTCATGCCTGCCGCCATGTTCCGGTCCGCTGCTTCTTCTGCCGAAAGGCAGCGCGGGAATACGACGGGAACGAAGCTCCGCTTCCTGCCGGAGCACCGGCCCTGCCGCGAACCGCCCTTCTTCTACCAGCGGGGAAGGGGCATGCCGGTGCCGAGCATGGGATCATAAAAATCATCACGGCGGTCGCGGATGATGTTGTTATGACAGTTGAACTGTCTGGTTTCACGGGTCTTTTTAATGTTTATGTCGGCATACAGGATCTGCTCTTCCGTCTTTGAGGCGGGCCCGGCCAAAATCCATCCTTCCGGCCCCACGATGAGGCTCTGACCTTCAAAAGGCTGTTCCCTCTCCACGCCGCAGCGGTCGGCACAAATCACATTCAGGCTGTTGCAGTGGGCGGAAGCCATGGCAAGAACATTGGCCATGGCCAGCGTGTTTTCAGGCTGTCCTGCCATGGGAACCCAGTTGGTGCAGTTGCAGACGACATCCGCACCCTGCATGGCGGCAAGCCTGTAAAGTTCGGGGAACCAGCCGTCGTAGCAGATGAGGATGCCTATGCGGCCGACAGGGGTATGAAATACCGGCATGCCGAGATTGCCCGGCTCAAAAAACAAGTTTTCATCTCCCCAAAGATGCATTTTGCGATACGTGCCGACATAACCGTCAGGACCGACAAGCACGGCGGAGTTGTAAAGATCATCCCCGTCTCTTTCGGTAATGCCCGCGGCCACATACACGCCGAGACGCTTTGCGGCGTCCATCCACGCGCCGGTGCAGGCGCCGTCGGGAACGCTTTCTGCAAGGGCGAACGCCTCCTCTCGGCTTTCAAACACATATCCGGTATTGCAAAGCTCGGGAAGAACGATGAGCTTCGCTCCCTGAGCCGCAGCCTCTTCGATGCCGCCGAGCGCCCGCTCCATATTGGCCTTCTTGTCGCCGATAACGGGATTCATCTGAATGGCAGCCACTTTATAGGAAGGAAAAACCGGCATGAATCTTCTCCTTTTCTGTTCTGTAAAATTCTGCAGTTTTTAATGACGACAACGATATTGCAAAAGTGGTGCCAATATTATTTATATAATAATTACAACTAGATATAATTTCATCCACCTCGATGAACGATACAATTTCATACCACCTTGCCGCCATTGTGCATTCGGCAGAACTTTTGCGATGCACGGCTTTCCGAGAATGTGATCCCTTTTTTCCCGGCAGCGGGAAACAATACATTTTTATCCCGTCTCTCCGACGGGAAAAGCCTTCCCTCATTTCCATGAGTGAAACGCATGGCTGCCGTCCTCTCAAAATGCCGCGCTCCGGTCCGAGGTCTCTGACCTTTGTCCGGCAGGCTTGTGACGACGCCTCTGCGCCCTGCGTTTTCATACGCTGTCCGCAACCGACAGCGGTTCCCATGACCCCGGTTCTCGTAACATGAATTCACAAGAAGAATCGTCTCAGGAAATGCCCGTCGTCGACACGCTGTCGACCGCCTCTGCCCTCCGGGCAGGACGAAAAATCAGAAACATCCGAACACGACAAATGAAACAGGAATGAATGACGAAGAGGCGGCTTCGGGCATGCAACGCCAAAAAGCGCAACTTCTAGGAATGCCGAGGCTCAAAAAAAGCCGACATTACGCAAAGCCCCGGAGTGATGAAAGGCACGCTTTTCGCCTGAGAATGGGACGCGAAGACGGACTCATGTCTGACTCGGCCGCAGAAAGCCGCCATTTCCGCGACGTCACACAGAGATCATGCCGAACGACGAAAACGTCGGCTCAACGGCCGCAACGTATGGAGAAAAGAAGAAGAGAGAGACAGAAAAGGAAACGCGGCCTCAGATGCAGGAGCAGTTTTTGCCGACCGAAAGAAAAGAGTCTACGGCATCGGAAATGTGGGCACGGAATGCAAGACCGTCCGTCTATAGGGCGCATCGCAGCGCTTCTCTCCCGTCGGTTGCCTGCGCTGGAAAGCCTGCAGAGGAAATTGCCGTTAAAAGAAAAAGCCCTCACGACTTTCATCGTAAGGGCGACCGAGACGGATAAATTTTCAATATGTAATATTGCGGAATTGCAGGATATTTCGAGTTTTAAAAATCGAAAATACCCACAAAAATACC
>NZ_CAJJIC010000002.1 GCF_905187505.1 uncultured Mailhella sp.
GGCGTGTTCGGTTACGGCGGCGGCGTTATCGGCCGTTACTGCGACCAGCCCGAAAAGTTCCCCGGCGTGGCCCATTTCCATACCGTCCGCGTGGCTCAGCCTTCCGGCAAGTTCTACAGCACCGAATATCTGCGCGGCATCTGCGACATCTGGGATCTGCGCGGTTCCGGTCTGACCAACATGCACGGTTCCACCGGCGACATGGTGCTCATCGGCACCCAGACTCCTCAGCTCGAAGAAATCTTCTACGAACTGACCCACAAGATGAGCGTTGACCTCGGCGGTTCCGGCTCCAACCTGCGTACCCCCGCCGCCTGCATGGGCATGTCCCGCTGCGAATACGCCTGCTACAACACTCAGCTCGCCTGCTACCAGCTGACCCAGGACTACCAGGACGAACTGCATCGTCCCGCGTTCCCCTACAAGTTCAAGTTCAAGTTCGACGGCTGCCCCAACGGCTGCGTGGCTTCCATGGCCCGTTCCGACTTCGCCGTCATCGGTACCTGGAAGGACGACATCAAGATCGATCAGGAAGCCGTGAAGGCCTATGTGGCCGGTGAAGAAGGCTTCAAGCCCAATGCTGGCGCCCACTCCGGCCGCGACTGGGGCAAGTTCGATCTGCAGAAGGAAGTCATCGACCTCTGCCCGACCCACTGCATGAGCTGGGACGGCAGCAAGCTGTCCATCGACACCGCCAACTGCGTGCGCTGCATGCACTGCATCAACACCATGCCTCGTGCTCTGCACGTCGGCGATGACCGCGGTGCCTCCATCCTCGTCGGCGCCAAGGCCCCCATTCTCGACGGCGCTCAGATGGGCTCCCTGCTCGTTCCCTTCATCCCCGCGGAAGAACCCTTCGACGAAATCAAGTCCGTCATCGAAAAGATCTGGGACTGGTGGATGGAAGAAGGCAAGAACCGCGAACGTGTTGGCGAAACCATCAAGCGTCTCTCCTTCCAGAAGCTGCTTGAAGTGACCGAAATTCCGGCCATTCCTCAGCACGTCATCGCGCCCCGCACGAACCCCTACATTCTCTTCAAGGAAGAGGAAGTGCCCGGCGGCTGGACCCGTGACATCGCTGCTTACCGTCAGCGTCACCTGCGCTAATCAGAGAGGAGAGCAAAAATGGCTTTTATTTCTTCCGGTTACAATCCTGCAAAACCCATGGAAGGTCGTATCTCCGATATCGGACCCCGCAAGTACGACTCCTTCTTCCCTGAGGTCATTGCCAAGAACTTCGGCAAGTGGCTGTACCACGAAATTCTGGAACCCGGCGTGCTCATGCACGTTGCCGAAAGCGGCGACAAGGTGTACACCGTCCGTTGCGGCGGCGCCCGTACCATGACCACCGTGCACATCCGCGAAATCTGCGAAATCGCCGACAAGTACTGTGGCGGCCATGTTCGCTGGACCACCCGTTCCAACGTGGAATTCATGGTGACCGACCTTGAGACCCTCAAGGCCCTCAAGGAAGACCTGGCTTCCCGCAAGTTCGCTGCCGGTTCCTACAAGTTCCCCATCGGCGGCACCGGCGCCGGCGTCACCAACATCATCCACACTCAGGGCTGGCTGCACTGCCACACCCCCGCCACCGACGCCTCCGGCCCGGTTAAGGCCCTGATGGACACCGTGTTCTCCGACTTCCAGAACCATCGTCTGCCCGCCCCCGTGCGCATCTCCCTGGCCTGCTGCCTCAACATGTGCGGCGCCGTGCACGTGTCCGACATCGGCATCGTGGGCATCCACAGAAAGCCCCCGATGATCGACCAGGAATGGGTTGATCAGCTCTGCGAAATTCCTCTGGCCGTCGCCGCCTGCCCCGTGGCCGCCGTGCGTCCCGCCAAGGAAGACTTCAACGGCAAGAAGATCAACACCGTGGCCATCAAGAAGGAACGCTGCATGTACTGCGGCAACTGCTACACCATGTGCCCCGCCCTGCCCATCTCCGATGGTGAAGGCGACGGCGTGATCATCATGGTCGGCGGTAAGATCTCCAACCGCATCAGCCGTCCCAAGTTCTCCAAGGTCGTCGTTTCCTACATCGAAAACGAACCGCCCCGCTGGCCCACGCTGTGCGCCACTGTGAAGCGCATCCTCGACGTCTACGCCGAAAACGCTCACAAGTACGAACGTCTGGGTGACTGGGCCGAACGCATCGGCTGGGAAAAGTTCTTCGAACTCACCGATCTGGAATTCACCCCCCAGCTCATCGACGACTTCCGCGAACAGGCCTACTTCAGCTGGCGTCAGTCCACCCAGTTCAAGTTCTCTGAACTGGCCGCCGAAGCCTACAAGGGCGCCGAAGCCCACGCTGAAGCCTCTGCCGCCGGCGTGACTGAAGAAGACAAGGCCCTGGTGTACAACTGGCTCGTCGAAAAGACCAGCAAGCCCGGCGCCAAGACCAAGTTCTACTTCAACCAGTTCCTCGAACTGTTCCCCGGCGCCAGCCCCCGCAAGGTCAAGAACGTCCTCACCGCTCTGGTGGACGACGAAAAGGTGGCTTACTGGTCCTCCGGTTCCACCACCATGTACGGCCTCAAGGGTGCCGGCAAGCAGGGTGCCACTGAAGAAGGCGAATAATATCGCCCCCGCGTAAGGCGGGATTCCGACGGGCCGCTTGACGGCAGCCCACGGCACCTTTCCAGCATGCTGGAAAATTCAAGGGGAAGAACTTTCGGGTTCTTCCCCTTTTCCTTACCCTTTTTCCTTCTTCCTCTCCATGAATCAGCCACGACTCGTCATTTCCGGGCTCTCCGGCGGAAGCGGCAAGACCCTTGTTTCTCTCGGCCTCTCCCGACTTTTCCAAAGGCGCGGTCTTGCCGTTCAATCCTGCAAGAAAGGCCCGGACTACATCGACTATGCCTGGCTGGCTCTGGCCTCGAAGCGTCCCGCCGCATGCCTGGATCCCTATTTTCTGGATGACAGGCATCTGCTTCGGCAGTTCTGCCGCGTCTGCGCCAGACATTCGACGGACCTCGCTCTCATAGAGGGAAACCGCGGGCTCTTCGACGGCCGCGACATTCAGGGCTCCTGTTCCACGGCCCATGTGGCGCGGATTCTCAAGGCCCCCGTGGTGCTGACCATGAACTGCGCCAAAATGACGCGCACGGCGGCCGCCATCGTGTCCGGCCTGGCGAATTTCGAGCCCGATCTGCATCTTGCCGGCGTCATGCTGAACAACGTGGCAGGCAAACGACACGGCACCATGCTCCGTCGTGCCATTGAAAGCTATACCGACATTCCGGTGCTCGGCGTTCTGCCGAGACTCGGCAAGAATCCTCTTCCAGAGCGGCACATGGGCCTTTCTCTGGACGCTGCCGACCATGAGACGGACGCCGTGCTCGACGCCCTTGCCGACATGCTGGAAGAGCATGCCGATACCGGCGCAATTCTGTCTCTCGCCCGCTCCGCCCCAGCGCTTGACGACCTGCCGGACGTGCCCTCCGCCCCCGTGCATCCCTCCGCATCAAAGCCTCTCATCGGTTACGTGCAGGATAAGGCCATGTGGTTCTACTATGAGGAGAATCTCGAGGCGCTGCGCGATGCCGGAGCAAATCTCGTGCGTCTCGACCTCTTTGCCGACGAACCTTGGCCGAAACTTGACGGCCTTTACCTCGGAGGAGGCTATCCGGAGCTCTTTGCCGACGAAATCAGCATCTCTCCCCACCTTGCCGAAATCCGGGCCATGTCGCTGGCAAACCGTCCGATATACGCCGAATGCGGAGGGTTCATGTTGCTCTGCGACGGGCTCATTCTCGATGACGGCGTACGTCCCATGGCCGGGCTTTTTTCTCCCCGTTCCCGTTTCTTCCGCCGTCCTCAGGGGCTAGGCTATGTCACTGCCCGCGTAACGGCAGACAATCCCTTTCACCCGAAGGGAAGCGCATGGCGTGGACATGAGTTCCATTATTCCCGCTGCGAGTGGCCGAGCGGCCCGAAACCCGCCTGCTGCCTCACGCTCTCGCCGGGCGTCGGCATGTACGAGGAAAACGGCGTCCGACTCGACGGCCTTCTGGTACGCCGGACCTTTGCCTGCTGGACCCACCTTTTCGCGCCTGCCGTGCCCCACTGGGCAAAAAACTTCGTTGAGGCATGCAGAACGTAGGAATCTGCGGGCAAAACGTCCCATAGAAAAACGCCTCTTTCCCGACTTCACCCGTTTTGCGAACGCCGTTCACGGAAGCGGCAAAGGGGCAGCGAGCTCGGGTCGAATCCGAAAAACAAAAAGCGACACTGCCGCGCCTCGTCCGACGCCTCAGGCGACAAACGCTTTCCGCAGGTACCGTCTGTCTCCTGAACAGAAAAATGCGCCTGATCCGCCGCATCATTCAGCCTGCTGCAGAAGATTGAAAACGCGCTCTGCGGAATATTCCGCAAAGCGCGTTTCTGCAGGGCAAAAAACTCGACAAGGTCGGTCAACGACCTCATGCCGCACGAATAGAGGTCCACGTCAGGCAGCCCTCTCAGGACGCCTTTCTGCTTCTCTTCTCCCATCGGCGGCCAAGCCATGCCCAGAAGCAGGAAACGCAAAGATACATGGCCGCGGTGACGATCCACAGCTCAAAGGTCATGCGGGAAACGGCCATGACCTCAAGGCTCTGAAAGGTAAGTTCAGGAAGGGAAATGGCCGAAGCCAGCGCCGTTTCCTTGAACACGGAAATGCACTGTCCCGTGAGGGGCGGAGCCATGAGCCGGAAGGCCTGAGGTGCGATGATCCAGCGCATCTGCTGCCATCCGTTCATGCCGAGCGAAGCTGCCGCATCCCACTGCGTTCTGTCCACGGCCTCCAGAGCGCCGCGCACGATTTCCGCCACATAGGCCCCGGAATACAGTCCCAGCGTAAGCACGGCCGCAGCCATGCGATCCGTCTGACCGGCCGGGGCAAAAAGCGCGGCGCACAACGACTGCGCCCACGAAGGCAGGGAAGCGACGGCAGCTTCCAGCTGAAGAAACGGCTCCGTGAAGAAGGAGCCCGCAAAAAAGTACACGAGAAAGAGCAGTACCAGCGGCGGCGTGTTGCGCAGCACCGTGATGTACATGGCGGCAGGCCATGCCGCAAGCCCCCGCTGATTGGCGGAAAGCGCTCCCACAAGCGCACCGGACACAAGCGCGACGACAAGAGACCAGAAACCGAGCCGCAACGTGCCGAAAAGCCCCGTAAGAAGCATTCCCGCCCGCCACGAGCCGGAAGCGTCGCGCGAAACGATGTACGGAAGAAGCGCTCCCCAGTCCCAGTCATGACGCGTCACGCTCATGGAACGCCAGCAGAACGCCGCGACAAGAAGCACGGCAAAAATCGCCAGCACGACGTCCCAGGAGTTCAGCTCCCGCCAGGAACGCTCCCCGACATGGCCGGGAATGCGGTTCAGTTGAGCCTGCTCTGCCATGCGTCGGACTTGAACCAGTAGTTGCGGCGATCCTGAAGCCAGCCTTCCTCCTCCACAAGGCGAATCCAGCCGTCGAAGACGTTGAGCGTGTCGAAATCGCCCTTGGGCACGGCGAAGGCCACGGGCTGCATGGCAAGGCCCGTTTCAAACTTCTGCACCAGCACGTCGCCGTGCTTGAGCGTTTCCATGGCGGGCAGAGGTGCGCTGGACACGAAGGCATGGGCCCGGCCCGAAAGCACTTCCTCCACGGCGGGAGCCTCGTCGTTGAACATGCGCAGCGAGGCCTTCGGGAACAGCTTTGCCGCTGCCGCAGCGGCCGTGGTGCCGGTACGCACGGCGATGACGACATCTTCCCTGTTCAGATCCTCAATTCTGTTGATGGACGCCGACTTTTCCCTGTTCAGAGTCAGGTCCACATAGGCGTGATCGTAGGGAATGGAAAAGTTCACGGACAGCAGACGCTGAGGGGTGATGCTCATGCTGCCGATGATGACGTCGAACTTGCCGGAAAGAAGCGCAGGAATGATGCCGTCCCAGTTTGTGGGCACAAGCTGCAGCTTGACCCCGAGATCCGATGCCAGACGTTCCGCCACGTCGATTTCAAAGCCGATGTACTTGCCCTCCTTGTCCTGCATGGCCCACGGGACGAAGGAGGAAAATCCCACCCGCAGCGTGCCGCGCTGCACGACCTTGTCTATGACGCTGTCGCGCGGAGCCGCGTGTCCGGAAAAAGGCAGGCAGAATGCCATCGTCATCGCCAGAAGAAAAACGGTGAAAAAGCGTTTCATGATTGCTCCTTTCGTTCCATGAGCCGGGCAGGAATGCTGACCAGCGACGTGAGGACGAGATAGACGGCCGCGGCGAGCAGCCACAGCTCAAAGCTCAGAAAAGTGTCGGTAATGACCACGCGCGTGCGCATGGTGAGATCGGCCACGGCAATGGCGCTCACAAGCGAGGTATCTTTGATGAGAGACACCATCTGCCCGGCCAGCGCGGGAAGGGACTGCCGGAGGGCCTGGGGAATCACCACGAGCCTTGCCGCCATGCCCACGGGCATGCCCAGGCTCATCGCCGCTTCCCACTGACCGCGCGGCACGCCCATGACGCCGGCGCGGAAGATTTCCGCAATGTACGCCCCCTCGAACAGCCCGAGCGCAAGCACTGCCGCCGTGAACGGCCCCACGCCGAGCACGGGCGCCGCCACGAAGTACACCATGAAAAGCTGCATGAGCAGCGGCGTGTTGCGCAGAAGCCCGAGCATGAGCGTAGAAAGAAGTCGGGCCACGGGAGAAGCCGAAAGACGCATGGCGGCAAGCAGCGCCCCCCAGACAAGAGACAGGGCAAGGGAAGCCAGCGTGAGCTGAAAGGTCACGCCGAGCGCCTCAAGAAGCACACCGGAATGGAACCCTTCCTCATCCCACACGCCCACATAGCGCCATACCCGATACCACTGCCAGCGGTACTGTTCCGAAGCCGTATCCGCAAACCACCAGACAAGGGCGAGCATGAGGGCGAGCAGCAGCAGCGGCCGCCACAGGGCTCTGATGCGCTGCCTTCGGGCAAAAACGACGCAGGAATCGGGCATGGCTCCCCCGCGCTTCCGTCAATGACTCAGGGAGGTCTGCTTCAGCGAAGATCCCTCCTCCAGCTTCCGGTGAACGGTGCGGCTGTCCGCCGCTTCCGTCATGGTGGACTGTCCCTGCATGAATTCCATGACGTTTGTCTCCGCCAGCTCTCCGCCCGACGCGTCGTTGCGCACGGTCACGCGACTGTAGACATGATCAAGCACCATGAGCACATACGGCTTGAGCACGGGCGTCGTCAGATCGATGACAACAAGATAGTATTCCCGAAAGCGCTGCGGCGTGTCGGCATAGCCGACACGGCAGTTCACCAGCCAGTCGTCGACGCCGTCATTGTTCCAGTCGGTCACGGCCACAAGTTCCAGCGTCACGCGGCTCATGCCCTGATCGATGACGGCCCTGTTGTCCTCAAGCTTCACCTTCGCGTCGGGAGTGAGCATGGCCCGGAACGTGGGAGCCACCGCGAGACGAGAACCGGGGAAGCGAAAGGCCGGGGAAAGCCTGTCCACCAGCGTCTTTCCCGCATCGGAAGGACGGGAAGGAAACATGGGAGAATACCAGTCGCCGTTCTTGTCCACCATGTTCTTTTTCAGCATCACGGGACGCATCGCCCGGGACATGGCCACAAACTGCCCGCCGTCCAGGGCCTCCACCATACGGCAGTTCTGCGGAGCGCATCCCGCAAAAAGAGAAAGACAGACCGCCAGCGTCAGGCCGGCATAACGCTTCTTCATGTTCTACAACCTTCTTCGATGAACGAACCGGGGCGCATGGCCGCGTCCGTTATTTGCGGTTAATGTCGGTTATTTTTTCCGCACGGGCGGTTCGGGCGGCGTTTTCACGCCCTTGCGCGGGCACAGATCGTAAAGTTCGCATTCGGAGCAGGCGGGACGGCGCGCGTCGCACACGTCGCGACCGAACCAGACCAGCCGGTGATTCACGTCCCCCCACTCTTCGCGAGGAAAAATTCTGATGAGATCCTGCTCTATCTTCACAGGCTCGGTGTTCTTCGTGAGCCCTAGCCGGAAGGACAGCCTCTTGACGTGCGTGTCCACGGCCAGTCCCTCGTTAATGCCGAAGCTGCCCCAGAGCACCACGTTGGCGGTTTTCCGCGCCACGCCGGGCAGGGTGACGAGCTCTTCCAGCGTATGCGGCACTTCGCCGCCGTAGGCCTCGACAACGCGCTTCGCCGCACCGATGAGATTTTTCGCCTTGCTGTGATAAAAGCCCGCCGCGTGTATCACGTCTTCAAGCTCCTCCTGCGAAGCTCCGGCCAGCGATGCCGGATCGGGCCAGCGGCGGAAAAGCTCAGGCGTTATGGTGTTCACCCGGGCGTCGGTGCACTGGGCAGCCAGCACCGTAGCCACCAGAAGTTCCCACGGGTTTTCATGAACGAGCATGGTTTCCGGCACGGGGTAACGTTTCTTCAAACGCGCCAGTATGGCCATGGCACGGTCTGTTGTTTCCTTCCTTTTCATTGCTTTTCTCCAGAGTTCCGTCCGTTCCTGAGGCGGAAGGCGCTCTTTTGCCGACGCATTCCCGGAACGTGCAGACCATGTCAGGAAAACGACGCGGGCCCCCGCTGGCTGCGCGGGAAATCATCCTATTTTCAACAGCGCAAATCAACAGTTATTTTGTTCCCGCAACGCCGCGGGCCTCCCGAAGAAGCGTCCGCAGCGACGCGGACGTTCCCCTCCCCGTCCATCCATAAATATTTTGATATCAAATTATCCGGCAAAAAACAAGTCACGCGCGCCGCGTTTTCTCTCAGGCCCCGCCATGCAAAGAAGGAGGCCTTCACGGTCCCGCTGCGGCAGAAAAACACGCATCGAACCAGAATGGCCGCTCTTCATTCCCGTCATGTCCCGAGCGGAGACTTTTCCGGGCCTCACTCCGGCGCGGCTCTTTCCGCGCACCCTGCGCGCGCCGGGAAGACATACTTGTCAAACCCTCCGTCCTGCCGTTAAAAACAGAAGAAACGCCATGCCGAACGGCATGGGAACCTACCCTACGGAGCCATGCATGATTCATATTTCCGGATCTCTCGCCTTCGACCGCATCATGACCTTTCCCGGCCACTTTGAAGACCATATTCTTCCCGAAAAGCTGCACTTTCTGAACGTTTCCTTCCCCATCGACCGTCTTGAGGAAAAAATGGGCGGCACGGCGGGCAACATTGCCTATTCCCTCGCGCTGCTCGGCGAACGCTCCGCCATTTACGGCACGGTGGGCAAGGACTTTGAAGGCTACGGCCGCCGCCTCGCCTCCATGGGCATCGATCTTTCCGGCATAAAGACCGACGAAAACGACTTTACGGCCTGCTGCTACATCATGACCGACAAAAGCAGCAACCAGATCAACGCCTTCTCCCCCTCGGCCATGAAGACTCCCGCCTTCCCGGAGAAGACTCCCGCCGCGGACAAGGGCGACTGGGGACTCGTGGCCCCCGGCAACGTGGACGACATGGTAAATCTGCCTGCCTTCTACCGGGAGCACGGCATTCCCTACATTTTTGATCCCGGCCAGCAGATCACCGTGCTCGGCGGAGATCAGCTCACGTCAGGTCTTACCGGAGCCCATGTGCTCATCGGCAACGACTATGAAATCGACCGCATTGAAAAAATGACCGGCCTGAGTCGTGAAGATCTGCTCGACCGCGTCGAATTTCTCATCGTCACCTTCGGCGGCAAGGGATCCGTCATTCTGCACAAGGACGCCCGCCCCTACGAAGTGCCCGCGGTGCCCGTGGAAAACGTGTCCGATCCCACCGGCGCGGGCGATGCCTACCGTGCGGGACTGCTCAAGGGTCTACACCACGGCATGGGCATGGCCTTTTCCGCCAGACTCGGCACGGTGACGGCCAGCTTCTGCGTGGAGCAGTACGGCACCCAGCTTCACACCTTCACGCCGGAAGAATTCCAGGCCCGCTACGAGTCCTGCTTCGGCCCCATGCCCGTGCTGAACTGATTTCTGCGTCCGTATGCGCAAACGGCCCGCGTGCAATGTGCACGCGGGCCGTTTTTCATGCTCATGCAAGAACCAACGCCGAAGCGCCGCCATCAGTCTCACCTCCGGGCAGCGCCCGACAGAAGGACCGAGCGCCGAAGGCGCTGTCAGCGTGAAGCGTCCACGTCCACGAAGGCGAATCTGTCCACGTCGAAGAGTCCACGGGCCGTGAGCTTGAGACTCGGGATGACGGGCAGCGCCAGAAAGCTCAGCGTCATGAAGGCGTCCGCGCCTTCCCATATATGGTAGTGCGACGAGGCCAGCGCAAGAAGCTCGTTCAATTTTGCGGAAACTTCCGCGGCCGGTCGTTCGCTCATGAGTCCGCCCACGGGCAGAGGCAGTTCGGCGATCACCCGGCCCGCCGACACCATGACGATGCCGCCCTGTATCTTCTCGACCTCGCGCACGGCAGCAAGCATGTCCGCCTCATTGTCGCCCGCCACCACGATGTTGTGCGAGTCATGGGCAATGGTGGTGGCTATGGCCCCGTTTCTCAAACCGTATTTGCCGTCAAGTAGTCCCACGCCCATTTTGCCCGTGGCGTGATGGCGCTCCAGCACGGCCATCTTCAGAAGTCCGGGATTGTCGGCAAGCTCCACCTCTCCGTCCGGTCCGGTCTTTACGGAACGCTGCAGACAGTCCGTGATGAGTGAATGCGGGCGAAGACCGATGACTCTCGCCCTTCCGGAAGGCACGCGCACGGAAAACGGACGCTCCGGCAGCGGCGCGAGCACCACGCTGGAGCAGAGCTCTCCGGCGTCACGAACAGGCAGAGAACGCCGCATTCCGCCCTCCCCGGCCACGAGCTCTCCCTTCGCCCAGCAGGAAATCACGCGAAAGTCCTTGAGATCCTCCACAAGCACAAGATCGGCGCGACGTCCCGGCGCAATGCCTCCGCGATCCCTCAGGCCGTAGCACTCCGCCGCATTCAACGTGGCCATGCGCACGGCGCTCACCGGATCAAGACCGAAACGGACGGCCATGCGCACGTTGTTGATGACGTGTCCCCTCTCAAGAATGTCGGAGGGGTGCCTGTCGTCGGTGCAGAAAAGACAGCGGCGCTGATTGGCCGGCGTAAGTCCGGGCAGAAGATGAAGAAGGTCCCGCGAGGCCGAGCCTTCGCGCAGAAGCACATACATGCCGCAGGCCACGCGAGCTTCCAGTTCCTCCACCGTGGTGCATTCATGATCGGTGCCTATGCCGAGCGCCGCACAGGCCTCCAGCGTTTCCTCGGACACCAGGGGAGAATGACCGTCTATGACCTTGCCGGCGGCACGCGTCATGGCCATTTTTGCCAGCACGTCGTCGTCTCCGGCCATGAGTCCGGGGACGTTCATCATTTCCGCAAGTCCCCCCACCCGTGCCTCGGAAAGCAATGGTGCAATGTCTTCGGCACGCAGCACGGCCCCGGCGTCCTCCACGGGAAGCGCAGGCACGCAGGAAGGCAGCATGATGCGCACGTCGAGAGAAAGGTCCCTCGACGCCTCAAGCATATAACGTATGCCCTCCATGCCCTTCACGTTGGCGATCTCATGCGGATCGGCCACCACGGTGGTCGTGCCGAAGGGCAGCACGAGTTCGGCAAAACGTGCCGGGCAGAGCATGGAAGACTCAATATGCACATGGCCGTCGATAAGCCCCGGCAGAAGCCAGCGCCCTTCGCCGTCCACGACCTCTCCGGCCTCAAAAGGGCCGAAACCGAGAATGCGGCCCTCGCCTATGCTTACGGAACCTTCCCGTATCTCACCGCTGAACACATCCACGATGCGCACGTTGTCGATGCGCACGTCCGCAGGCTCGCGGCCCGTGACCATGGCCCAGAATCGTTTGTTCATGCTATCCTCTCGTCTGCGTGTTTTTCATGCGGATTTCCCTGTCCACAAGCTGCGCGAGCAGAAGTGACATCACCGTAAGTCCGGCTCCGAAAAGAAACACGGACTGATATCCGAAGCTTGTCCACATCCAGCCGCCGACGGCGGGAATGGTCACGGCGGGAATATGGTTGATGGTCTGGGCTATGGCCATGTTGGGGGCAGCATCTTCTGGGAAGGCTATCTTCTGGAAGAAGGTGCGCACCGCAATGGAAAAGTTGAAGGTCAGACTGTCGAACACATAGAGAAGCACGATGAGATACTCGTTCTTCGTCGTGGCATAGCCAAGAAATATGATGAAGGCCGCAATGTACTCGATGGTCATGAGACGCCGTTCGCCGAGCCGGTTGATGATCTTCCCCACCATGGGATTGAACAGCCAGTTCACGGCGTAGTTGAACATGAACATGAGCGATACGCTGCGCACCGAAAAGCCGAACTGCTCCACCATGAGGAACACGGCGAACACCGAAAACACGATGCGCCGTCCGCCCATGAGGAGATTGAGCACATAGAAGAGCCAGTAACGCTTCTGCGGAAGCATTCGTTTGCGCTGTCTGGGCGCGCTGCTTCCCGTGAGCGGATGCACGAGACCGAGGAAGCCGAGCAGAAGCCCTACGGCTCCGGGCACGAAGAACAGCCAGACAAAGCTCAGCCTTTCGGAAAACATGAACACGAACACGGAAATCATGAGGCTGCCGCCCGCCACCAGTCCGCGGAGCCGCCCCATGACTATGGGGGTCTGTCTGAGGTCGAAGTGCTGTATGGCCAGCGAGTTGTTCATGGCCTCGAAATAATGGAAGCCGAAGGACATGAGCATGCTGGTGAAGATGATGGGCACGAAGGAAGGAAAAAAGCCCGTGAGCATGGTGCCGAGTCCCGCCGCCATGACCGAAAGCGCCGCCAGTCTGTGTTCCTTGATGAAAAAAAGAAAAAGAATGAGCGTGACGCCCAGAAGACCGGGCAGTTCGCGCAGTCCCTGCACAAGGCCGCTTTGTGCGGGAGTAAGTCCGGCGTAGTTCACCACGAAGTTGTTGTACAGCATGGTCCAGCCCTGCATGGCAACGGTGGAGCCGAAGTTGAGCATGGCCATGAAAAGCAGCTCATGTTTTTTGGATGCGGGAAGACCTGTAAAAAGCGCCATTGTTCACCTGACCTCATAAGAAATAAAATTCAGGTGTAAGCCTTATCCTCCGTTGCGTCAAAGGTTGGTACAAGCGCTGCCCCTTCATGAAGCCTTCCCGAATGCTCAGGCTCTCAGGGAAAGGAAAAGGCAAGAAAAAGGCAGCATCGCACCTGTACGCCGCAGCCTGTCGGAACTATGACATAACGACCAGAACATCTGCCTCTCTAAAAAGGAGACTCATCCATGAAAGATGTCGTAATGCTGACCGGAGCCGGACAAATCGGCATGGCCATCGCCAGACGCACGGGGTACGGCAAAAAAATCATTGTGGCGGACAACAAGGAAGAAAACGCGCGGAAAACGGCCGCAATTCTGCTCGACGCCGGATTCGACGCGACTGCGGCACATGTGGACATTGCTTCCCGCGACTGCGTTCTGCGCCTCATCGACGGCGCTCTGTCCCTGGGCAGGCTCGTCACGTTCATAAACGCCGCCGGCGTATCGCCGAGTCAGGCTTCCATTGAAACCATACTCTCCGTGGATCTGTACGGCACGGCCATGCTTCTTGAAGAGGTAGGAAAAGTCATTGCCGAGGGAGGCGCCGGAGTCACCATTTCCAGCCAGTCCGGCCACAGGCTTCCCGCTCTGGGCGAGACCGTGGACGAAGAGCTTGCCCTTACTCCTGTGGACAAACTGCTCGAACTTGACGTGCTGCGCCCGGAAAACATCCGCGACAGCCTGCATGCCTATCAGCTTGCCAAGCGCTGCAACGTAAAGCGCGTCATGTCGGAAGCCGTGAAATGGGGAGAAAAAGGAGCGCGCATCAACTCCATTTCTCCCGGCATCATCGTCACGCCTCTTGCTCTGGATGAATTCAACGGGCCCCGAGGCGGCTTCTACAAGGACATGTTCGCCCGCTGCCCCGCAAAACGTCCCGGCACGGCGGATGAAATTGCCAACGTGGCGGAACTGCTGCTGAGCGAAAGAGGTGCCTTCATCACCGGTGCGGACATTCTCGCCGACGGAGGAGCGACGGCGTCCTGGCGCTACGGTCCTCTGCGTCCGAAAGCCTGACCCCGCTGTTCCAATAGGCCCTTGGGGCATGAGTATTTTTCCTCTCAGCCGAGACATCTCAGAAAAAAGCCTCTACACCATGGAATGGGAAGGTGCAATTCCGCACCGTCCGCAACAAAGGAGAGGCATCATGGACCCACAGGTGGAAGCCCTGCTGAAGGAACAGGTCAATCAGGAACTTTATTCCGCTTATTTTTATCTGGCCATTGCCGGGCTATACCAGGGCAGAAGTCTGGACGGCTTCAGCCACTGGTTTGAAGCGCAGGCCCGCGAGGAGCAAAGCCATGCTCTGAAGATCCTGAAATATCTTCAGGACAACAGGATAAACGTGGAATTCGCCCCCATTGCGGCCCCGGTCGTGGACTTCAAGGACAACAGGGAACCTCTTGCCGCCACGCTCAGACATGAGCAGCACATCACGGAACTCATCCACTCCATTTACCGGGAGGCCCGCGACGCCGACGACTTCCGCACCTGCCAGTTCATGGAATGGTTCATTGCCGAACAGGGAGAAGAAGAAAAAAATACCGGGGACCTCATCGCGAGGTTCGATCTCTTCGGTGAAGACGCACGGAGCCTGTACCTGCTGAACGCCGAACTCAAGACAAGGGCCTGACTCTCAGGCCGGAGAGTCCCGGCCTGAACATTCTCGCGGCTCACCCGGCGCTCGGGCCTGAATCGGCAGCATTCTCGGATAAGGACAAAAAAGGGAGCGGCTTCACCGCTCCCTTTTTTCAGTCTTCATGACGAAAACATCCGGGACGTGCGCTGCATATCGGCTCTTTCCGACATGCCCCGCGCCTTCGTCCTGACACCTGAGAATTGCCCTGACCGGTCATCTCTCCACGTCTTCCAGAAGGCCCTCTCCCCGCACAAGCTCGCGCAGAAAGGCGTTGTTGTGCCCGTGACCGGAGCAGGAAACCGTAAAGTCTCCCAGCATGGGACGACCGAGCATGGCCATGTCGCCTATGAAGTCCAGCATCTTGTGACGCACGAACTCGTCGGGGAAGCGCAGGCCTTCCTTGTTGATGACGCCGTCATCTCCCACGACCACCACGTTTTCCAGCGATCCTCCGCGGGCAAGACCGCGGCTGTGCAGGTACTCCACTTCCCTCAGAAAACCGAAGGTGCGGGCAGGAGCCACTTCCTTTTCAAAGGTTTCGGGCGTGACGGTGAGGGCAAAATGCTGCTCGCCGATGACCGGACTGGGGAAACGGATGGTGTAGTCCACGCGAAAGCCGTCGAAGGGACGGACCACGATGGATTTTCCGTCCTTTTCCAGAGAAAATTCCCGCATGACTCTGGCCACGCGCCGGGGCGCATTCTGCGAACGAAGGCCGACGCTGAGCAGCGAATCCACCACGACCATCGCCGAACCGTCGAGAATGGGGGCCTCCCCTCCGAAAACGTGCACTTCCACGTTGTCCACGGCAAGACCGTTCAGTGCGGCAAGCACGTGTTCTATGGTGGACACGCTCACCTTGCCGTCGCTGACGGTGGTGGCAAGTTCCGTGGTGCTCACCGCCTCGGGACGAGGCGAAAGCAGATGCACGCCGTCCTCGGAATGAATATGAAAAACGATGCCGTAATCTTCCGCAGCAGGTCGGAACTCCACGCTGACCTCATGGCCGGAATGAAGGGAAATTCCCTTGCATCTGACAGTGCCGCCAAGAGTGGTCTGGGGCATGATGACACTCTCCCAAGCGCCCGGCGGAACATTCCGCCGCGGCTTCCCCGGTATGGCCGGGGGTTTACACGCCGAAGCGCCTCACCGCAAAAAGATATCGATCCTTTCCGGCAAGATCGCGCCCCGTGCGCATATCCATCCAGTATGCGTCCGGACACAATGCCCGGCACGCTTCGCCCTGAAGGTACCCATGCTCCATGAGCAGCAGGCCGCCTTCCTTCAGCAGGGCGCGGGCCGCCGCTTCCACCGCGCGGGGATGTTCCAGGCCTTCCGGTCCAGGCACCAGCGCGGAGCGCGGCTCAAAATTCCTGACGCCGGGGTCAAGCCCGGCATATTCTTCTTCGCTTATGTAGGGAGGATTGGAGATGACGAGATCAAAGCTGCGGGGAGCGAAGGGCAGAGGCTTCGTAAAGTCGGCCTCAAGAAACGTCACGGACTCCGCCGCGCCGTTCCGTTCGGCGTTCCTTCGGGCCACGGCCAGGGCCTCCGGCGATATGTCCACGGCCTCGCCGCGCCACGCGGGGCGCTCCGCCGCAAGCGTCACGGCAATGCAGCCGCTGCCGGTGCCGAGATCGAGAAATCGGACGTCTCTGCGGGCATGAAAAAACTCCAGCGCCTCTTCCACAAGATGCTCCGTTTCAGGGCGGGGGATCAGCGTACTGGAGTTTACAAGAAAATCACGACCGAAAAATTCCCGACGTCCCAGAAGATACGCCGCGGGCTCGCCGGCAAGGCGACGCTCCACAAGCGCTTCAAGTCTTTCCTCGGCCTCTGGGGGGATCGTCTCTTCGGAATGGGCCACAAGCGCCACCTTGTCTATGCCGAGCACATGACAAAGCAGAAGGCCGGCGACCGCCGCCGGAGCTTCCGTTCCGGCAAGTCGGGCCGTCGCGCGTATTTTCCATTCACGTCTGGTCATAACGTCACGAATATAACACAGGAAAAAGGACAGGACAAGCAGCCCCAGCGACGTTCCTGTTTTTCTCAGTTCTGCCGCCTCAGTCTGAAAAGGCCGGTCCTTCCGACGCCGAAACTGCGGAAAAGCCGTCGGAAAAACCTTCTGCCGATCCGCCTCGGCACGTCGGAAACGCCGCCTTTCTCAGAAGACGCGCCTTCCGACGCGCCGCTGATCACATTCCTTCCAAGAAGCCTGCATCCTCGGGAAGATCCTTCCGCGATGCCTGCGCCCGCGCCAGCTCGTCGCAGCGCTCGTTTTCCTCATGTCCCGCGTGTCCCTTGAGCCAGTGAAAATGCACCTCATGACGCGAAAGCAGCGGAGGCATTCTCTTCCACAGATCCTGATTCTTCACGGGCTTCTTTGCCGAAGTCAGCCAGTTGTTGCGCAGCCACCCCGCAATCCAGCGATCCTTGATGGCCTTCGCCACATACTGGGAGTCGGTATAAAGCTCGACTATGCAGGGTTCCTTCAGCGCGCCGAGCGCTTCCAGCACGGCAAGAATCTCCATGCGGTTGTTCGTGGTGCGGGCAAAGCCGCCGCTCATTTCGCGACGTGCCGGTCCGTTTGCGCCCTCACAGGCAAGCACGGCGGCCCATCCGCCCGGGCCGGGATTGCCGAGACAGGAGCCGTCGGTATGAATGGTCACCGTCTTCATGGATCACTTTCCTGCCGCGTCTTCCGCGGCACGGCGGGCTTCGACGATGTGCTCCTTGCCGTTGTTGTGCAGCAGGTACTGCGAGGTGTAGTAGAAGTCCATGAGCTGTCGGCGCATGGCTGCCGCTCTTTCCGGCTGCTCGGCGGAAAGATCGCGGGCGTTGTTGTCCGGGGTGCGCTCATCAAGACGGTACAGGGCGTTGCCCGCGGGACGCACGGCGTACACGTAGCCGTCCCCGACAAGGTAATGCACGCTGTCGGTGTCGCTGATGAAGGCGACGGCGTCGGCGTCGTTGGCCGGATCGAACAGATTGCGGCCCAATGTGTTAGTGTAGAAGTCCAGACCGGCAAGGGACGCCATGGAAGGCAGCACGTCTGGCTGAACGTGCGGGGCCGGATTCACGCCGGGCTTCACCTGCCCGCCCGGCGCGTAGATGAGAAGCGGCACGTGCCAGGCCTGAAGATTGCAGGCCCGCACGGCGGGCGTGATGTTGGTGGAGTTGAAGTTGAGACCGTGGTCGCCGAAGATGACGAACACCGTGTCGTTGAACCACGGCTGCTTCGAGGCCTTGTCGAAGAAGCGGCGCAGGGCGTGATCGGAAAGATGCAGGGAGCGGTATTCCTCCGCGTTCTCGTAGCCGTACCAGGCAAGAGCTTCGGGCGAGGGGTCGGGCGGAGAGACGTAGCCTTCATTGTCGTCGGGAATGGTGTAGGGACGATGGAAGGAAGCGGACTGTATCACGGAAATGAACGGCTTGCGGCTGCCCGTGAGCACGTCCACGGCCTCGCGGAACATGGCGATGTCCGACACGCCCCACACGTCGGTATTGGGAGCCTCCCAGGCCGATTCCTCCAGAAGATGCAGGTCTTCCACGTTGTGCTGAAGCATTCCGCGGATGTTGGCCCAGTTGGCGTTTCCGCCTATCATGTAGTATTTTTCGTATCCTGCGAACTCGTTGAGCACGGAGGACTGATCCACCAGCTTGGGATTGCGCGAGGTGGTGCCGCCGGAATGGTTCACGTCAGGCACGCCGCTTATGGTGGTGAACACGGCTCTCGCCGTAGTGCGGGTAGGCGCGTAGAAATTGGGATAGTACAGGCACTTGGGCGCAAGTTCCTTAAGAAAAGGCGTAGGGTCTATGTCCTTGCCCATCGATGCGGGCATGGAAGGAGCAAGAGAGGTGCGTTCCCAGCAGAGCGACTCCATGATGAGTATGACGATGTTGGGACGCTTTGCCATGTCCCTGCCGGGGAAATGCCGCACATAGGTGAGCGGAGGCGTTCCTTCGGGCAGGCGCAGATAGGCGGCCATGCGGGGCCAGGCCTCGCGGGTGGCTTCCAAGTTCGGGGGAATGGCCTTGCCGTAGTTGCGCGTGTCGTACAGGTTCTGGATGGGATTCACGGCAAGGAGGGCGATGTTCTTGTCGGCGCTGAAATAGGCATTGCTCCAGCGCAGGGGGAAGAAGTTGGAGCTTATCTGCCCGTAGCCCACGATGAAGAGCATGACGAGCGAGAGCACCGTGACGAGGGCGCGCCACTTGCGGGAGCAGCCTTCGCCGCCCGTCTTCGGACGGATGGGGTACGCAGCATGGGAACGCAGGAATCTGGTCAGGATCCACACGTAGAGCGCCACCGCCGCGGCAAAGGCCACGACGATGAGAACCACGGGATAGCTCTGCCACACCATGCGTACGGACTCGGAAGGATCTTCCAGAAAAATCTTCGCGCCCATGTCGATGTGCTGGTGCAGATAGAAGAAAAAGCCGAAATCGAAGATGTAGACGAGCATGGCTCCCGCGGCCATGAGTCCCGTGAGAAGACAGAGCACCCGTCGCGCCGCGGACGGACCTTCCTTGGAAACGGCACGCTCAAGACGCGGCCAGAGCAGGCAGAAGGCCAGAGGCAGCGTCATGAACACCGCCATGCGAGCGTCGAACTTGAGACCGATGTAGAGCGCGTGGGGAATATGGCCCTGCTCGGTGATGTCGGGCAGAAGAAAATGAAGAAGCGCCAGTCTGGCGGCAAAGAAAAGCGCCGTGTTGAAGAGAACGAACAGCGCTATGTCCACAAGCGGCTGGAAGGCCGAGAAAAGAGTGCGTCGAGAGCTCATGACTGCTCCTTGGGCGGAAGGCGCCGCTCATGGGCGTCTTCCGCAAAAGAGGCTACACGCGGTCGGCGTACAGCCGTTCGAGAAATTCTTCCATCACGTCGTCCATCTGACTGATGAACTGCGTCAGCTTGAAGGTGCGGCGGCAGGAGGAACACTGCATGTACGCTTCATGACAGGTGCGGCGTATGTCCAGAGGTTTGCCGCATTCCGGGCAGGTCAGCGTGGTTCTTGCCTCGCGGGGAGCGAAATAGAAAGCCATGTTGTCTCCGTGATGAGTTTTTCAGAGGGGGCCGGAAAACGCCCGGCAGACGCGGCCGCAAAACCGCTACAGGGCCTGACGATAGCGCAGCGACTGGCGCAGCGTCTCCCTGTCCATGTACTTCACTTCGGCGCCCAGCGGAATGCCCTGGGCAAGCCTGGTGACGCGCACGTCGGGAAAGCGCGCGCTCACCTGTTCCTTGACGAAGGTGGCCGTAGCCTCGGCTTCGGCCGTGGCGCCGAGGGCCAGAATGAGCTCCTTCACCCTGCCTTCGGCAAGACGGGAGCGCAGGCGGTCCATTTCCAGCGTTTCGGCCGGACTGTGGTCGAGAGGCGCGAGAAGACCGCCGAGAATCATGTAGTAGCCCTTGTAGAAATTGCCCTCCTCCATGGTGAGCATGCTGTCCCATTCCGCCACGAGGCAAAGCTGACTCTCATCCCGTCCGGGATCGGAGCAGATGGGGCAGGGATCGGAATCCGAAAGACCGCCGCAGCGGCTGCACAGATGAAGGGTGTCCCGCAGCTCGTACACGCCCTTGCCCAGACGCCGGACTTCGGCTTCAGGCCACTTGAGCAGGGTCATGGCGGCGCGCATGGCGGACTTCGGCCCGAGCCCGGGCAGCCGGGCGAGCTGATCCACGAGATTTTTCAAAGGTTCGGGAATACGCTGCACGTAAACGTCCTTGGGTATGTCAGAAAAAACAACGTCTCCCCCGGGGGGGCGCCCCGGGAGAGACTGGCCGCATGAGGCGGAAAAAAGGAGGAATGCTACTGGACGAGATGACCGAGACGGCTGAGCCTCGGCGTATGGGTGTCGCCGTCCCACGACCAGTAGATGCGCCAGGCCTTGCCGTGAATGTAGGAACGAGGCACGCAGCCCCAGGCGCGGGAATCCTCGGAGTTGTCGCGGTTGTCGCCCATGACGAAGTAGGAGTCTTCAGGCACGGTCACGGGGCCTATGTTGTCCAGCCTGCCGATGACGTCGGGATAAAGCTGCTGAATGTAGTCTTCCTTCACGGGCTGGCCGTTGCGGTAGAACTGCTTGTTGCGCATTTCGATGACGTCTCCGGGCAGACCGACGACGCGCTTGATGTAGTCGGTTCCGGGATCGCGGGGATACTTGAACACGATGATGTCGCCGATCTTGGGATCGGCGCCGCGGAAGAGATACTTGTCGGTGAAGGGAATCTTCACGCCGTACACGAACTTGTTGACCAGAACATAGTCGCCGATCTGCACGGTCTGAAGCATGGAACCGGAAGGAATGGTATAGGCCTGAAACAAAAAGGTTCGGATGATGAGAGCCAGCACCACTGCCACGAGCAGCGCTTCGCCGTAATCGTATAAGATGGATTTGCCTTTCTTTTCAGAAGATTCGGACATGGTCGTCACTGGCCAAAGGCCGGGTTGAAGTACAAAGGAGGGGGGTCGGGAACCAGCGGAGATTAGCACGGCGGGAAAGGACGCGCAAGGCGGCATTTTCCGCTGTTTTTTCCAATGGTAATCTTCTTCCGATTCCTTGCGCTGCTTGCACCTGCCAGACAAGTGTGGCAAATTGGTGACGCATTCCAAAGGAACGGAGAACTTCTCATGATTCAGATACCTCAGGGCTTCCGTCTCGGTGCGGCCAACGCCGATTTCCGGGGCAAGCATCTCGACCGCAATGATCTTTCCCTTGCCTTCAGCGACGTGCCCGCCACCGTCGCGGGCGTGTTCACCACCAATCTTTTCCGGGCCGCCCCCGTCCTCGTCTCCGAGGAGCACATCAAAGAAGCCGGAGACGGGGGTGTGCGCGGCGTGCTGTTCAACTCCGGCCAGGCCAACGCCTGCACCGGCGAGACCGGCAGGGAAAACTGTCTGCGCACGCTCGACATGGTGCGGGACGCCCTGAAGAATGCCGGCGTGAACGTGTCTTCAAACGACCTTCTGCCCGCCTCCACCGGCGTCATCGGCGCACAGATGCCCATGGACAAGTGGGAAGCCGCCGTCCCCGCCCTTGTGGCTTCCCTCGGCACGGTGGACATCGAAGGCCTTGCCCGCGCCATGATGACCACGGACGCCTATCCCAAGATGTCCGGCCGGGAACTTTCTCTTGAAGGCGGAACCGTCCGTCTTGCAGGCGTGGCCAAGGGCGCGGGCATGATATGCCCCAACATGGCCACCATGCTTTCCCTCGTCATGTGCGACGCCTCCGTGGAGCCCTCCGCATGGCGCGCCATGTTCCGCCGCGCGGCCGATGCCACGTTCAACCGCGTGAGCGTCGACGGCGACACCTCCACCAACGACTCGCTCTACGGCCTTGCCAACGGCGCTTCCGGCGTCGCGGTCGGTGAGAGCGAACTTCCGATTCTGGAAAAGGCTCTCACCGAAGTGCTCGGCGAACTTGCCTACATGCTCGTCAAGGACGGCGAAGGCGCCACCAAGGTCATGCACATCCACGTCACGGGAGCCGCCTGCGACGAGGACGCCGAAAAGGTGGCCCGCACCGTGGGGCATTCCCAGCTCGTGAAGACGGCCATGTTCGGCCGCGATCCCAACTGGGGCCGCATCGTGGCCGCCGCAGGCCGTGCGGGCGTGAACTTCGATCCCATGGCGCTGCGCGTGACACTGTGCGGCGTGGAACTGTTCCGCAACGGACGCCCCACGGATCTCGACTTCGACGCCCTGCTTGAGGAACCGCTCAAGAACGTGGATCTGCCTCTCGACATCGTGCTCGGTTCCGGACCCGGCGAAGCGCGTCTGCTCGCCTCCGATCTTTCCCACGGCTACGTGTCCCTCAACTCCGACTACCGCTCTTAAAAAGGCGCACGGCATGGTCATAGGCGTTCTCACCGTGGAATACGCACTGCACGGCAACGACTCGCTCAAGGGCAAGCGCCGCGTGGCGAACAGCCTGAAGCAGAAGGTGCGCAACACCTTCAACGTCGCCATAGCCGAAGCCGGCACCGAGGAATCTCTGGTCAGGCTGCGGCTGCAGGTCGTGTCGGTAAGCAACAGCGAACGACACATGCAGTCCCGCATGGACAAGTGCCTGCTTATGATGGAAGCCGTGTGCGAAGAAGAAATGGTCTACAGCGACCTTGAGTTTTTCTATGACGACTGAAAACATTTCCGTTCCTGAAGAGCTGCTCTCCGCTCTGCGTAGGCACAAGCGCGTGCTCATCGCCGCCCACGCCCGCCCCGATCCCGACGCCATGGGCTCAAGTCTGGCCATGGCCTGGGCGCTGCGTTCCACGGGCTTGGACGCGCTTGTGTTCAACGAAGACGGTCTGCCTCCCTTCCTGCACTTTCTCACGCTCCCCGGACCCGTGCTCACGAGCCTCGACAGCCTGCCCTGCGATCCCGACCTCGTGGTCTGCCTCGACTGCGGCGACAGAGCCCGTCTCGGCGAGACCATCCAGCCTCTGCTCGACCGCGTGCCCAGCGTGAACATCGACCACCACCTCGACAATCCCCTCTTCGGCACCGAGGCCAACTGGGTGGAACCCGGCATGGCCGCCACGGGCGAGCTTGTGGCGTACATCGCGAAAGCCCTTCGCGCCCCTCTGCACGGAGCCTTGGCCGAAGCGCTTTACGTGGCCATTTCCGCCGACACCGGCAACTTCAGCTACGGCAACACCACGCCCGGAGCCCTGCGTCTCGTGGCGGAAATGGTGGAAGAGGGCCTCGACCTGCCGCGGCTGCGCGAAGCCATGGAAAACAACTGGACCGAAGCCAGGCTGCGTCTGTGGGGCCGCATCATGCAGAAGGTCCGCATCCTCGAGGACGGGAAACTCGCTGCCGCGCTCATCACGCTTGAAGACATGAAATCCTGCAATGCCAGCCGCGAGGACTCCGAAGGCATTGTGGAACAGCTGCGCCGACTCTCAGGCGTCCGCGTGGCGCTCATGCTGCGCGAGGAGGAAAAGGACGGCAAAATTCAGGTCAAGGCAAGCCTGCGCTCCTCCGGCAGGGACAACGTTCAGAAAGTGGCCGCCCAGTTCGGCGGAGGCGGACACCGCAACGCCGCCGGAGCCACCATCGCTCTCGACGCCGAAAAGGCGCTCGCCGTCATGCAACCCTATATCCGGTTCGTATGGAACCGGCTCCAGTAAAGCATCTCCTGCGGGCCGCACACGCGGCCCTTCCCCGGATCACTACCATGAAAGACATACGCTTCCATAAAATGCACGGCTGCGGCAACGACTTCATCTTCATCGACAACAGGGAGGCCGAAGTCAGCGTGCCGCAGATGGCCTCCTGGGCCGTCATCCTGTGCAACCGCAAGACGGGCATAGGCGCCGACGGGCTGCTCTTCCTCGACAGCACCCCCGCAGACAGGCAGGGCGACTTCATCTGGCACTTCTACAATGCCGACGGCTCCCGCGCGGAAATGTGCGGCAACGCCTCCCGCTGCGCCTCCTGGCTGGCCGTGGATCTCGGACTTGCCGGACGCACGCAGTGCTTCGGCACCGACGCCGGACTCATCCATGCCGAGGTGGACGTGGAAAACATGCGTTCCCGCGTGGAGCTCACCCATCCCGAAGGCATGGTGCTGCACACCCCGCTGGAAGCCGACGGAAAGACCTGGGACGTCAACTTCGTGAACACGGGCGTGCCGCACGCCGTCATCGTGTGCGAGGACTGCGACAAGGTGGACGTGGACCGTCTCGGCCGCATCTTCCGCTATCACGAGCACTTCGCCCCCAAAGGCACCAACGTGAACTTCATCACCGTCACCGGAAAGGACGCCATCCATGTGCGCACCTACGAGCGCGGCGTGGAAGGGGAAACGCTCGCCTGCGGTACCGGCGCGGCGGCTTCCACTTGTATCGCTCATGCACTTGGGTTGACGGACAGCTGCGTCAATGTCACTACTTCAGGTAGGGAACTCTTGGGCATTGAACTTCAGGGCGACTCGGTCTTCCTTTCCGGAGCCGTGGCCCGCGTGTTCACGGGCATCATCGATCCCTCCATGTTCAGCCTTTTGAAATTCTGACCGTCCGGGGCCCAGTCGTCTGGAAATCTCTCTTCATTCAATTCATCCCGCTCGGAGAAAAACATGTTTCACGGTACGATAACTGCTCTGCTTACCCCGTTCAAGAATGGCACCATCGACGAAGAGGCCTACCGCGCCCACATCGAGTGGCAGATCGAACAGGGCGTGAACGGCGTGGTGCCCTGCGGCACCACCGGCGAATCCGCCACCATGACCCATGCCGAACATGAGTCCGCCATCCGCATCTGCGTGGATCAGGTGAAGGGACGCGTCCCCGTCATCGCCGGCGCAGGCTCCAATAATACCGTAGAGGCCATCAGCCTGACCCGCTTCGCCAAAAAGGCCGGCGCCGATGCGGCCCTGCTCATCTCCCCCTACTACAACAAGCCCACGCAGGAAGGCATCTTCCAGCACTTCAAGGCCATCAACGACGAAGTGGCCCTGCCCATGTTCGTATACAACGTGCCCGGCCGCACCGGCTCCAACGTGCTGCCCGCCACGCAGGCCCGCATGGCCCGCGAGCTCGAGCACGTCATAGGCTGCAAGGAAGCCACCGCCAACCTGGTGCAGATCTCCAACATTCTCGAACAGTGCCCGGCTGACTACATTCTGCTCTCCGGCGACGACTTCACCGTTCTGCCCACCTACGCCGTGGGCGGCAAGGGCGTGATCTCCGTGACGGCCAACGTGCTGCCCGACATGATGTCCGCCCTCACCGCGGCCTGCGAGCGCGGCGACTACGAGGAAGCCCGCCGTCTGCACTACAAGCTCGAACCCATGAACCGTGCCATGTTTGCCGAGAGCAACCCCATCCCCTGCAAGACCGCGCTGTCCCTCATGGGCCGCATGGAACCCGACGTTCGTCTGCCGCTCTGCAGCGCCAGCGAAAAGACCGTCGCGCTTCTGCGCGAGGTTCTTGCCTCCTACGGCAGAATCTAGCTTCCGGCTCCGAGTGAAAGGCTTCGGGCGTCTCCCTTTAGGGGGACGCCCTTTTTTGTCCCTCACGCCCGGCAAAAAGAGCTCGTCTCCTCCCGTATTCAGAACGCTCATGGCCTGCTCGGCCGCGCTATCCAAGGATTGCCGCTCCCCCCTTTGTTCTCGCCGGCGCTCAGCACAAAAAACATCCGTCTTCTGTCCCAGGATGCGGGGAATCATTAAAAAACATTATTATAATCAAATAATTATAATCATCAAAAAAAATAAAACGTCCTATTTTTGCACACTGCCTAAAATTCTTATCAGGAATTATTCTTGACAAGAGAAAAATTCATGCCCATACTGTCTTCAACGACCATGCTTATGGAGAGGCGATTCCGCCGCCGCTCCGAGTTTTCTCCCATAAAGGAGTTGACCATGCAGTACAATACCCCCGATCAGCTCAAGGCCTTCAGCCGCCTGCCCATAGAATGGAACCTCGACCCCGCCGACGCCGTGACCCTGTACCTTGAATGGGGAAACAACGACTGGAGGGCCGAGCATCCGCCCGTCCGCTCCAAGGACGACTTTGCGCACTACTTCGTGCTCGACAACTGGACCGATCATCCCACGCTGCGCCTTGTCATGCGCAACTCCGAGGCCACGGAGGACCTGTGGGTGTATCCGCTGCCCAGAGAGCTTGAAGGCGACTTCAAGCAGGAATTCGGTTCGCTGAAGGGCGTGTTCATGCCCTCCGATCCCATGAAGGACTGGCTGAAAAAACAGCTTTACGCCGCGTAGTCATACGCATCCCTCGACCAGGGCCCGACGGAACATCCTCCGGCGGGCCTTTTTTTGAACGTCTTCCGCGCTTTTCTTCCGGCGGAAAAAGTCCCGGCTCTTCGTCCACTTCTGACGGAGCTCTCCTCCCTGACCGCAAAGGGGACGAGCGTCGGAAGCGACGAAGGGAAATCTCCCGCCGCTCAAGGGCGGAAAGCCTGCGCCGCAGGCCGCCGGACAAGCGCCGTTCCTCTTGCCTCCGGCGCGAAGCTGTGTTAAATTCATCGCCTTGCAGTATATGGAACTTTTCTGCGAGAGTGGCGAAACTGGCATACGCACTGGATTTAGGATCCAGCGGAGCAATCCTTGAGAGTTCAAGCCTCTCCTCTCGCACCACCTCTTGCGCCATTTCCTCCGCCGGACACGCGAGGTTCGGCGGCTTATTCATAAGGAGTTTTACCGATATGGCTCACAGCATTGAAGTCGTTTCCCCCGTTTCCCGCAAAATCAGCGTGACCGTCCCCGCCGAGGAAGTCAACGCCGCGCTTTCCGCCGCCGCCCGCGAAGTGGGCGCTTCCGTCACGCTGCCCGGATTCCGCAAGGGCAAGGCTCCCGCTTCCGTCATTGAAAAGCGCTTTGCCGGGGAAGTGATTTCCCGCGCCACCGAAACGCTGGTGGAGCGCCGCGTGGCCGACATTCTGAAGGAAGAAGACTTAAAGCCCCTCTCCCGTCTCGACTACGAAGGCGGACAGATCACCCGCGGCCAGGACCTTTCCTTCTCCTTCAGCTTTGAAACCCTGCCCGACGACATCAAGCTGCCCGAAGACCTTTCCGCCCTCACCGTGGAAATGGATTCTTCCGAAGCCACGGAAGAAGAGCTGGCCGCCTTCACGAACCGCCTGCTGAAGAGCACCGCCACGCTGGAAGAAGTGAAGGAAGCCCGTCTTCCCGAAAACGGCGACATCGTCACCATTGACGTGGACGGCGAAGTGGACGGCAAGAGCGTGCCCGGCATGAAAGTGGAGAACTACAGCATTCAGCTCTCCGAACCCGCGGAAGGCAAGGAACTCTCCGAGCTCGACAAGATCATCCGCGGACTGCACGCCGGCGAAGAAGGCACCGGCTCCATGGTCTGCCCCGAAGACCATGTGGACGAGACCCTGCGCGGCAAGACCGTGAACCTTCGCGTGAAGCTCAACAGAATCAGCCGCGAAATTCTGCCCGAACTCAATGACGACTACGCCAAGAAGCTCGGCTTCCCGGATCTCGACGCCCTCAAGAAAATGATCGCCGATCAGGCCAACCACAACAAGCTGACCAATGCCCGCAGCGAAGCCGAGCGCAAGCTCATGACCTCGGTGCTCGAAGGTCAGACCTTCCCCCTGCCCGAAGCCGTGGTGAAGGCCCAGCAGGAAGAGTACGAAAACGAAGTGCGCGAGTACCTCAGCCAGCAGGGACTTGAGAAGGAAGCCGTCGACGAGACCGTCAAGAACATGGCCGAAGACAGCCGCAAGCAGGCCGAGGAACGCGCCCGCATCCAGCTGTTCCTCACCGCTCTCGCCCGCCGCGAAAAGATCGAAGTCACCGCTCAGGAAGTGGACATGCAGATCATGCAGATGGCCCACCAGTACAAGCAGGACTTCCACAAGCTGCGCGAGGCGCTCTATCAGAACGGCGCCGTCAACGACATTCAGGACCGCATGGTGAACAGCAAGGCCATGAACCTCATGTTCGACAAGGCCCAGAAGGTCGCTCCCGCCGCCGAAGCCAAGGCCGAATAAAGAATCAGGAACAAGGAACGATTCCCCGGCCCCCAGGGCTGGGGAATTCCTTTCTTAAGGAGTCCAGACGTGACTATTCCCTTCGTTATCGAATCCACCGGACGCGGAGAACGTTCCTACGACATCTACTCCCGTCTGCTCAAGGACCGCATCGTGCTTCTGTGCGACGAGGTCAACGATGCCACGGCGTCTCTCATCTGCGCCCAGCTTCTGTTTCTGGAATCGCAGGACCCCGAGAAGGAAATCAGCCTGTACATCAACAGCCCCGGCGGGTCGGTCACCGCTGGCATGGCCATTTACGACACCATGCAGTTCATCGCGCCTCCCGTGGCCACCATGTGCATAGGCCAGGCCGCCAGCATGGGAGCCTTCCTTCTGGCCGGCGGCGCGAAGGGCATGCGCTACAGCCTGCCCAACAGCCGCATCATGATCCATCAGCCCTCCGCCGGCGTGCAGGGGCAGATCACCGACATGGACATACACGTGCGTGAAGGCATGCGTCTCAAGAAGAATCTGAACCGCATCCTTGCCGAAAACACCGGCAACACTCTCGCCCGCGTATCCGCCGCCACCGAGCGCGACAACTTCATGTCCGCCGAGGAGGCCCTCAAGTTCGGTCTTATCGACCGCATCCTCAGCTCCCGCCACGACGTGGCGGCCCTTGCAGGAAAACAGGCATGAGCGACGAAGAAAAGGAACTCCACTGCTCCTTCTGCGGCAAGAGCAGCACCCAGGCACGCCACTTCGTGGTGCAGGGCGACGTGTGCATCTGTGATGCGTGCGTGGCCGCCTGTTCCCGCATCATGGCGGAAGAGGATGCCGAGGAAGGACAAAGCTCCGCCTCTGCTTCCGGCGAACTGCTCACCCCCCAGCAGATAAAGGCACGGCTCGACGACTATGTCATCGGACAGGAACGCGCCAAGAAGATTCTTTCCGTGGCCGTGCACAACCATTACAAGCGGGTGTTCCACGCCGGAGCCATCGAAGGCGTGGAGCTCGAGAAGAGCAACATTCTGCTGCTCGGCCCCTCGGGCAGCGGCAAGACGCTGCTTGCCCGCACGCTGGCGCGCATTCTCAAGGTGCCCTTCGCCATAGCCGACGCCACCACCCTCACCGAGGCCGGCTATGTGGGCGAGGACGTGGAGAACATTCTCGTCCAGCTTCTGCAGAACGCCGACTACGACCTTGACGCCGCGTGCAAGGGCATTATCTATATCGACGAAATCGACAAGATTTCCCGCAAGGCCGACGGCCCGTCCATCACCCGCGACGTTTCGGGCGAGGGCGTGCAGCAGGCTCTTTTGAAAATCATCGAAGGCACCGTGGCCAACATTCCGCCCAAAGGCGGACGCAAGCACCCGCAGCAGGAGTTCATCCGCATGGACACCTCGAACATCCTGTTCATCATGGGCGGCGCGTTCATCGGGCTGGAAAAGCTGGTGGAAGCGCGTTCGCGCGGCACCAGCATGGGCTTCGGCGCGCACATCGAAAAGAAGACCGAACATCGCATAGGCGAGCTGCTCGACAGGGTGCTCCCCTCCGACCTCGTGCAGTTCGGGCTCATTCCCGAATTCATCGGCCGCATTCCGGTGATCACCCATGTGGAAGAGCTCGACGTGGACGATCTTCTGCGCGTCATGACCGAGCCGAAGAACGCGCTGGTCAAACAGTACCAGAAGCTCTTCGAGCTCGACGGCGTGACGCTGACATTCGAGGACGACGCGCTGCGGGCCGTGGCGGAAAAGGCGCTGGAAAACAAGACCGGCGCCCGCGGCCTTCGAAACGTGCTGGAAAACGTGATGCTCGACATCATGTATGAACTTCCCACCCTCAAGGACGTCACCGAGTGCATCATCACCCGCGGCGTCATCGAGGGGACGGACAAGCCCGTTCTGAAGCGTTCCGCAGAAAGCCGGTAACGGCTGCGCGGGGCGCTTCAACCGGCGCGCCAAGACGGAAGAGAATTCTTTTCGTCGCACGCGTCACGGGACAAAAACTTTCTCCGGGGACATCCCCGGTCCCGGGTCTTGCGTTCCTGTCTTTCCGGTCTTCCGGCCGGACAGGAACGCAATTCCGTAACGGGAATACGAGGTTCCTTATGGCTGAACAGACTCCGCTGGAATTGCCCATCATCACGCTTCGCGAAGTGGTGATGTTTCCGCACGCCGTCATGACGTTCCATGTCGGGCGTTCGGCTTCGGTAAGCGCCATCAACAGCGCCGTCACCGAATACGACAAACAGATATTTCTGGTCGCGCAGACCAGCTCCGCCATCGAGCGGCCCGGTCCCGAAGACCTGTTCCGCATAGGCGTGGTCAGCCGGGTTCTGCGCGCCGACCGTCTTCAGGACAACACCATCAAGCTTGTGTGCGAAGGGCTGTACCGCGCCTCGTGGCTGCCCCTGAACGCAAGTTCCACCTTCGGCGACAGAGCCTTTCCGCGCCTGCGCACCGTGCGCGTGGAGGAAACGCTGAACAGGGACGACGAGCTTCCCGCCGTGGTGGAAGCCCTGCAGGAATCCCTTTCGGAAGCCTGCCGGCAGAACCGCCGCATCACGCCCGAACAGCTCGCGGCCTTTGCCCTCATCGAAGACCCCGGCACGCTGGCCGATGCCGTGGCCCCCTGCCTCAAGGCGGACTATCTGCACAAGCAGGCCATTCTGGAAACGCTGGATCAGGGACAGAGACTGCGCCAGGTCTATGAGTCGCTCGGCGGAGAGCTCATCTCCTCAAGCATCGACAAGACCATCAAGAGCCGCGTCAAGGCCCAGATGGAGCAGAACCAGAAGGAATACTACCTTACCGAGCAGCTCAAGGCCATCAACAAGGAACTCGGCCATGACGACATTCAGGCCGAAATCCTTGAACTGGAGGAGCAGCTCAAGGCCAAGAACATGCCCGAGGAAGCCCGCGAACGGGCTCTTCGCGAAGTGCGCAAGCTCCGTCAGATGCCTCCCGCATCCTCGGAATACGTGGTGGCCAGAAACTACGTCGACTGGATCATCGATCTGCCGTGGAACGAGCTGAAAAAGATAGACATCGATCTCGCGAAGGCCAGAGAGGTGCTCGACGGCGGTCACTACGGCCTTGAAAAGGCCAAGACCCGCATTCTTGAATACCTTGCCGTGCAGAAGCTCTCCGGCTCCCTCAAGGGCCCGATTCTCTGCCTGGTGGGCCCTCCCGGTGTGGGCAAGACTTCGCTCGCCAAGTCCATAGCCGAGGCCACGGGCCGAGAGTTCGTGCGCATTTCCCTCGGCGGCGTGCGCGACGAGGCCGAAATCCGCGGTCATCGCCGCACCTACATCGGCGCTCTGCCCGGCAAGATCATCATGGCACTGAAGAGGGCGAAGTCCAACAACCCGCTCTTCTGCCTCGACGAAATCGACAAGATGACCGTGGACTTCCGCGGCGACCCGGCCTCCGCCCTTCTCGAAGTGCTGGACCCGGAACAGAACAGCGCGTTCAACGATCATTATCTCGACATGGATTACGACCTCTCGCAGGTGTTCTTCATCACCACGGCCAATTCCATGCAGAGCATCCCCGCGCCCCTTCTCGACCGCATGGAAGTGCTCGAGCTTTCAAGCTACCTTGAAGGCGAAAAGGTGCACATCGCCCGCGAATTCCTGCTTCCGCGGCAGTGGAAGCTGCACGGCCTTCGGGCCGAGAACATGAATCTTACGGACGAGGCTCTCCTTGAGATCATCCGCTCCTACACCCGCGAATCCGGCGTGCGCAATCTGGAGCGGCAGATTGCCGCCCTGTGCCGCAAGACGGCCATCCGTCTTGTGGACGCAGACGACACGAACCTCTGCGTGACCATCACGGACAAGGATCTCGAAGACTTCCTCGGCGTCAAGAAGTACCGGTACGACGAAAAGGAAAACGCGCCGCAGGTCGGCGTGGTGGCCGGTCTTGCCTATACCGGCGCAGGCGGCGACATCCTGTACATTGAAACCGTGATCATGCCCGGCAACGGCAAGGTGCAGGTCACGGGCAAGCTCGGCGACGTCATGAAGGAATCCGCTCAGGCGGCCTTTTCCTACATCCGTTCCCGCTCCAGCCAGCTCGGTCTGCGTCCCGACTTCTACAAGGACATCGACATTCACGTGCACGTGCCCGAAGGCGCCGTACCCAAGGACGGACCTTCGGCAGGCATCACGCTGGCCACGGCCATCGCCTCCGCACTGCTCGGCATCGCCGTGCGCGACGACGTGTGCATGACCGGTGAAATCACCCTGCGCGGCCGCGTGCTCCCCATCGGCGGACTCCGTGAAAAGCTGCTTGCCGCAAGCCGTTCCGGCATGAAGACCGTGCTCGTGCCCGCCGACAACGAAAAGGATCTCAAGGAAGTGCCCGAAGAGATCCGCAGGACGCTGGACATCCACTTCGTGCGCGATGCCGACGAAGTGCTGCCCCTTGCCCTCATGGCCTCGAAGGAAGAAATATTCTCCGGCGAGGCATCCCATGCGCTGACCCACTCCCTGCGCGCCCATCGCGCGCTCGGTCAGGATCTCGGCGGCGCGGTGCTGTAGATCCCCGACGTTCTCTTCCGAAGCCCGTCCGGCAAAAGCCGGACGGACTTTTTTTTCGGCAGAAAAAGGCAAGCTGACGACAGAAACGGGCATGGGCTTCCGCTCTCCGATCCCGTATCATGCCCTCTGTTTCCCAAAGGCGGCAGCGCCGCCGAAACGCTTTACCCCAAAACGATCACGGAGGGCTCTCATGCAGAACGTTACCCTGAACAACGGCGTCGTCATGCCCATGCTGGGATTCGGCGTCTATCAGATAAGCGACGCCGACACCTGCAAGGCATGCGTATCAGCCGCCCTTGCGGCCGACTACAGGCACATCGACACCGCAGCCGCCTATCTCAATGAGGAAGCCGTGGGAAAAGCCGTCGCAGAAAGCGGGATTGCGCGCGAGGATGTCTTTCTCACCACCAAGCTGTGGATTCAGGACACGGGATACGAAAAAACGAAGGCTGCGTTTGCCGCCTCTCTGAGGCGTCTCAGCACAAACTATGCCGACCTCTACCTCATTCATCAGCCCTTCGGAGACGTGTACGGTTCCTGGCGCGCCATGGAGGAGCTGCTTGAGGAAGGTAAAGTCCGGGCCATAGGCGTGAGCAACTTTCCGCCCGACAGACTGGTTGACCTCATCCTGCACAGCCGCATCGCTCCGGCCGTGAATCAGGTGGAAACTCATCCCTTCTGTCAGCAGCGTCAGGCCGTGACCGTCATGAAGGAGTACGGCGTGCGCACGGAATCGTGGGGGCCTTTTGCCGAAGGCAGAAACCATCTCTTCCATAATCCCGTGCTGCTCTCTCTGGCGGAAAAGCACGGGAAAAGCGTGGCACAGGTGGTGCTGCGCTGGCTCAATCAGCGCGGCATCATTGCCATTCCCAAAAGCGTGCGCCCCGAGCGCATGGCCGAAAACCTCGCCGTCTTCGACTTTTCTCTGGACGACGAGGACATGGAATGCATAGCTTCGCTCGATACGGGAAAGAGCCTTTTCTTCGACCACCGGGATCCGGCCGTGGTCAAGGCCCTGTGCTCCATGCGCTACGACATCTGACCGGCTCCGCCTCTCATCTTCCGTCCCCGCTCCGCGTCGCGCCCCGGCGACACGCCGAACAGACGCCGGTATTCTCGACTGAACTGCGACTCGCTTTCATAGCCCACGGCAAAGCACGCCGAAGAGACATCGTGTTCTTCCAGAATCATAAGCCTGCGCGCCTCCATGAGGCGCAGTCTTTTCTGATACTGAAGAGGACTCATGGACGTGACGGAACGGAATTGATGATGAAGCGTGGAAACGCCCATGCCCGCCAGCCTCGCCAGAGACTCCACGTTCATGGGCTGTCGGAAGTTCTCCTTGAGCCACGCTGCAGCCCGCGCCACCTGCCTGCCGGGAGAACCCTCCCTGCAAAGCTGTGCAAGCCACGGCCCCGCAGGGGAAAGCAATGCCCGGTAATGGATCTCCCGCGCAATGAGCGGAGCAAGATACGGCGCCTCCTTTGGAGAATCCAGAAGCCGGATCATGCGGACAAAGGCATCAACGAACGCATCGTCGGCATGAATCAGGGCAACGGCCCGTCTTTCCTCCGAACAGAAAAAAAGTCCCGCCTCCCGCGCAAGCTCCGCAAGCATGACCGGATCAAGTCTGAGAGACACGCCGAGATACGGCGACGAGGGAGAAGCCTCACTCACATAGAAGAGAGCAGGCATGTCCATGCCCACCATAAGGCAGTCGCCCGGCCCGTAGTCGTATTCTTCCGCCCCCACGGCTGAATGCTTTCTTCCTCCGGCCAGAAGAGCCATCGCGGGAACATACAGGCACCGCTCCGGCCTGCTGGCCGTACTTCGGCGTCCCATGCGGACGCCGGGAAGACCGGTATCCCTCATGCCGTCTTCCGGCAAAAGGCGCAAAAGCCGCTCTCCAAGTTCCTTCAGGCCAGATGAAACGTCCATGAAGATTCTCCCGTCATGTACGGCACTCTACAACGAAACGGCAGGAAAATACAAACGGCAGGACGGCAAGAGCCCCCGTCAGACGAACTGACGGGGGCTCTTGAAACAGTTTTTCCGGTCTCAGCGGAAGTTTCTCAGGCGCAGGGCGTTGAGCACCACGGACACGGACGAAAGCGACATGGCCGCTCCCGCCAGCATGGGCGACATGGCCGGGCCGCCGAACAGAAGCAGCACGCCTGCGGCCACGGGCACGAGCAACACGTTGTAGCCGAAGGCCCAGAACAGACTGAGGCGGATGTTCGCAAGCGTGGCGCGCCCAAGGCCGAGCGCCGTCTTCACGCCGGGCAGCCCTCGCAGAAGCACCACGTCCCCGGCCTCCATGGCCACGTCGATGCCGGAGCCCATGGCCATGCCCACGTCGGCGCGGGCAAGGGCCGGAGCGTCGTTGATGCCGTCGCCCACCATGCCCACGCGTCTGCCTTCGGACTGAAGACGCGATATGACCTGTTCCTTGCCGTCGGGACGAACGCCCGCCACCACGTCGTCGATGCCGGCCCTTGCCGCCACGGCGCGCGCGGTGCGCTCATTGTCGCCGCTCAGCATCATGACGCGGCAGCCCATGGCGCGAAGCTCACGAATGACGCCGGGCGTTTCCTCGCGCAGCGGATCAGCCACGCCCATCACGGCCAGAAGCTTCCCGTCCGAGGCAAGCAGAAGCGGAGTCTGGCCGTCGTCGGCAAGACCCGTCACGAACGTTTTCTGCTCTTCGGAAAGAAGGACGCCGTGCTCCGAGAGCAGCTTTTCGTTGCCGAGCAGAAGTTCCCGTCCGTCCACGCGTCCCGTCACGCCCGCTCCGCCCACGGCAAGAAAGCCCTCCACGGCTCTTGCGGCAAGGCCGCGCCGTCCGGCCTCCTTTGTGACGGCCAGCGCCAGCGGATGCTCGGACACGGCCTCCAGCGAGGCGGCCAGAGCGAGCGCCTCGTTCTCATCCATGCCTTCCGTACGCAGGCTCACCATGCGGGGACTGCCTTCGGTGAGCGTGCCCGTCTTGTCGAACACGATGGTGTCGAGATGGCCCGAAGCCTCCAGCGCCGTGCCGTTCTTCATGAGCACGCCGAGCTGAGCTCCGCGACCCGTGGCCACCATGATGGACATGGGCGTGGCCAGACCGAGCGCACAGGGACAGGCCACCACCAGCACGGCCACAAAGACGCGGAGCGCCTCCCCGAAGGGAAGGTCGCCGAGGAAAAGCCACGCGAGGGCGGCCGCCGTGGCCACGGCGATGACGGCGGGCACGAAGTACAGACTGATGCGGTCGGCAAGTCCGGCTATGGGAGCCTTGGAGCCCTGCGCCTCCCGTACCAGATGGATGATGCGTGCAAGTGCCGTGTCCGCCCCCACGCGGCGGGCTTCCATGACGAAGGAACCGCTTATGTTCAGCGTGCCTGCGCTGACCTCGTCGCCTGCGGCCACGTCCACGGGCATGGATTCACCCGTGAGACTCGACATGTCGAGGGAGGAAGCGCCTTCCGCCACCACGCCGTCCACGGGAATGCGGGAACCGGGCTTGATGAGCAGTCTGTCGCCGGGCATGACAGAACTTACGGAAAGCTCCTTCACGCTTCCGTCCGGCATCATGCGCTCCACGCGTTCGGGCGTAAGTTCCATAAGGCCTCGGATGGCCTCGGAAGTCCTCGTACGGGACACGGCCTCCATGTACTTGCCGAGGGATATGAGCGCAATGAGCATGCCCGCAGATTCATAATACAGGCCCATGACGGCCTGATGCGCCTCTTCGGGCGTGACTGCCGCGGCTATCTCCGCGGTGCTCCACAGGCTGTAGAGCAGCGCCGCGCCCGTGCCCATGGCCACAAGAGAATCCATGTTGGGCGCGCCGCGCAGAAGCAGCGGGATGCCGTGCCGGTAGAAAGCTCGGCCGGACCAGACGATGGGCAGCGTGAGAAGCAGCTGGAACAGGGCAAAAATCAGAGGACTGTCATGCGGCGAAAGCCACGAAGGCAGCGGCAGGCCCCAGTGACTGCCCATGGCCACGACCACGAGAGGCACGGCGAAAACGAACTCCGTGACGAGATGGCGACGACGCCGGGCAAGATCGTCCCGGGTCTTTTTCTGCTCGCTCTCCCACAGGTCGTGTTCATCCACGTCCGGGGGAAGATAGGAAGCCTTGAAGCCGAGCCTATCCACCCTTTCCGTCACTTCCCTGACGAAGGCGTCAAGACCGTTGTCCAGCGCGCCTTCGGCAGGACGCACCTGCGCGGTGCCGTCGGCAAGACTCACGCTGGCGCTGTCTATGTGCTCCATCTTGCACAGAGCCTTCTGCGAGCGGGCAGAGCAGGCCCCGCAGGCCATGCCGTCTATACGAAACCTGAGAATCTCGGGATTGTTTTTCATAGGGCTTTCTCGCTTTGGAAAGAGGTGCCCGCGCCCGCCGGAGGAATGGGCAACAGGAGGAGCAGGGCGGCAGACGCGGGCAGGAAAACGACGAAAAACGGAGGGAAGGCGTCCTCTGAAAATGCTGCGTGCCTCTTCGGAGGAAAAAAAGATGACGGCGCAGGCGACCGCCGGAACACGTCGGCAGGACGCCGGTCGGCAAAGGCTTAAGCGTGCCGCCGTCCATGACGGAGGCGGCACGCGGCCCTGAAAAGACCTGTACCCCGGCGCGGCCGCTTACGGCGCCGGATGAAGGTACAGCGCGCCTCTTCCAGGCCCGACGACTCCGTCCCTGCCCCTTTCGACCGGGACGGAGCCGTCAAAAGGTTCAGCGGATGGCGGTAACTTCAAAGCCAAGATCGTCCACGGCCTTTCTGAAGGCATCGTCGGACACGCTGTCCGCGGCTTCCACCGTGGCGGTCTTGGCGGCGAGATCCACGTTCACGTCGCTGACGCCGGGAATTTCACGCAGCGCCTTGTCCACGTTGGAGGTGCAGTGACCGCAGCGCATTCCTTCGATGCAGATGACTTTCTTCATGACCATTCTCCTTTTTCCCTGAAGGAAAGAGACGTCCCTTCCGGACATCTTCGTTTGACTTACGTTTCTTTTATAGCTATGAATATTTTATAAGCAAGAACGTACTTTTTTGGTATATAGTACCCAAAAGGATACCACAATGAACGACCAGGCCACCTGCTGCTGTTCCCATGCCGCACCGACGCCGGGCGCAGAGCTCCACTGTCCCGTGGAAGCCACGCTCGGCATGATAGGCGGCAAGTACAAGACTCTCATTCTCTGGAAGCTGATTTCCGGCCCCATGCGCTTTTCCGAGCTTCGACGCGCCGTGCCCGCCGCCACGCCCAAGATGCTGACCCAGCAGCTCAGGGAACTGGAAGGCGACGGCCTCGTGCACCGGGAGATCTTTCCCGTCATTCCGCCCCGCGTGGAGTACTCGCTCACGGATTTCGGCCGGACCATACGTCCCGTGCTGGAGTCCATGTACGACTGGGGCAGCCGGTACCTCGAACGAAAGGGACTCACGGCCAACTGCTCCATGGAGCCGCTGCCCTGAAAAAGCCGCCTCGCGTCAAAGGCAGGCGTCCGGCATTGCCGTGACGACCTTCTTCGGCTAGAATGACGCAGATTAACCTTCAACCCCGGCCCTGCCATGACCGCCCTCATCATCACCATCGTCCTTGCCCTGTCCATTTCCGCGCTCTGCTCCACCATGGAAGCCATGCTCTACTCCATTCCATGGACCACGCTTGAAAAAATGAAGGAATCAGGTTCCCGCTCTGGCAAGATCCTGTACCATATGCGCTCCAACGTGGATCAGCCCATATCGGCCATTCTCACGCTGAACACCATCGCCAACACGGCGGGCGCATCCCTTGCGGGCGCACTGGCCGCCGTGGCGCTCGGGCCGGAAAACATGCCCTACTTCGCCGCGCTCTTCACCGTGCTCGTGCTGCTGTTCGGCGAGATCATCCCCAAGACCCTCGGCGTTTCCTATCCCGGCGCGCTCGGTCGTCTTCTCGCGCTTCCGCTTCTTTTCATGACCACGGTGCTGCGGCCCGCCACATGGCTGTCCGGTCAGATAACAAGGCTCATCACGCCGAAGAAATCCGGCCCCGAAGCCACAGAAGACGACATCAACGCCATGGCGCGCATCTCCCGTCAGGCCGGCGTCATTCAGGGCTATGAGGAAACCGCCATCCGCAACATCCTCGCGCTGGATCAGAAACGCGTGCACGACGTGATGACGCCCCGCACCGTGGTGTTCTCCCTCTCGGAAAACTGCACCGTGGACGAGGCCCATGCCATTCCCTCCTTCTGGCACTTCAGCCGCATTCCCGTGTATGCCGAGGACAACGAGGACATCGTGGGCATCGTGCTGCGCCGGGACGTGGTGCTGCACAGAGACGCCCACGAAGGCAGCATGACGCTCGGCGAAATCATGCAGCCCGTGCACTTCGTGCTCGAATCGCTCACCCTCGACAAGGTACTCGCCGAGTTTCTGGAACGCCATCAGCACCTCTTCGCCGTTCTCGACGAGTACGGCGGCCTTGCGGGCGTCATTTCCCTCGAGGACGTGATGGAAGAAATGCTGGGCCGCGAAATCGTCGACGAAAGTGACGTGGCCGCCGACCTTCGCGCCGTGGCCAGAAGCCGCCGGGCCAGAACCGCGGCCTCCGCGAAGAGCGAACATCCCGAGCACGGCTAAACAGGAACAATTCCTACTTGCATGAAGATATCAAATCTGTCAAAGTTCTCACGGGCGGAGTCATGAAAATCATGAAATGTTCCGGCCCGTCTTCCCGGTGACGCAAGTCACTGAAAACGGCAGCGACCTGACCGATGCTTGACCATCCCTCAGGAGGTAACTCATGTCGGCAAAGAAGAATCTCTGCATATATCTCACGGCCTTCGTCCTTCTGGCCGGAGGCGTGGGCTTCATGCTGTGGTCGGCCCTTTCCGAGGGCAGCATGTATCATCTGAACGTTGCCGAAGCCGTGGCCATGCCTTCGGAAAAGCTGAAATCCGCGAGGCTGTTCGGCGTGGCCGCCGACGACATCGTCAAGCCGGAGAACGGCCTCGGGGCCGTTTTCACGCTCCGCGATCTGGAGAAGCCGGAACTCGGCATCCGGGTGCACTACCGGGGCGCGCTGCCGGACACCTTTGAAAAGGGCGCCGAAGTCATTGTGGAGGGCCGCATGGACGGCAGGGACTTCACGGCGAAGACGCTCATGACCAAGTGCCCTTCCAAATACGAAAAAAGCAATCGGGAACACGCCTGACGGAAAGGGAACGAGCCTCCGGCCGTTCCCTTTCCGTCGTTTCCGAGACCTTTTCGTCCGCCTTTTTCCTTTTCAGGAGCTTCCATGTATCTTGCCGCCTATGTCTGTCTTCTCATCTCACTGTTCGCCGCGCTCGCCGGAGCCGCCATCGGCACGGCGCAGCTTCTTCAGGGCAAGCACTCCGAACTGCGCTGGCTCGAATACGCGCAGGGCGCAGGTTCCCTCTGCCTGCTGATATCTTCCGGCATTCTCATGTACGCCTTCGTGGTCTGCGACTTTTCCGTGGACTATGTGGCGAACTACACCGACAGGGCCCTGCCTCTCTTCTACCGCTGCACGGCCTTCTGGGGCGGACACGAAGGCTCCATGCTTTTCTGGGCGCTCATGGTGTCCGTGTGCGGCACGGCCTTTCTCTTCACCCGCACCTATCGCTCCCTTTCCGAAGAAACAAGAAGCTGGTTTCTCATCTTCTTTCTGACCATCATGGCCTTCTTCGGCCTTCTGCTCTCCACCTGGAGCAATCCCTTCCTCGTGAGCGTCCCCGCTCCCGCCGACGGTCAGGGCCTCAATCCCCTGCTCCAGAATCCCGGCATGATCTTCCATCCGCCGCTGCTCTTCCTCGGCTACGGCGGCTTCGTCATTCCCGGCTGCCTCGCCCTCGCCCAGGCCATGAGCTCCCAGAAGGATCCCATGCACTGGCTCGACGTGGCCCGTCCCTTCACCCTCACCGGCTGGCTCTTTCTCACCGCGGGCATCGTGCTCGGCGGCTGGTGGGCCTACATGGAGCTCGGCTGGGGCGGCTACTGGGCCTGGGATCCCGTGGAAAACGCCTCGCTTCTGCCCTGGCTCATCGGCACCGCCGCCCTGCATACCGGCATCGTGGAAACACGGCGCGGCAAGCTGCACAGGGTCAACATCTTCCTCATGAGCCTCACCACGGTTTCGGCCTTCTTCGCCACCTATCTCGTGCGCGGCGACGTGGTGAACTCCGTGCACGCCTTCGGCGGCAACGGCACCGGCCCCTATCTGCTTTTCTTCGTGCTGGCCTTCCTTGTGGTCATCACCTTCATCTCCCTCTTCGCTAAGGAAGAAAATCCCCGCGAGCTCGGCGGCCTTGAAACCCGCGAGGGCTTCGTGGTCATGACGGTATGGCTGCTCATGGCGCTGTGCCTCGTCATTCTGCTTGCCACGCTCTGGCCGGTCATAAGCAAGCTGTGGACCGAACGTCCCGTGGGCCTCGATCAGCACTTCTACAACCGCGTGTGCCTGCCGCTCTTCACCGTCATGCTCGCTCTGCTTCTCGCCTGCCCATGGCTCAAATGGCAGGGCGGCATGCGCAACTGGCGCAAGCTCGTCATCGTTTTCGCCGCCTTCTGCGGCGCGCTCATCGTCTTCTGGCGCGTGGGCATCACGCAGGCCCTGCCGCTCATGAGCGCCTCGCTGAGCGCGGCCCTCATCGTGAGCATGGCGCTCATGCTGGCCGAAAAGTCCACCCGCGCATGGATGCCCTCCCTCATGGCCTGCCTCGTCCATCTGAGCGTGGCGCTCGTGGCTCTCGGCATTTCCTTCTCCGGTCCGTACAAGCAGGAAGTGGAGCTGGAACTCGCCCAGGGGCAGGCGGCGCAGGTCGGCCCCTACAGCGTGACCCTCTCCAACATGTATGAGGGACGCGGAAACGCCTTCGACTTCATCGAGGCCGAGCTTCAGCTTTCCAAAGACGGAGAAGTGGTGGCCACGGTGTCGCCGCAGCGCCGCCTGTACGACAAGTTCCCGCGCTACGCCTTTTCCGAGGCCACCACGCACTCCTCGCTCGGCAGCGAGTTCTACGCCACGCTTCTCGGCGTAAACGGCTCGAAAGCCGTGCTCCGCATGAGCGCCAATCCTCTTGTGAACTGGCTGTGGATAGGCGGCGCGCTCATGAGCCTCGCCCCTCTTCTCGGTCTGCGTCGCAGACGCCGTCCCGAAAGCTCGTCCGACGACGGGGAAGGCGCGGAACGCTGATGGACGGCGCGCGGCCTCTTCTCGAGCTTCAAAGCGTGGCCAAGGCCTTCGGGCCGCGGCTGCTCTTCCGCCGCATCGACCTTGCGCTCATGCCGGGCACGCTCTCGCTTCTTGCCGGAGCCAACGGCGCCGGCAAGTCCACGCTCATGCGCGTCATGGCGGGGCTCACGAAGCCGGACTCCGGCACGGTGCTGCGCCGCGTTCCCGATGAAAAACTCGGCTACATGGCCCATGCCACCTTTCTTTATCCCGGGCTGGACGCGGAGGAAAACCTTCTGTTCTGGGCCCGTGCGGCAGGCCTCGACCATGCCGGGGAAAGAGTGACGAAAGCTCTTGAGACGGTAGGACTCCTGAGGCACGCGCATGAGCGTGCGGGCATCTTTTCCCGGGGCATGGCGCAGCGACTCAACCTTGCGAGACTTCTTCTCGCAGAGCCCTCGCTCATTCTTCTCGACGAGCCCGCCACGGGCCTCGACGTGTCCTCCCGAGCCATGCTCATGGAGCTCATGTTGAAGGCACGAAGCGAGGGCGCAGCCATTTTGTGGATCAGCCATGACACCTCCGGCGACTCACGTCATGCCGACCGCGTGCTCACGCTGGAAAACCGTTCCCTCCGGGAAGAGGCAGGTGGTCTGTCATGATGCGGTGCGCTCTTGCCGTATGCGGAAAGGATCTCAAGCTCACGCTCTCCCGCGGCGCCGGACTCATGCAGGCTCTGCTGCTCGGGCTGCTGCTCGTGTTTCTGTTCAGCCTGTCCCTGAACGCGGGCGACAGACTCAGCCCCCAGGCGGCGGCCGCCATGTTCTGGCTGGCCTCGGCCTTCTGTCAGGTGCTCATCTTCAACATGCTCTACGCCGTGGAGGAAACGGCGCAGGCAAGGCTCGGCCTCGTGCTTCTTCCCGCTCCCGTGCAGGGCGTATGGCTCGGCAAGGCGCTTGCCGGAGTGCTGCTCATCATGGCGGCCCAGTGCATCTTCGTGCCCGCCATCTTCGTGTTTCTCGGCCAGCACCTCGGCGAGGCGTGGCCCACGGCCCTTCTCGGCATTCTTCTCGGCGACGTGGGCATGGCCGCTTCCGGCTCCCTGCTCGGCGCGCTGTCCACAGGCAGGGGCGGAAGAGAATCGCTTCTGTCCATCGTGCTCTTTCCCCTGCTCGTGCCCATGCTCCTTGCCGGAGTGCGCCTCGTTTCCATGGGCATGGACCCCGATCCCATGCTCGACGACGCCTTGCGCTGGATGGGTCTTGCCGCGGCGTTCGACGGCCTTTTTCTTGCCGCCGGACTTCTCCTCTTCCCCTTTGTCTACAGCGGAGATGACTGATGTTTCGTTCTCGCCTTGCCGTTCTCGCCCTTCTGGGCGGCCTGGCCATGGCCGTCTGTCAGTGGCTCGTCTTTGTGTACGCGCCCGAGGAACAGGTCATGGGACTGGCCCAGAAAATATTCTACATCCATCTGCCGCTTGCCTGGTGGGGCCTCATCAGCTTCGCGCTCTCCTGCGCGGCAGGCATTCTGTATCTGAAAACCCGCGCCCCGAAGTACGACCTGCTCTGCGCCTCGGCCGTGGAAACCGGCATGCTTCTGTGCACCCTCACGCTCGTCACGGGCTCCATCTGGGGGCGTCACTCCTGGGGGGTATGGTGGACATGGGATCCCCGCCTGACCACGGCGCTCATCCTGTGGTTCATCTACGCTGGCTTCATGGCCGTGCGCTCCATGCCCATGCCGGAAAGCCGCAGGGCCGCGCTCTCGTCCGTGGTGGCCATTGCGGGCTTTCTCGACGTTCCGCTGGTCTTTCTTTCGGCAAGACTGTGGAGATCCATCCACCCCGCGGTGTTCGCCTCGGAAGGAGGCGGGCTGGAACCGGAAATGGCCGTGGCCGTCATTGCCTGCGTGCTGAGCTTCGGTCTCGTGTGGCTTGCCATGCTCCTGCTGCGCTACCGGCAGATGCTGCTCGGGCGCAGGCTCGACGTGCTCATGTTCGAGCGCATGATGGCAGAGGATGAAAAGGAACAACACTGATACCACGCCGAAAGGCGAGGAGACATACCATGACTGCAGTTACCTGGCTCATGGCGGCCAACGCCGCGCTCTGGATAGGACTCGGGCTCTATGCGGCCTTCCTGGCCGCCTCGCAGAAAAGACTTGAACGCCGTCTTTCCCAGTGGGAGGCCGACCATGACTGATTCCTCCCGCCGCATCGTTCTCGGCGCGCTTTCCCTCGGGCTCGCCGCCATGTTCGTTCTTTCCGTGGCCTGGCGCATGGGTGATCATCCGCTCATCCGGCAGAAGGCTCCCGCCTCCGCCATGCAGAACGCTTCCGGCGGCGACGCCATGCGCAGCATGATGGAGCAGGGAGCAGACTCCCCGCAGGCACAGGCCATCATGGGGCTCATGCAGAAAATGAAGGACAACCCCAACGACGTGGACACGCTTCTGCAGCTCTCGAGCCTGTTTGCCGAACAGGGCAACAACGACGGCGCCAGGGAAATGGCGCAGCGGGCCCTCGTGGCCGCTCCTTCCGATCACCGTCCGCCCTACCTTCTGGGCGTGCTGCTCTCCCGCGAGGGCAACTGGGCGGAAGCCGCAGCGCAGCTTGAACGCTCCATCTCTCTCAAGGACGACGCCGCCACCCGCTACAGCCTCGCCGTCATCTACCGCTATCATCTGAAGCAGGAAGACAAGGCCCGCGCCAACTACGAAACGGCGGCGCGCATCTGCGAAGATCCGGCTCTTGCCTCCATGATCCGGGCGGAGCTCGACAAATGAGCGGTGACGAAAAAAAAGACGTGACCGACACCATTGCGGCCGTGGCCACGGCTCCCGGAGCCGGCGGCGTGGGCATCATACGTCTTTCCGGCCCTGCGTCGCACGACATTCTTCTGTCCATGTTCCGGCCGTCGAGTCCTTCGTTTCATGACTTTGCGCCGCGCATGCTGCATCACGGTCATGTGCTCGACGCCGAGGGATGCGAGGCCGACGACGCCCTTGTGGTATTCTTCAAGGGACCGCACTCCTTTACCGGCGAAGACTGCGCCGAAATTCAGGGACACGGCGGACCGGCCGTGCTCTCCGCACTGCTTGAATCCGCTCTTTCGCGCGGGGCGCGCATGGCGGAACGCGGAGAGTTCACAAGGCGCGCCTTTCTGAACGGACGCATGGATCTTTCCCAGGCCGAAGCCGTGGCCGAGCTCATCGCCGCGCCCTCGAAGGAAGGCGTGCACCTTGCCGCGGCCAAGCTGGACGGGCTGCTCGGCCGCAGAGTGGAAGAGCTGCGGGGAAGGCTGGAATACCTGCGTCAGCGCATCTGCCTCGCCATCGACTTTCCGGACGAGGAAGGAGAATGTCTGCCGCCTCAGGAATTCGACGCCATCACCGAAGAAGTGGCCGCAGGCATACGCGCCCTTCTTGCCGGATACGAACGGGCCCGCTGCTGGCGCGAGGGCGCCCTGGTGGTGCTTGCCGGACAGGTGAATGCGGGCAAGTCCAGCCTCATGAACGCCTTTCTCGGCCGAGAACGCGCCATCGTCACGGAAAAGCCGGGAACCACCCGCGACTATCTGGAAGAAGAAACGTCGCTTTCCGGTCTGCCCGTGCGTCTCGTGGACACCGCAGGACTTCGCGAGCACAGCGAGGACAGCATAGAGCTTGAAGGCATGCGCCGCGGCAAAGAGCTTGCCAAAAGCGCACGCTGCGTTCTTGTGGTGCTGGACGGCACGCGCATTTCCTCCGCTTCCGGCGATCCCCTTTCGGTCTTCGACGCGGAAGGCAGGCTTGTGGAGGAACTCGGACCGGAACGCTGCCTCGTCATCTGGAACAAGGCCGACCTCGTACCGCAGCCCGAAAAGACGACCTCCTTCCACGGCGCGCGTCTCATGAGCGTTTCGGCAAGACGGGGCGAGGGCATCGACGAACTTTCCGCCGCCGTGCGCGCGCTCTGCCTCGGAAACGAAACGCCGGAAGAAGGCGACATCGCGCCCAACCTCCGTCAGGCAAGTCAGCTTCGCCGCGCGCTGCAAGCCCTGGACGAACTCAGGCAGGCCATCGCCCTGTCCGTTCCGCCCGATCTTTGCAGCATTCATCTGGAAACGGCCTGCGCTCACCTTGCCGACATCACCGGCCTGAACAGCACGGAAGACACGCTGAACGCCATTTTCTCGAGCTTCTGCATCGGAAAGTGAGCGGCCGGTCAACTCCTTCATGCCTTATGCGCTGCCGAAGCTTTTTCGGCAGCGCTTTTTCATGGCGCGGCTTCTGCGCCTTTTCACGGAAAAAACGCGACAAGGTCCCGGGGAGCGGCGGCCCCTCTCTCTCCCCATGCACGTCCCGCAGAACGGAACCTCCCGGCATGTCCGGTCTTTTCCTCCGCCGATGAACAATCGACTCCCGCTCCGTTCTTCGTTCAGCCCCGCCCCCATCCGAACGAATGCCGCCGTCCCCTTGCGCCCCTTGCCCGGAGCCGGAACGAACGGCTTGCCCGCGGCCGCGTTCCATGCTAGTTCTTGACGAGAAGGTTATCATTCATGTCCGTCATCACCGCGCCAGCACCACATACTCAGCAAAAGCAGGCCCTCTCGCCTGTCGTTCTTCAGCCGTCCCTGAGCAAGGAGGAAATCAATCTTCTTCCTCTTCGCGCGTGGGAAGGTCCCATCGTGCTCGTGCAGACCGAGGAGGCGCTTGCCTCTGCGCTGGAAGACCTGCGGACGGAACACGTGCTCGGCTTCGACACCGAAACGCGTCCCACCTTCACCAAGGGCAAGACGTGCAGTCCCGCCCTCATCCAGCTTGCCACGGCGGACACGGCCTATCTCATCCAGCTCACCCGCGTCGCCTTCTGCGACGAGATCGCCGAGCTGCTCGCCTCGCCGCGCGTGCTGAAGGTGGGCGTGGCCATTCACGACGACATGAAGGCCCTTGCCCGCATCCATCCCTTTCAGGCCGACGGCGTGGTGGACCTTGCAGCCATGGCCCGGGCCCGCGGCATCCAGGCGCAGGGGCTGCGCACCCTCTCCGCCAATCTTCTGGGATTCCGCATCAGCAAGAGCGCCCAGTGTTCCAACTGGGAAAACCACGAGCTTACGCAGCAGCAGATAAAATATGCCGCCACCGACGCCTGGGTGGGGCGGGAGCTCTATTTTCATATGCTGCGTCAGAGCGCCAGCGCACCGCGTCCCGTCCGCAGACGGAGCAGGAAAGCCGGTTCCTGACGCCTTTCCTTCTCTTTTCCGTGTTCCTCCGACCGCAGGCGGCAGCGACAATCGACGCTCTTCGCTCCGAAAAAACTCCCTTCGCCGCCGGATAGAGCGGTTTCGTGACGCCTTTTTCGAGCCGCACCCGCAAAAATGAGGCCTCCCGACGAAGAAGCCTTCTGGCGGAGCCTCTTCTTGACTTCCTGAAAATTCGCCGGAAAATACTTCCGGACACTGTGCCGCGCCGTCACCTCAGCCGGGGAACCCCATGAACGATTCAGCCAGAAAAACGATACGTCTTCTTCCTCCCGAACTTTCCAACCAGATCGCCGCGGGCGAAGTGGTGGAACGACCGGCCAGCGTGGTCAAGGAGCTTGTGGAAAACAGCCTGGACGCCGGGGCTTCCAGCGTTCTCGTGGAGCTTGAAAACGGCGGCCAGACGCTCATCCGCGTAACCGACGACGGCCGGGGAATGCCCGGAGACCAGCTCGAACTGGCCGTGACCCGTCATGCCACCAGCAAGATCGCCGACATAGGCGATCTCATGAACATACGCTCCTACGGTTTCCGCGGCGAGGCGCTGCCCAGCATCGCGTCCGTGTCGCGCTTCCGCATGATCTCCGCCCCTCTGGAAGACGACGGTTCCACAGGCGATGCCCACTGCATCAGCGTGCTCTACGGCACCATAAAGGGCGTCTCTCCTGCGGCCCTCAATCACGGCACCGTGGTCGAGGTCTCAGAACTTTTCTCCAACGTTCCCGCCCGGCTGAAATTCCTTAAAAGTCCGGCCACGGAACAGAAGAAGACCCTGGAACTCTTTACGCGAATGGCGCTCGCAAGAACGGACGCCTCCTTCACGCTCAAGGCCGGTACCCGGGAAATCGCGCGCTTTGAGGCAGGGCAGACGCTTGCGCGCCGCATGGCGCTGCTCTGGCCGCCCGCCATCGTGGACGCGCTTCGCCCCTTCGACGTCACCACGGGCGGCATGCGTCTTCACGGCCTCACCTCCGACCCCCGCTCATCGCAGCCGCGCGCCGACAGGATGCTCTTTTTCGTCAACGGTCGCGCCGTGAACGACCGACTGCTCATGCGGGCCGTGCGTCAGGTGTATCAGGGAAGGCTCACCAGCCGGGACTACCCGCAGACCGTGCTTTTCCTCGACATGCCGCCGGAAGAGGTGGACGTGAACGTTCATCCCGCCAAAAACGAAGTGCGCTTCCGCGATGAACAGGCGGTGTTCTCCGCGGTGCTGCGCGCCGTCGGCAGCGCGCTTGCGGGCGTGCCTCTGGCCTCGGAGCGCTTTGCGGAGCACAGGGCGGAGGCGACGGAACACGACGCCGTCTCCAGGTCCAACAGAGAACGCCCCGTTCATCCGCTGGGATTCTGGGGCGAGGCAGACGCCGTACGCGTCATGGCGAAGCCCCAAAAAATGCCGGCTCCCCTGCCGTCCGACCGGGATGACGACTTTTCCCCGGCAGGCCTGCGCGAACGCAGCACGCCGGAACGCGACTTCTTCACCGGACGTCCCAATCCGGACCATCCCCGCGAAACGTCCGGCCACGCCGTGCATTCTCCCCGGCCTTCGAACATTCCTCCCCTGCCGGATCACAGGGAAAGCGACTTCGACGAAGGGCAGGGAAAAATGCGCTCCGTCATGCCGGAAGAAGACTTCCTTCCCGAAGCCGACGCACCGGCTTCGAAGATCACCGCTCCCGCCGCGGCGGCTCCCGAAGAAACGGATGCCGCTCCGACTTCCGAAGCGCCGTCCGTCCCTGAGCCGAAAAGGACTCCCGAATCCCTCGAACTGCCCATGCCGGAGAAAAAAAACGATGCGCCCGTCGAGGATTCTCCCCTGCGCGGCTTCCGCTATCTCGGCCAGGTCGCCAGAACCTACCTCGTGCTCTCTCAGAACGACGACACGCTGCTTCTGCTCGATCAGCACGCCATGCACGAACGCATTTTCTACGAAAAATTCCGTTCGGGCGGTTCACGCGGCGTGGCGCAGCCTCTTCTCGTGCCTCTGGAAATGGATCTCCATCCCGCGGAGGCGGAAAGACTGCTGGAACTCAAGGACACGCTGCTTCGTCTCGGTTTTGAAACGTCCTGCCGGGGACGACGCTGCCTTGTGCAGAGCATTCCCCCGGAAATGGATCGTTCCGAGGCCTCCGCGTTTCTGCGCGAGGCGCTCTCCGGCCGCGTGGACGATCTGGAAGGAACCTGGATTCATCACGCCTGCGCCACGGCCATACGCGCAGGCCAGCACCTCACGAGAGACGACGCCATGACTCTTGTGCGCCAGTGGCTTCGCACCGAATCGCCGGATTTCTGCCCGCACGGTCGTCCCTGCGCCGTCACGCTGGAAAAGGCGGATCTCGAAAAGCTGTTCAAGCGCAGACAGGCCTGACGAAGCGGAATTCCTGCGGCATCAGCGAACGGGCCGTCGAAATGTCGGACTTTCCCTGCGTCGGCTCCGAAGGAGAGCGGGCCGACGCAGAGCCACCGGCGCCTTGCGCGAGAGCTCTCCCCCTTCACGGACAAATGCGCTCATTATACTCCTCTTCACAATCCTTGTTCAGAAAGCACATAACACTTCATTAAGTATAGATATTTTTAATTTTTTGTCTGCTTCGGCAATTCTGTCGACGCCCGGGGCTTCATCAGACGTCCCCCTCTTCTCCGCCATGCCGGAAAGAGCGGATGCCGCAGGGAAAACATACGGCGCCTTCTGCTTCTGAAGCGCGGATTTTTCTGCATTTAATGGCAATTCTGCAAGAGATCCCAAAAATTTATGCTGATAAAATGAGAAAAAAATACCAAATACGCATTGACTTGCTTTTCCCGTTGGTGCATAGCTGATAGACAGGAGAGACACTCTGGGCAATCGGTTTGCCGGAGCAGGGTGTGGGTTTTAGATTTCTTTTGTGTGAGGTTTTTCTCATGGCCAAGTCTATTTATGTCGGGAATCTTCCCTGGTCCGCCACCGAAGAGCAGGTTCAGAATCTTTTTGCCGCCTACGGCAACGTGCTCTCCGTGAAGCTGGTGAGCGACCGTGAAACGGGGCGTGCCCGTGGTTTTGGTTTTGTCGAGATGGAAGATCCCGCCGCTGCCGCTGCCATTGAAGCTCTGGACAACACCAACTTCGGCGGCCGCACCCTGCGCGTGAACGAAGCGAAGCCCCGTGCTCCCCGCCCCCGCTACTAGTCACTGAGGCTGCCAGGTCAGCCTTTTTCCGCCCCGGCTTGCCGGGGTCTTTTATTTAACGCACGAAGGAGAGGTGAATACCTTCCGGGCCTTTGCCGGCAAGGCTGCGACGTGTTCTTAACTGGACATTCCCCGCAAGCTGGTTATGATGGAAGCACTCTTGTTTCCACCTTGTCTTTACAGGAGACCCCTTATGCCTTTTCGTAAATCGTCAGCCCTTGTTCTGGCCGCAGTCATGGCCATCGCCCTGCCCGCTCTTCCGGGTTGCGGGCCGCAGCTCGGCGGTTACGACTACAATGCCGGAGAAGCCCGTCAGTCCTTCACCGTGTACCGGGCCACGGCCACGGAAGTGAGGGAAGTGAACATCAACAGCAATTCCAGTTCCCGGCAGACGGCCGGGGCACTTGTGGGCGCCATCGCCGGCGGCGTCATCGGCAGCACCATAGGCAGCGGCTCCGGCCGCACTCTGGCCACCGTGGGCGGCGCACTTCTGGGCGGCGCGGCCGGGGCAGGAGCGGGAGATCTCACGTCCCATCAGACCGGCCTTCAGATCACCGTGCGCTACGACAACGGCAGCGAAGAAGTCATCGTTCAGGGCAAGGACCCCTACATCACTCCCGGACAGCGCGTGCGCATCGTCGTGGGGGCCAACGGCACCCGTCGCGTCGAACCTGAATACTGATCCTCCGCAGGATCCATGTTTACCCTTTTCAGCAACACTATCTACTCTGGGAGGACCAGATGCTTGATCCGAAACAGTGCGTTCTTTTCAGCGGCGGCGCGGCCGGCGCGGAACAGTTCTTTGGCGCTCAGGCCGAAGCCTGGGGCATCGAAGAGGTCAACTACAGCTTTGAAGGCCATCAGATAGAGCGCACGCGCGGCGTTCGCGTGCTCACTCAGGACGAACTGGCGCTCAAGGACGTCAGCATGACCTATGTTTCCCGCCTCATGGGCCGCGAGTACACCCGCGCTCCCCTGTTCCGCAAAGTCCTCCAGTCCATCTGCTGGCAGGTGAGCAGCGGCAGCGAAGTGCTGGTCGTCGGTGAAATTCAGGACGACAAGACCGTCAAGGGCGGCACGGGCTGGGGCGCCGAATTCGCCAAGCTGTGCAACAAGCCTCTGCTGGTCTTCGACCAGAAGCGCGACGCCTGGTTCCGCTGGATCAACGACGACTGGGTGAAGAAGGAAAATCCCATCATCAAGCATTCCCGCTTCACCGCCACCGGCACCCGCTTCCTCGAAGCCAACGGCCGCCGCGCCATCGTGGAACTCTACGCCCGTTCCTTCAACCGCTAGCGAGCAGCCCGAAGCCTCTGCCTTTCCGTCCGGAGTTCCGCATGATGCCGGTTCCCTGACGGAGCAGTCTCCCGCTCGTTTCCGCGGGCCACAGTCTTTGTCTTTTGCAGTCCGCTCTTCCGCCGTCAGACGGGGGAGCGGACTTGCTGATTGCAGCGAAGCCGCAGCCGCCGCGCGGGGCGTCTTCTTCCTCTCTTCCGGGCGTCCGCTCTCCCTCTCCGCCATGATGCATCCACACCTGCCCTCCCTCCTGCCCAAAGAGTGTTCCGGCTCCTGCGCCGGTACCGGAGCGGGACTTTTCGCCCACCTGCTCTGGGGCGTCGCCGTACTTTTCTGGCCGCTGCTCGGCGGTCTGAATCCCATTTCCATCATGTCGCACCGCATGATATGGACCGTGGTTTTCCTCGGTCTCGTGCTTCTCGCGACCCGTCAGCTCCATGCGGTCAGAACGGCGCTCGAAAACAAAAGGCTTCTGCTGCCGCTTTTCGCCGCCGCGCTGCTGCTCGGTCTCAACTGGAGCGTCTATCTGCTGGCCGTCACAAGCGGCCGCATCGTGGAGTCTTCGCTCGGCTATTTCATCACGCCCCTTCTCAACGTGCTCATGGGGCGGCTTTTCCTCGGCGAAACGCTCTCTCGCCCGCAGGCTGCGGCCATCGCTCTGGCCTTCGTGGGCGTGGCGGCCAGCATCCTCGCCTACGGACACATTCCCTGGATCGGATTCATTCTCGCGCTCTCCTTCGCCCTGTACGGCTATGTGCAGAAGACTCTTCGCATGGCTTCGGCCCCCAGCCTCTTCCTTCAGGCCCTCATGCTCATGCCCGCCGCGCTGCTCTGGCTCGGTTTCACGGAGCCGGGTTTCGGCATCATGGGATACGGCCCGCTGCGGCCGGTGCTTCTCATCTGCACCATCGCCTTCACGGGGCTTCCGCTTCTCATGTTCGGCTATGCCGCGCGCCGCGTCACTCTGGCCACCATCGGCATACTTCAGTACGTCAGCCCTTCCATATCCTTCCTTCTGGCCATCACCGTGCTCGGTGAAAGCATGAAGCCTTCCGACATGATATCCTTCCCCGTCATCTGGCTGGCTCTTGTCATCTACACCTGGGACGCGCTACACCATCTGCGCACCTTCAAGGAGAAATCATGAACGCTCCCCACAGAAATCACACCCGGCAGCTGAGGCTCGGCAACGTGCTCATCGGCGGCGGCGCGCCCGTCGTGGTGCAGAGCATGACCAATACCGACACGCGCGACGCCGCGGCCACGCTGGAACAGATACAAAGGCTTCATGCCGCAGGCTGCGAAATCGTGCGCCTCGCCGTGCCCGACGAAAAGGCAGCCTCCGCGCTCGGCACCATTGTGGACCACTCTCCCGTGCCGCTCGTGGCCGACATCCACTTCGACTACCGTCTGGCTCTTGCCGCTCTCGACGCGGGGCTCAAGGGGCTCCGCATCAACCCCGGCAACATCGGCGGCGAAGGCCCCGTGGACAGTCTTGCCGCGGCCGCAAAGGCGAACGGCGCCGTCATACGCGTGGGCGTGAACAGCGGTTCCGTGGAAAAGGATCTCCTTGCGCGCTACGGCGGTCCCACGCCCGAAGCTCTGGTGGAAAGCGCGCTCTCCCATGTGCGCATGCTGGAAAAACGCGGTTTCCACGACATCAAGGTGTCGCTCAAGTCCTCCTCCGTGCCCGACACCATAGCCGCCTACCGCCTCATGGCAGAGCGGACCGACTACCCCCTGCATCTCGGCGTCACCGAGGCGGGCACGCCCATGCGCGGCACGGTGAAATCCGCGGTGGGTCTCGGCCTTTTGCTTTTTGAGGGCATAGGCGATACCATACGCGTCTCTCTCACGGCCGACCCCGTGCGGGAAGTGGCCGTGGCCTGGGAAATCCTGCGTGCCACGGGCCTTCGCAGCCGCGGACCGGAAATCGTTTCCTGTCCCACCTGCGGCCGCACGGAAATAGACCTCATCGGCATGGCCGAAAAGGTGGAAGAATACGTGCAGTCCCATCCTGCGGCGGCCAAAAGCCATCTCAAGATCGCCGTCATGGGCTGCGTGGTCAACGGCCCGGGAGAAGCCCGCGAAGCCGACATCGGTCTGGCCGGCGGACGCGACAAGGGCGTCATTTTCCGCAAAGGCAGCATCCTGCGTTCCGTGAACGGTCAGGAAGCGCTGCTCAAGGCCTTTCTTGAAGAACTCGACAAACTTCTTACCTCTAACGACTGAAGGATCCTCTATGCGCTGGAGCCGTTACTACATCCCCACCCTGAAGGAAGCCCCCGCCGACGCCGAAGTCATCAGCCACAAGCTGCTGGTGCGCGCGGGCATGATTCGCAAGCTCACGAGCGGCATCTACACCTGGCTGCCGCTCGGTCTCCGCACCCTGGAAAAGGCCAAGGACATCGTCCGCCGCGAAATGAACGCCGCGGGAGCCATCGAAGTGCTGCTTCCCATGGTGCAGCCCGCCGAACTCTGGCAGGAATCCGGCCGCTGGAAGAAGTACGGCAAGGAGCTTCTGCGCTTTCAGGACAGGCACGACCGCGACTACTGCCTCGGCCCCACCCATGAAGAGGTCATGACCGACCTTCTGCGCGGCGAAGTGAAATCCTACCGTCAGCTTCCCCTGAATCTTTATCAGATTCAGACCAAGTTCCGCGACGAGGTGCGTCCCCGCTTCGGCCTCATGCGCGGCCGCGAATTTCTCATGAAGGACGGCTACTCCTTCGACGTGGACGACGAGGGCGCGAACAGAAGCTACGCTTCCATGAAGGAAGCGTATCACAAGATATTCAGCAGCATGGGCCTCGACTTCCGTCCCGTGGAAGCCGATTCCGGCGCCATCGGCGGCAACTTCTCCCATGAATTCATGGTGCTTGCCGAAACCGGCGAAGACGCCATTGCCGCCTGCACCAACTGGCCCGAGTGCACCTGGGCCGCCAACGTGGAGCGTGCGCCCATCAGCACGACCTTCACGCAGGACGAAACGCCCTGCCCCTCCATGGAAGAAGTGGCCACGCCCGGCCAGCACACCATTGAGGAAGTGTGCGCCTTCCTCGGCGTGCCTGCGGACAAGCTCATCAAGACCCTGCTCTTCATGGCCGACGGAAAGCCCGTGGCCGTGCTTCTGCGCGGCGACCGCGAACTCAACGAAATCAAGCTCACCCACCTCATCGATGCCGACGACATCCAGTTCGCCACGCCCGAACAGGTGCAGGCCATGACCGGCGCGCCCGTGGGCTTTGCCGGTCCCGTCGGACTCAGGGGCGTGGAAAAGATCTACGCCGACAAGGAACTCATGGCCGCCAACGACTGGATTGCCGGAGCCAACAAGGCCGACGCCCATGTGCGCCACGTAAGCCTTGTGCGCGACGTCGCTCTGCCCATCGAATGGGCGGATCTGCGCAACGCCGTGGCCGGCGATCCCTGCCCCTGCTGCGGTCGTCCTCTGGAAATCAAGCGCGGCATCGAAGTGGGCCACATCTTCAAGCTCGGCACCAAGTACAGCGAAGCGCTGCACGCCGTGTTCCTTGACGAAAACGGCAAGGAAAAGCTCATGATCATGGGCTGCTACGGCATCGGCGTGTCCCGTGTGGTGGCCGCCTGCATCGAACAGAACTTCGACGAGCACGGCATCATGTTCCCGCCGCAGCTCGCTCCCTTCGACGCGCACATCGTCTGCCTCGATCCGAAGAATGCCGAAGTGGCCGCCAAATGCGACGCCATCGACGCCTTCCTCACCGCCCGCGGCATGGAAACGCTGTACGACGACCGCGAGGAACGCCCCGGCGTGAAGTTCAAGGACGCCGATCTCATCGGTCTGCCCATCCAGATCACCGTGGGCGGCAAGGGCCTTGCCCAGGGCGTGGTGGAAGTGAAGAACCGCCGCACCGGCGAGAAGTCCACCATTCCGGCCGACAGCTTCGAGCAGGACTTCCCCGCCTGGTATCAGTCCGTGCTGGACTGCTGGAAGCGCTGACATGACGCCGCCCGGCTCAGGTCCCGGGCGGCACCTTCCGCCACGCGGCTTCGCCCTTCCGAGGAAGAAGTCCGGGGCGGACACGTTTATCCCGCGCATGCGCCAAAAAAAGGGCGTCGGTCCCTTCTGAAGCCGCAGACGCGTGTCCTCCGCGCCGGAAGCGTTTCCTCCTGCTCTTTTTCCGACACGGACATTTTTCGGAGAGAAGACATGGACGCCATTCTCAGTGTGCGACAGGTGACGGAACGACTGCGCCAGACCGTGGAGGCCCGCTTTCCGTACGTCTGGGTACAGGGCGAGGTGACCAATCTCTCCCGTCCCTCCTCCGGCCATGTCTATTTTTCCCTGAAGGAAGACGACAGCCTGCTGAACTGCGTCTGGTTCAAAAGGCAGCAGAAGGATGAAGCCTTCGACCCGCTCACCGGAGAGGTGTGGGAGGACGGACCTCGGCCGAGCCTTGCGCGCACCATGGAAAACGGACAGACGCTCATCTGTGCCGGACGTCTTACCGTCTACGGCGCGCGCGGCCAGTATCAAATGATCGTCGACCTTGCGCAGGCCGCGGGACTCGGTCTGTGGCATCAGGAATTTGAAGCGCTCAAGCGCAGGCTTGCGGCCGAAGGTCTGTTCGACGCGGCCAGAAAGCGCCCCATTCCCCGGGAGCCCCGGAAAGTCGCCGTCATCACCGCGCCCGGCGGAGCCGCCATACGCGATTTCATCCGCATAAGCTCAACGCGCGGTCTCGGCTCGGAAATACGCATCCATCCCGTGCCCGTGCAGGGAGAAGACGCGCCCCCGCGCATCGTGGATGCTCTGGATCGGGTCGGACGCGACGGATGGGCAGAGGTCGTCGTGCTCATACGAGGCGGCGGCTCCGTACAGGATCTCTGGGCCTTCAACGACGAACGCGTGGCCAGAGCCGTGTACCGCTGTCCCATTCCGGTCCTTGCGGGCATAGGCCACGAAATCGATCACAGCATCACCGACTTCACGGCCGACTATTCCGCCGCCACCCCGAGCCACACCGCTCAGCTGCTCTGGGAGGAACGCCATGTCCTCGCCCAGCACGTCGACGGGCTGGAAACGGCGCTTCAGGCGGCCCTTTCGCGCAGGCTGAACACGCTGTCCCTCAGGCTCGAACACGCCGGACGTGCGCTTTCTCTTCTCTCGCCCTCGGAAAGGATGAGGGCCCAGAGCGAACGTCTGGAGGCGTTGACGCGGCGCATGCGCGCCGGACTGGAAAGCCGCGTGGAAAAAGACTCGCGCGACGTGGAAAAGCTGAGCGCGGCACTGCGGTCCCAGACTTCCCGCATGGATGCTCTCGCCTCGACGCTGGAGCGTCTCTCCCTGCGCCTTGCCGGCGCGGGAGAAGCCCGGCTTCAAAAGGCCGAAGCCGAGGTGGAGCGGCGCCGAGCGGCGCTTCTGCCTCTCGGCCGCATGACGGGCATGGCCGAAGAGAAGGCGCTCACGAGGCTGGAGGCGCGCCTTCAGGCGCTCGACCCCTTTGCGCCTCTGCGCCGCGGCTATGCCATGGCCTGCGACGACGGGGGCAAAATCCTGCGCTCCGTCACGCAGACCTCGCCGGGACGGGCGATTTCCGTCATGCTCGCCGACGGACGCATTCTCGGCACCGTGACCGGCGTGGAGACGTCGGCGTCCGACGACGCCCGGCAGTCATGATTTTTCCGAACCTTTTCAACGCATCCGGACGGCTTGTCTCATGAAACGTCTTCTGATCGCACTCATGCTCGTTTTCACACTCTCGGGGAATGCGGAGGCCGCGGAAATTTCCGTGCCCGCAAGGGTAAGTCAGGGCCACGCATTTCCGGCAGCCGTCACGGATTCCGCTCCTTTTGAGGCGGTCTTTGTCTGGCGCGGCGAGTCCTTCCGCGTGCAGGCCGAATGCGAAGGAGACGGACTCTGGAAGGCGGAAATGCTTCTGGCCATGCCGCTGGACGCCCGGGGGAAAAGTTCCCTCACGCTGACGGTCAACGGAGAAGCGCAGTCCGTCGCGGTGACGGCCGTATCCGTGCCGTGGCCCGAAAGCATTCTGAAGGTGGCTCCCAAATACGTTGAACCGCCCCGCAAGGTACAGGAACAGATAGCCCGCGACGCCAGGCGCAGTCGCGAGGCTCTTGCCGTGCGCACAAAAAAGCTCTGGACGCTGCCGCTGCTGAAGCCGGTTCCCGGCGGCGTGACCAGTCCCTTCGGGGGCCGTCGCGTGTTCAACGGCAAGCCCCGTGCGCCCCACAAGGGCACGGACATGCGCAGCCCGGAAGGGGCAAAGGTGCTTGCCGTGGCCGACGGCACCGTTCTTCTTGCCGAAGCGCAGTATTTCGGCGGCAACACCGTATACATCGACCACGGTCAGGGCGTCGTGAGCACCTATGCTCATCTCTCGGCCTTTGACGTCACGCCCGGACAGAGGGTAAGAAGAGGACAGGTCATCGGTCGTTCCGGCTCCACGGGGCGCGTGACCGGGCCGCATCTGCATCTCGGTCTTCTGGTTCAAGGCACGGCCGTGGACGTCATGCCCCTTTTCGCGGACCCGCCGCAGCTTGTGGGCGGCCCCACCCGCAGCATTTTCGACAACAAGCAACCGGCCGGAAAAAACCGGAGTGCCCGATGAAAAAGAAAGAACCCACCTTCGAAGAACGACTGGCACGACTTCAGGCCATAGTGACCACCCTGGAGACCGGCGACAGCCCGCTGGAAGAAAGCGTGGCCCTCTACAAGGAAGGACTGGCTCACGCCGCAGCCTGCCGGGAACAGCTGGAAAAGGCACGTCACGACATACGCCTCTGCACGGAAGCGGGGACCGAACCCTTCGATGCCGGCAGTCAGGCAGAAGACGAATAACAAAACCGGAACGCGCTCCGGCGGCCCCGCAGGGTCGGCTTTCATCATGCAAGGGGGACATATGCCCGCAGATCTTCGCGGCAGAGTGGAACAGTACCTCTCCGCCGCCTTTCTCGACAAGGAAATACCTTCCCGTCTGTCCGACGCCATGCGCTACAGCCTTCTTGCCGGAGGCAAGAGACTGCGCCCCGTGCTCTGCCTTGCCGTGGCCCGTGCCTGTGCGAAGGACAGGGCCGAAGAAGTCACCGGGGCCGTTCTGCCCTTTGCCGCCGGTCTGGAAATGATACACACCTACTCGCTCATCCATGATGATCTGCCCGCCATGGACGACGATGACCTGCGCCGCGGCTGTCCCACCTGCCACAAGGCCTTCGACGAGGCCACGGCCATTCTTGCGGGAGACGCGCTGCTGACCAACGCCTTCAGCCACATGACGCGCGCAAACGTGCCCGTGCACGCGCTGCTTGAAGCCGTGCGACTCACGGCCGACGCCGCAGGTGCCGCGGGCATGGTCGGCGGGCAGATGCTGGATCTGGAAGGAGAAGGAAAAAAACTTTCTCTGGAAGAACTGCGCATACTCAATGAAAAAAAGACCGGCGCTCTGTTGTTCAACGCCTGTGAATGCGGCGCAGTGCTCGCGGAAGCCTCACCGGAAGAGCGTCATGCAGCGCGCTGTTACGGCAGTGAATTGGGCATTGCGTTTCAGATAACCGATGATATACTCGATGTCGTCGGCGACGAGGCCACGGTAGGCAAAGAGGTGCGGCACGACGCAGAAAGCGACAAGGCCACCTGGCCGTCCCTCGTCGGTCTGGAAAAGGCGCGTGAACTGGCGCGCAGGCACTGTCTGGCCGCTGAAAAGGCGCTTGACGGAGTCTTTTCCGGTCCCGACGCCGACTTTCTGCGCGAAACAGCCCGCAAACTCGTCAACCGCACGCATTAGTTTCCTCAAGGATTCCCATGACCGACACGCCCCTGCTTTCCAGCCTGCATCTCCCCGAGGACATCCCGGGACTTTCCCTTCCCCTCAAGCAGGAACTGGCGCAGGAGCTGCGGGACACCATCATCCGCGTGGTCACGCAGAACGGCGGTCATCTTGCCCCATCCCTCGGCGTGGTGGAACTCACCATAGCCCTGCTCTCCTGCTTTGATCCCGCGCATGATCCCATCGTATGGGACGTGGGACATCAGAGCTACCCCTGGAAGCTGCTTACGGGCAGAGCCGACCGCTTCGACACCCTGCGCCGCTACGGCGGTCTTTCGGGCTTTCCCAACCGTTCGGAAAGTCCCTACGACTACTTCGGCGTAGGGCATGCCTCCACTTCCATTTCCGCCGCCCTCGGCATGGCCGCAGCACGCGATCTTCGCGGCGGCAGGGAGCACGTGGTCGCCGTCATCGGCGACGGCGCGCTCTCCGGCGGCATGGCGCTCGAGGCGCTGAATCAGGCCGGAGGCATGGGCAACAGGCTCATCGTCATCCTCAACGACAACAAAATGTCCATTTCCGAGAACACGGGGGCGCTCTCCCGCTTTCTCAGCCGCAACCTTTCCCACAGCACGGTCATGCACATCAAGCAGCATGTGGCAAAGGTGCTTTCACGCCTGCCCAAGGGCGATTCCATCGTGGACATCATCCGCAAGGGCGAAGTCAGCTTCAAGTCGTTCTTCACTCCGGGCATGCTCTTCGAGGCCTTTCAGTTCAACTACATAGGCCCCATCAACGGTCACGACATTGCGCAGCTCGAACGCCACCTCGAAGCCGCCAAGCAGCTCGACATGCCCGTGCTTCTGCACATACGCACGCGCAAGGGCAAGGGTTACGGTCCTGCCGAAAACGATCCCTCGCACTTCCACGGCATTTCCGCCTCCGTGGCCGACGAAATAGACGTGCCTCCCCAGCCTGCGGGCTGGAAGCCCTCCGGTCCCGGATTCAGCCGGGCCTTCGGCGAAGAGCTCTGCCGTCTCGCGGAAAAAAATCCCAGAATTTTCGCCATCACGGCGGCCATGCCCGACGGCACCGGCCTTCAGGGCTTTCACGAACGCTTCCCGAACCGCTTTGCCGACGTGGGCATCTGCGAAGAACACGCCGTCACCTTTGCCGCAGGCCTTGCCTCACGCGGATTTCATCCGGTGGTGGCCATCTACTCCACGTTCATGCAGCGCGCCTACGATCAGATCATACATGACGTCTGCCTGCAGAACCTGCCCGTCACCTTCTGCCTCGACAGGGCCGGTCTCGTGGGTGAAGACGGCCCCACGCATCACGGCGCGTTCGATCTGTCATGGCTGCGCGTGGTGCCCAATCTCACGCTGGGCGCGCCCCGCGACGAAGCTTCGCTCAAAAAGGCGCTCGACATCGCCCTTGCCATGGACAAGCCCGTGGCCCTGCGCTATCCGCGGGGAAGCGGCCGAAAGCTTGACGCCTCGCGCCTCAGGTTTGCGGGCTCCATTCAGCATCCCGGCAGCTATCCTCCTCCCGGTGAAGGTCAGCTCCTTCTGCGCGGCAACTCGAAGGTCTGCATACTCGCCGCCGGCCAGCGCGCCTTTCCCTGCGTGGAAGCATCGCTCTACACCGCGGAAAAGACCGGACTTCTCGCCTCCGTGTTCGACGTCTGCTGGGTAAAGCCCCTGCCGGAAAAGCAGATACTGGACATTGCCGCCCAAAGCGATGCCCTGCTGCTTGTGGAGGAAAGCAGTCGTCTCGGCGGATTCTCCTCCGCCGTGCTGGAGCTTCTTGCCGACCACGACGCCCTCGGCCACCTCAAGATACGCCGCCTCGGCCTGCCCGACCGCTTCATTCCCCACGGTCCGGTACGTCGGCTGCGCGCCGACGTGGGACTCAACGTTTCCGGCATAGCGGCGGCGCTGAAAGAACTTCTGTCCCATGCCGCGCCTGCCGATGAAAAAGCGTAAGTCCTTCTTTCCCCGCAGACGAAAAAGTTCCGGCCGTTACGGTCTGGAAGCCGCCGTTTTGTGCGTGCTTCTCATGGTTGCCGCCTATGTGGGTTCCGTGGACAGGCCGGAAGACGCCGTTGTTCATGTCGCGCAGGAAGTCGCCTCCCGGAAAAACCGTTCCGTCGAAGAACACGTGGCGGACGCCGCAAAAAGCGCGATCAAAAGTCTGCGCGCCGCCTCCGCCGGAAAGTCTGCTCCCGCTGCTGACGACAGGGAATACCGCCTCGTCCGTGCCGCCGACGGCGACAGCTTCGAGCTGAAAGACGAAAAAAACCGCACGGTACGTGTGCGGCTCTACGGCGTCGATGCGCCTGAAAGCGCCCAGCGTTTCGGCAGACAGTCCCGGGAACACCTGACAACGCTCCTCAGAGGCAAGGATCTGCGTCTGAAAACCATGTACCTGGACAGCTACAAGCGCTCCGTCGCCATTGTGTATCTTGTCGACGGCAATGGTGTCGACGAACTCTCCGTGAATCAGCGACAGATACAGGCCGGCATGGCATGGGTCTACGACTACTTCTGCACAAGCGACATATGCAAGACCTGGAAGGTGGAGGAGGCCATGGCCAGAAAAGAAAGGCTCGGCCTGTGGAAGGACGACGCCCCGACGCCTCCCTGGCAGTGGCGGCGCAGCCACAAACGCTAAAACAACATTACAAACATAATGATATGAAAAAATTAGTATCTTACTACTCTGAAGACATTAAAAACTTTTTAGATCAATCTAATCAGGAAATTTTTGGAATTATTCAATCTAATAATATCTCTCATGCTGTAACCTCAAAACAAATATATGCATGGGAATTAGAAATAGAAGTATTAAAAGAGCAATTAAATACTTTAAAAGAAGGAAGGATTATTTTTGAGTACATTATTCCAAGAATGGGAAAAAGAGTTGATACTATCTTAATATATAAAAATATTATATTTATATTAGAATTTAAATGTGGAGATACTTATTATAAAAATTCATCAATA
>NZ_CAJJIC010000003.1 GCF_905187505.1 uncultured Mailhella sp.
CCGGCCCGGAAGGGCCGGCTCCCTTCGTTTTGAAAAAGCGGCTTGCCTGCACTAGGCTTCGGGAGCGTCAGTCCACGGAGACGGAAGAGAAATCCAGATCGGGGAAGGCTGCCGGAGGTCTGCGGTGACGGGTGGCCTGCTCATAGGCATAGCCCATGCCGATGAGCGTCTCTTCGCTGAACGGCGCTCCCATGAGTTCCACGCCTACGGGTACGCCGAGAGGCGCGGCGGGACCGGCGACGGAAAAGCCTCCGGGCAGCGTGATGGCGGGAAGTCCCGTGACGGATGCCATGAGGCCGTTGCGTCCGGCCTGTCCGCGGGCGTCGTTTGTGTGCACCACGAGCATGGATTGAAGGGGATACACAAAGGCGTCCATGTCGTGTTCCGTCATGAAGGAAACGACGAGCTCATGCAGCCGGGAGTTTCTGTCAAGGCGGGCTCTGTATTCCGGATTGTCGGCGGGATTGATTTCCGCAGCCTTCTGCTCCAGGTCCAGGGCTACGGAGGGGGTGATCAGCCCCGTGGCCACATATTCCCTGATGTTGCGCACGGGCGCCGCGTCGCCGAGCTCACTGAGGTATCTGTTCAGAACGATGCTCTGTTCCCAGCGCTGAACGTCGTTGTTTCTTATGAGATCGGAAACCCGGAGTTCGGGAATGTCCACGCGCGTCACGGTGGCTCCCAGCGCCTCGAAGTCGCGGACGGCGGCATCCATGACCCGAAGAACGTCCGGATCGCTGCCGAGATTGGTGGTCAGAAGAGCCAGTCTTCTGCCCCGCAGAGCGTCGGTTCTGAGCGCCTTCGTGTAGTCGGGCACCGTTCGGTTTTTCATGACGGCCGTGCTGGCGTCGTCGGGGTCGTATCCTGCCATGACGCCGAGCAGCAATGCCGCATCGGTCACGCTGCGGGCTATGGGGCCGCCCTGGTCCTGAAGATCGGAACAGGGAGAGATGCCGGTGCGGCTCACGAGCCCTCTTGTGGGACGTATGCCCACCAGACTGTTGGCGCTGGAGGGCGAACGGATGGAGTTGACCGTGTCCGATCCGGTGCCGGCTGTGGCGAAGTTTGCCGCCACGGCCGCTCCCGTGCCGCCGGAGGAGCCTCCCGGCGTGCGCGTGAGATCGTAGGGATTGAGCGTCTGTCCTCCCAGAGAACTGATGGTCATGCCGTGATTGGCCAGCTCCGTGAGATTGGTCTTGCCCAGAATGACGGCTCCCGCCTCCCGGAGCCGGCGCACGGCAAAAGCGTCCCGCTTCGGTTGCAGATTCCTGAAGGCCAGAGCGCCGCTCGTGGTTTTCATGTCCTTGGTGTCGAAGTTGTCCTTGAGCACGAGGGGAATGCCGTGCAGCGCTCCGACGGGGCCGCCTGCGGCCCGTTCCGCATCCTTGTGCCGCGCTTCCTCAAGCGCTGCCGGATTGACGGTTATCATGGTTTTGAGGCAGCCGTCGTATACCTTGATGCGTCTCAGGTAATACCGTACCAGCTCTTCGGACGTGAGCGTGCCGTTGCGCATCATGGTTTCAAGTTCCGGTATGCTTCTCTCAAACACACCGGAAGAACACAACAATTCCTTGTTCATGAGAAATCCTTTTTTCCGTCGCCCGCGAAAAGACGTCTCTTTTCATGCAAATGGCGTGCCGCTTGTTATAACAACTTGAAATTGCAGGCGTTGCCGCAAGACCTGAAAGGCGTTGCCGGTACGTTTTCATATTGCCCGCACAAGAAGTTTTGGCAAGGGGCGTTCCGGTGACGGGTGTCGGGGCCGCAGGAAGAGAAGGTACAAAGTTGTTTCACTGGCGGCTCGGGAGAACAAAATTGAAAGGGACGCCACCAAAGGAGCGTCCCTTTTCAGAAAAAATGACGGGCGTCACCACCAGTAGAGAGGATAGCGGCGCGAATGGGGAACATTGTTGACGATGAGTGCGACGAAAAGCATGATACAGGCTCCGGTCAGACAGGGCACAAGGGCGTACCAGTAGCCGAGCTGCCTGATGCCTTCTCCTCCGGTGACGGCGATGAGGGCCGTGGCGCCTCCGGGCGGATGGAGCGTTCCGGTCATAAGCATGACGGCAATGGCCGTGGACACGGCAAGGCAGGCGGCAAGCCATGTGGACTCGGGAAAGAGCATGCCCATGGTGACGCCCGTAAGCGCAGAAACGAAGTGTCCTCCCACCAGATTGCGCGGTTGCGCCAGCGGACTTTGTATGGCCCCGAAGGCCAGTACGGCAGAGGCCCCGAAGGATCCGATGAGCAGAGGAAATCCGGTGCTTCTGGTCACGTGTCGTTCGAGAAGGGCAATGAGGGCGATGGAAATGCAGCTTCCCAGCCAGGAGAGAAGAATCTCCCGCATGCAGGTTCGGGGCGGCGTTGCTCCGCCTCCGCGCATTTTTTTCAGTACGTTCGTCATGTTTTCTCCCGTGCCGGAAGGTCTTCCGGCAGAAAGGAACATAGGGGAAAGACGGCGGAATGACTGTGCCTTCAGACACAGAACGCATCCTTTCCGCGGAAGAAGCGGGAGAGGCTCCGGCATGTGTCCGGGATGTCGTACATGGGAAAGGATCGTTCTGCCCGGAGCACGGCCGCCAGAAATGAGGGTGGCTCCGTTCGGGGAGCGTTTCCTGATTTTCGGCGTTTTCCAGGAAGGTTTGACTTTGCCGGCCCCCTCATGCAGTCTCGGGAACATGGGGAGGAAGGTGATGGCGGAAGGGATGATTCGTCTGGTGAGAGCTCGCCCTGAGGAGCTGCGGGACGTGATGCTGGCGGTGCAGGAGGCGTTTGCTCCTGCCGTTGAGGAGTCCTTCGGAAGAAACGATTACGGTCCTGTTCCGACGGACGAGGACGTGCAGGCGTCGTTCGACGCCCCCGGTGCGGAAGTATGGCACGTGGTTCAGGGGACGGAGCGCGTGGGCGGCGCGGTGGTGCGCATTGATGCGGCAGGCGGGCATAACGTGCTTGATCTGTTTTTCCTGTCTCCGTCCTGTCACGGCAGAGGACTGGGACTTGCGGCATGGCGGGCTTTGGAGACCATGTATCCGCAGACAAGGACATGGGAGACGGTGACGCCGTACTTTGAAAAGCGGAACATCCATTTTTACGTGAACAAGTGCGGCTTTCACATCGTTGAGTTCTTCAACGCACGCCATCGGGACTCTTCTCTTGTGGTTCCCCTGTGCCGGAACGGACTGCCCATGCCCGGCATGGACGAGTACTTTCTTTTTCGGAAGGTCATGAGATGAGAGCTTCCCTGCGGCCTGCCGCGTCCGCAAGGAAAAGTTCCTTCGGAAAGGACGGAGGGAGAGGGGAAAGGGGGACGCGTCCCATCTGCCCGGAAGGACGGAGCAGAAAATGACCGAAGACGGTCTGTCTTTTCCCGAGGCGGAAGGGCAGAGGCCGGGAAGCCTCTCGCAGGAAGCGTTTCTGAAAAAAAAAGCCGCAGCACGAATGCTGCGGCCGTCGCTCTACAGCGTGGGACGCTGATAGAAAAGTCCTTTGAGTTCCTGTGTCTTTACGGTGTTGATGAAGGAGTGGGGATCAACCTCGCGCACGGCGTGGACGACCTTTTTGCTCTCGTCGCTGGAAACGACGGAATAGACGAGGCTGCGTTCCTTGAGATGGAAGGAGCCTTCGCCTCTGAGTATGGTCGCTCCGTGCCGGGAGGTGGCATAGATGACTTCGCATACCTTCTGCGGGTTGTCCGTGACGATGAAGAGCGTTTTTTTCTGATAGCGCTTGTAGAGCGTGTGCACGACCTGCGTGGTGGTATACTGGAAGATGATGGAATAAAGGGCCTTGTCCCAGCCGAAGGAGAAGCCGGCCACGACCAGAAGCACGACGTTGAAGTAGAGCACGACGTTCCAGGCGTCGATGCCCTTTCTCTGGGAGAGGTAGATGGCGATGAAGTCCGTGCCGCCGCTCGTGGTGTCCATGCGCAGGCACAGACTGATGGAAAAGCCGTTGATGATGCCGCCGAAGATGCTGATGAGCAGGGTGTCGTAGGTAATGATGTAGGAGGGGATGAGATCGGTCAGAATGCCGGTGAGCATGATCATCAGACAGGAGTACAGCGTGAACTTCTTGCCGATGTAGCGGAACCCTATGTATATGGGGATCATGTTCAGCAGGAAGTTGACCACGGCGAAGGAGAGATGAACGTTCAGAAATCGTTCCGCAAGCCGCTGAATGAGGATGGTGAGGCCGGTCGCGCCGCCGGGATAGAGTCCGCCGGTCTGCACGAAGGTGTTGATGTTGAGCGCCATGAGCAGTGATGCCAGGCATACGACAAGAATGGTTTTTGAGTCGTCTTTCCAGCTGAAGAGCATGGGAACCCCTGAATGAAAGGTGATGGTCTATAAGTCTTCTTTACGGGTTCCTGAAAAAATAGCAAGAGGCCCGCGAAGGGCCTTTTTTCGGGAGAGAATACGGGATCTTTCAGCCCCGGAACTTCCATTTCAGAAGCAGGGCCGAGTGGAGAATGACGGCCACGGAGCCGGCGTTGTGGACAAGTGCGCCCGTCACGGGGGTAAGCAGGCCCAGGGCCGCCAGAATGATGGCCGCAAAGTTCAGCGTCATGGAAAAGGTGAGGTTGAAGCGTATGGCCTGCATCATGCGCCGGGAAAGACGGACGGCGTGCGGCACTTCGCCTATGCCGTCGCGCACGAGCACGATGTCGGCGGCATCCACGGCGATGTCGCTGCCCATGCCGCCCATGGCCATGCCCACATGGGCCCTTTTCAGAGCCGGGGCGTCGTTGATGCCGTCTCCGGTCATGCAGACGCGGTCATGCTTTTCCATGAAGCTCAGTTTGTCTTCGGGCAGACATTCGGCCTGCCATTCGCGTATGCCCAGCGCTCGGGCAATGTGCCGCGCCGCGTTTTCATGGTCTCCGGTGAGCAGCACGGGAGTGATGCGCGCGCTCTTCAGAGCCTGAATCGTGGCTTCGGCCTCGGGGCGTATCGTGTCGGAAAGAGCGATGAAGCCCGCAGCGGCGCCGTCCACGGCCAGCCATACGACGGTGCAGCCCTCGGACACGAAGCTTTCGGCAGCCTTCAGCGCCTGGTCGGAAGGCCCGGCTCCCTGTTCCGTGAGAAAGGCGGCGTTGCCTGCCAGCACGTCGCGACCTTCCACCCTGGCGCATACGCCGCGTCCCGGGATCATGCGGAAGGCTTCGGTTTCGGGAAGAGGCGCGTCATGCTCCGAGAGAAATCCCTTCGTCACGGCGCGTCCGAGCGGATGTTCCGAGCGCTGTTCCGCCGCCGCGGCCATGCGGTACAGAACGGCGGGCGTCATTTCGCGGCGCAGGCTTTGAACGGCGCGAACGGAAGGTGTGCCCATGGTGAGCGTGCCCGTCTTGTCGAAGGCGCATATGTTCACTTCGGCAAGGCGTTCCAGAGCGTCGCCTTCGCGTACGAGCATGCCGTGCCGGGTAAGATTGCCTATGGCCGCCACAATGGCCGTAGGCGTGGCCAGCACCAGCGAGCAGGGGCAGAAGACCACGAGAATGGTGACGGCGCGTATGACTTCTCCCGTGACAAGCCAGGTGGCAAGCGCCGCGGAAAACGCTCCCGCCACGATCCACGTGGCCCAGCGGTCGGCCAGACGGACTACTTTGGCCTTGCCGGCGTCTGCGGACTGCACGAGCCGGATCATGCGCTGAATGGACCCGTCCTTTCCGCTTTTGGTGGCCTGCATGTCGAAGGTTCCGTAGCAGTTCACGGTTCCGCTGTACACCTCGTCTCCTTCGGCCTTGTCCACGGGCAGGGCTTCTCCGGTGAGCAGCGCCTGATCCACGGAACTCATGCCTGCGACGACGACGCCGTCCGCGGGAACGGTCTCGCCGGGAAGCACGCGCAGTCTGTCGCCTTCACGCACGCTTTCGGCAGGCGTCATGACCTCCTTGCCGTCCTTGACAATGCGGGCGGTCTGAGGGCTGAGCCGGACGAGTTTTTCAATGCCTGCTCTGGCACGCGCGGTGGTGGCTTCTTCAAGAAGCGCGCCGAGCTGCATGATGAAGGCCACTTCCCCGGCGGCAAAGTCTTCGCCGATGATGACGGAAGCGACGAGCGCCGTGGCCACCAGAACGTCCGCCCTGATGTCGAAGCGGGTTGCGAGACCGACGAGGGCTTCCTTCACGATGGGGGCTCCGCAGAGCACGATGGCGGCCCAGGCGGGATCGACGGGAAAGACGCCGGGCATGATCATGCTGAGGAGCAGAGCGATGCCGGAAATGATGAGACAGAGAAGTTCCGTTTTGAAATCGTGCCAGAGCAGCATGAAATCCGTCTTTGCCATGAGCGTCCCCCGTGAGAGAGTTGTTCCCGATGAAAATACCTATAGGGGTATAGGTTTGTCAAGGCGGGGAGCGGCGGTGCACTGACGCGCGGCGGAAACCGGAGAAGAAAGGGGGGCGCTGATGCGCGGCGGGGATCAGTTCATGTTGGCGAAGCGCTCCACGGCCTTGGTGAAGCTGGCTATGGTCTGGTCGGCGTCGCCGTGCTCTATGCCGTCGCGAACGCAGTGACGTATGTGGCCTTCAAGCACCACCTGACCGGCCTTGTGCAGGGCGGACTTGGCGGCGTTTATCAGGGCAAGCACGTCTTCGCAGGGAACGTCCTCGTCGATCATGCGGTCGATGGCCTGCACCTGACCGATGATTTTTTTCAGGCGTCGGTGCAGGTTTTCGGAATCCATGCATTGTTTCATGCGGTTACCTCCGGCCCCTGGAACGGGGCGTATTTTCCGCCGAAGGCGCGGCTCCGGGCTCTGGAGCCGCAGCAGAGAACGCGTCCTGCGCAGCGGCGGGCATGCGCGGCGGAATGTCGCTTCCCAAGAGAAAGGGACGTCTCAACGAGTGTATCTTAAGTTTTTCTGCCTTCAAAGAAGGCGGAAGGTCGTCGTGCCGGAGCCTTCCGATGCGCGGACTCCCGCTTGTTCGACTTTTTCGGTCGCGCCTTCCGTCGGCATGTCTGCTTCTGTTTTTCTTTGACAGAAAGAGGGCGGGAAAAGTGCCGCTCATACGGCTGCGTCAGACGGACGCAGAAAGCTGAAATGACCTTTGCGGCTCTTCTGAGACATGTAGAGCCGCAAGTCTCCTTCATAAGGAAAAGGTCGACAAGGAGAGAAAAGAGCCTCGTCTTGTATGTCGGCTCGGTATGATATAGGATAATACATGTTTTTCGCAGAGAAAAAATGATTTGCCGCCGGGAACGGGGCGGAATATTTTTATGAGATGGCGTACATCTGCATGGATATGGTAAAGAGAAGAGTCGATGGATAGTCTTTGGAACAACAGTGAACTTCGTCAGCAGATGCTGAACCATTTTGGAGACAGTACAGGGGAATGTTATCAGTACTATTCCTTTGTGGAAAAAAAGTTTTGCTTTTCTGAGAATATTCGGAAAATAACGACGATGATTCCCGTTTCGGGCTGTTCGCTGGACGACTGGTATCGGGCGATATATCCCGCGGACTGCGTCAGGCTGAAGCGCTACGTATCCGGCTCCTTCAGCAGGGAGCGACAGCATTACCATTTCAACTATCGCATGCGGAACCGTTTCGGACAGCTGATATGGCTCAGCAGCAAGGGGAAATGCTATTTCGATGACTGCGGCGAGGCGAGTTTCTTTCTGGGAACGATATCGGCGCAGGAGCATCTGGAGCAGCCCGTCAGGGACAGCTGTCAGACGGCGTGGCTGATGGAGCTGGAAAAGGCTCATCATCAGGGACGGAGCGGTCATCTTCTGATGGTGAATGTGGATAACCTGAGCCGGATAAATCTGAAATACGGCCGGGAGTGCGGCAACGGCGTTCTTGAAGTGCTCAGGGACGCCATGAATGATGCCTGCACGGGAGAGCAGCGGGCATGCCGTATCAACGGCAACTGTTTCTGCATACTTCTGCCGGAGACGGACGACGCGCAGGTGAAGGCATATTTTCGGACGGTGCAGAGAAGTCTTGAAGGTGAGTGCACCATTTCCGGCGGCTGCGTTCCGCTGCAGAAGTATCAGATTCCGGAGAGCGAAATGCTCCTGCAGTACGCCGAGAGCTCTCTGGAGGCCGCAAAAAAGTCGGGAAAGAACCGGCTTTGCTTCTTCATGCCCGAGGACTATGAGCGAAAGATTGCCGCCCTGGAACTGCTCGAGGAAATGGAGAATGCCGTAAGAAACGATTTTTCGGGATTTTTTCTTCTTTATCAGGCGCAGATTCGTTCCGAAACTTTTGAGCTTGCGGGAGCGGAGGCGCTGCTTCGGTTCCGTTCGTCCCGAAGGGGCGTCATTTCCCCGGACGAGTGCATTCCGGTGCTGGAGCGGAGCGGGCTGATCGTGCCGGTAGGCGAGTGGGGCATCCGACAGGCGCTGGAGCAGTGTCGCATCTGGAGGCGGACGGTTCCCGACTTTCGCGTCAGCATCAACATGTCCTACCGGCAGCTGGGGCAGTCCGAGATTCAGGACGACGTTCTGAACCTGCTACGGGCGAGCGGGCTTCCCGGCAGCGCTCTCGCCGTCGAGGTCACGGAGGGCAGGGAGCTTCAGAACTATCCGTATCTGAACGCCGTGTTCAGCGCCTGGAAGGAAGAGGGCATAGAGATTGCCGTGGATGATTTCGGAACCGGCTATTCCAGTCTGAGCTGGCTGAAGGAACTGTCCATCGACGAGATAAAGATCGACCGCTGCTTCGTCAGGGACATTCAGCACAGCGCTTACAATCTGCGCCTTTTGTCCAACATCATCGAACTGGCCGCCGGCGGCAGCATCCGCGTATGCTGCGAAGGCGTGGAGACCTCCGAGGAACTTGCCGTTCTGGAGCCGCTTCATCCGGCGCTCTATCAGGGGTACTTTTTTGCCAGACCCGTGTCCCCTGAGCAGTTCGTGATGAAAAAGAAGTACCTGGAGTCCGGTCTTTGTCTGGACGACAGAAACCGGGAGGCGCTCTCCACCCGGCGGGATCTGCCTTCAAAGGACAGGTACGCCCTTGAGCACATCATACTGGAGAAGACCGAGGACATCATTTCCCTGTGTGATGTTCTGACGCATGAGATATACTATCTCAATGCGGCGGGGAAAAGGATCTTCGGCGTCAGGGACTACCGGGGACGGAAATGCTATGAGGCACTGCGGGGACGGAACACGCCCTGCGTTTTCTGTCCCAATGCCGAGCTGCGTCACGACTCCTTTCATATATGGGAGGACTGGAACAGTTACTGCGACAGGCATTTTCTTCTGAAGGACAAGCTGCTGGAGGTGGGCGACAGGACCCTGCGCCTTCAGGTCGGCATGGACATCACAAGGCGGGAGTACGTCAGTCGAAAGGCTCAGGCGCGTCTGGATTTTGCAAGGCGCATCACCGGCTATGTGGACGTGCTGCACAGACAGAAGAACTGGAGCCGCGCCGTGGATCTGGTGCTTGCATCCGTGGGTGAGTTCTACAGGGCGGATCGGGCCTATCTGTTTGAACCTTCTCCCCGGAAGCCCGAGTTCTGGGACAATACCTTCGAGTGGTGCGCTTCCGGCATCACGCCCCAGAAGGAGAATCTGCAGCAGGTGCCGCCGGAGGCGGTATCCCGGTGGATGGAACTTTTCCTGCACGACAAGTCCGTCATCATCTACAACACGGAGCCGCTCAGAAGGCATTCTCCCCTTGAATGGGAGATGCTTGAGAGTCAGGAGATTCAGCGTCTGATCGCCGTGCCGCTCATGGAAGAGGGACGCGTGGTCGGCTTCGTGGGGGTGGACAATCCCCGTTACGCCATTGAGGACGACACGCAGGTGCGGGTGCTGGCGAGCTTTCTTGTCGTACGCTTCCAGCGGGAAAGAAGGGAGCGTCAGGCAAAAAGCGACGCGTGATAGCGTCGCTCATGCGGGAGTGGAAAGCCTTTCCTAAGCCCTGCGGTCCGTTCGAGCTTCGTGCGCGGAGAGCGACAGCGCGGCCACGGTTTCCACGTGCGGCGTCTGCGGAAAAAGGTCCACGGGCTGCACGGCACGTATGTCATAGGCCTGGGAAAGCAAGGCAAGGTCGCGGGCAAGGGTGGCAGGATTGCAGGAAACGAGCACGAGGCGCGGAGGGCGGTGCTTGAGCAGCGCCTGCACGGTTTTCTCATCCATGCCCGCGCGCGGCGGATCGGTGACGATGAGGTCGGGCACGCCTCTTTCCCGGAAAATGCTCTCCAGCCTTGCGGCATCGCCGCATGCAAAACGGAACGTCGTCTCTTCCCGGAGTCTTTGGGCGTTGACGGATGCCAGCTCCACGGCCTGGGCCACGCTTTCCATGCCGAACACGCGCGCAAAATGCGGGCTCATGGTCAGCGCAAGGCCGCCCGCACCGCAGTAGATGTCCCAGCATTCCCCGCCCCGGAAGCCGCCTTCGCCGGAAAACAGGGACGAGGCAAGGTCGGCGGCCGTGTTGTAGAGCAGTTCGGCGGCGCGGCTGTTCACCTGGAAGAAGGAATTGTGGTCGAGGGTGAAGGTCACGTCGCGGCCCTGAAGATGCAGGGTTTCAGAAAGACGCGCTTCGCCCAGCGTGAACGCGGTTTCTTCGCCGTAGGCTATGTCGGCCTCGTCCGCGCGGATGCTGTGCACGAATCCCGTCACGCCGAGTCCGGCATCCATGAGCGCTGCGCCGAGCTTTCTGACGTTCGCGGTCTCCTGAGGCGAGGGCAGGGTGATGAGTTCCACAAGGCATCCCCCGGCGCGGGGCTCGCGGATGACGACGAATCGCAGAATGTCGCTGGGGCGTACGGAGCTGCTGAAATTTTTCTTTTTCGGCGTGCGTTCTCCGGCCTTTCTGCCGGAGGGGGCGGCTCGCAGGCCGAAGCGTCCGCACAGTCCGCGCACCGCTTCCAGCACCGCCATGGTGCGGGACGTTTGAAGCAGGCACTGCGTCACTTCCGTGACGGCGCGGGACGAGCGGGCCCGCAGTCCGAGCCGCGTTCCGCCGTTTTCATCCTGAGCGAAGGCGAATTCCATTTTGTTCCTGTAGCCCCATTCCGCCTCGTCTCCGACGCCGATGGTCGGACGAAGCACGCCTTCCGGCAGCTCCAGTCGTCCGAGACGGCGCAGGGCGTCCTGCACGATGCGCGTTTTCCACGCAAGCTGCCGGTCTCCGGGCAGACGCTGCCAGGGGCAGCCGCCGCATTTTTCGGCATGAACGCACGGAGCGGGACGCTCCTCGGAAGACGGCTTCACCACGCGGACAAGCTCGGCTTCGGCCATGCGTTTCTTTACGTGGCTGAGGCGGACAAGAACGCGCTCTCCGGGAAGTCCGCCCCGGACGAAGACGGTCATGCCCTCAGGGCTGCGTCCCACGGTTCTGCCGTCGGGAGAAAGGCCGTGCAGATCCATTTCCAGCGTGTCGTTCCTGTCGTATTCCATGGGTGTTCTCCTGAAACGTGATGGGGCATCATAGCAGGGCGGAGGAGGAAAGGCAAAAGCCTCCGGGAAGGGCGGAAGGCTTCCGGCTCTCGTTCGTACAGGCGCGGAGCCCGACGCTCTGCGAACGGGCCGTGCGTTCCGTCTCTCTGACGCCGGCTCCCGGTAGAGGTGCGTAAATTCCTTGCTTCTGCCGCATCGTCCTGCCGTTTTCGCCGCAAAGAAAACGGACGCGGCATCAAGTCGTTCCGGCGGAGCTCCTTGACTTTTTACCGGGCTTGGGAGAAGGTAAAAGCTGATTCCGGCATATCGGCCGGAAGGCCGTCCAGACTTTTCGAGGAGCACACGTATGGGAGAACTCATCACCAGCGCCATGCACTCCACCCCTCAGGGATTCGTGGGCGTGGGCTGCATCTTCATCTATTTCATTGTCATGATCTGCGCCATCATCTATCGCGTCAGACGTGGCGAGCACGTTCACTGATACCGTCATCATCGCACGAAAAAGGCGTTCCCTTCCGAGGAGGGGGACGCCTTTTTCGTTTTTTCAGCCTGCGGACATGGAAAGGGGAGAACGCTCGTCATGACCTCGCGCATCGCCCCTTTCGCCGGATGCTCCGCCTCGGGACGGCAGCAGGCATCACTGAGGAGTGCAGGGATGGCTGCGCAGGGCGAAGCGGGCCGTGCCTTCGGCCAGAATCTTGTCGAATTCTTCCATGTTGTTTTCCGCCACGTCCCGCAGGGCGAGCAGAAGCGGGATGGCCGTCATGAGCCAGAACTTGCCGGACACCTTGCCCGAGGAGGCGCCGCCGTGGGCGTAGGCCTCCACGAAGGGACGGGCGGTGTTGCTCAGTTCTTCGCCGGTCTTTTCCCGGAAGATGCGGTGAATGTCCATGACGAGCTCGTGCGAGCTGTAGGGGAAGGGCGTGTCGGCAAAGGCCTTTTTCATGTCTTCCCACAGATACGGGTCGCCGCGAAGGCCCCAGTTCGGGGGCTGTATGTTGAACATTTCGGAGAGAAAGCGATTTTCAGACATAGGTCCTCCACAGATTGAGCCGGAATGTTGCCGGTGCGGGGCTTCATATTGGCGGCAAGAGAAGGAAAAGTCAAAGCCTGCATGAAAAAAAAAGGCGCCCCGGACGTTTTCGTCCGGAGCGCCGGGAGATCAGGCCGCCGGCCTACTTGCTGCGGCAGGAGCGGTACTGTTCATAGTAGTGGGTGTGCAGAAGTTCGTGGGCCTTGTGACTGTTGGGCTCACCGAGGAAGTCCCGGTACAGGGCCTGTATTTCGGGGTTGTCGTGGCTTCTGCGCACGGGCAGGTTGCGGTCGTTGCGGTACAGGGCCTCGATGCGCAGACGGGGCGTGTCGGCGTCGAGGTTGATGGGCTGACCGCCGCCGTTGATGCAGCCGCCGGGGCAGGCCATGATTTCGATGAAGTTCCAGCCGCGGGGATTGCCTTCGCGGATCATGTCGCACACCTTGCGGGCGTTGGCCAGACCGTGTGCCACGGCCACCTTCAGCGTGAGAATGCCGTTGAAGTTCACTTCGGCCTCGCGTATGCCTTCCATGCCGCGCACGGCGTCGAGTTCGATGGGTTCCATCTCTTCGCCGGTGATCACCTTGTAGGCGGTGCGCATGGCGGCTTCCATGACGCCGCCGGTGGCGCCGAAGATGTTGCCTGCGCCGGAGCCCTCGCCCATGATGGGATCGAATTCCTCTTCCGGCAGGGCGAAGAAGTTGATGTTGGCTTCCTTGATCATCTGGGCGAGCTCGGTGGTGGTGAGCACGATGTCGGTGTCGGCAAAGCCGCTGGCCGAAAGCTCACGGCGTGCGGCCTCGAACTTCTTGGCGGTGCAGGGCATGATGGACACGGACACGATCTTGGAAGGATCGATGCCCTGCTTCTGCGCATAGTAGGTCTTGAGCATGGCGCCGAACATGGACTGCGGGCTCTTGGCGGTGGACAGATGCGGAAGCAGGTCGGGATAATAGAGCTCGATGAAGTTGATCCAGCCGGGCGAGCAGCTCGTGATCATGGGAAGCTTGCCGCCGTTCTTCACGCGGTCGATGAGCTCGTGGCCTTCTTCCATGATGGTGAGGTCGGCCGACCAGTTGGTGTCGAACACCTTGTCGAAGCCGAGGCGTCGCAGGGCGCTGACCATCTGACCGGTGGCGATGTCGCCGGGCCTGCCGCCGAAGGGTTCGCTGATGGCCACGCGCACGGAAGGAGCGGTCTGCACCATGACGATCTTTTCAGGATCGCGCAGAGCCTGCCAGGCGCGTTCGATGTCGCTTTTGAGCGTGATGGCTCCGGTGGGGCACACCTTGCGGCACTGGCCGCAGAAGGTGCAGGACACTTCGCCGAGACCGAGGTTGAAGGCCGGAGTCACGCGGGCGTTGAGGCCGCGGTAGGCGAAGGAGTAGATGCTCACGCCCTGCACTTCGGCGCACATGCGCACGCAGCGGCCGCAGAGAATGCACTTCGCCGGATCGCGCACGATGCAGGGATTGCTTTCATCCTTCGGCAGTTCAGGACGGTTGTATTCGTAGCGGACGCGGCGGATGCCCAGGTTGTTGGCCACGCGCTGCAGCTCGCAGTTGCCGGAACGCGAACAGGCAAGGCAGTCCTTGGGATGGTTGGCGAGCAGAAGTTCCACGATGTTCTTGCGCGATTCCAGCACTTCGGGATCGTTGGTGAACACTTCCATGCCTTCGCTCACCTTGGCGATGCAGGCGGGGATGAAGGAACGGGCCTTCGTGACCTTGCACACGCACACGCGGCAGGAGCCTTCGGGGCGCAGAAGAGGATGGTAGCAGAGCGTGGGAATGTTGATGCCGACAAGTTTTGCGGCTTCCAGTATGGTGGCGTCCGCGGGGGCGGTCACTTTCTGGCCGTCTATAGTCAGAGTAACGGTATCACTCATGATGATTCTCCTCGAGGTCGGGCTTACACGCGGCTGATGGCGCCGTGCTTGCACTTGTCCATGCAGGTGCCGCACTTGATGCACTTGTTGGGATTGATCAGGTGGGGCTCGCGCACCTTGCCGGTGATGGCGCCCACGGGGCAGTTGCGGGCGCAGAGCGTGCAGCCCTTGCACTTTTCGGGATCGATCCTGTACTGGAGCAGCTTGGTGCACACGCCGGCCGGGCACTTCTTGTCGTGAATGTGGGCCTCGTATTCCGAGCGGAAGAAGCGCAGCGTGGAGAGCACGGGATTGGGAGCCGTCTGACCGAGGGCGCAGAGAGACGAGGTGCGCATGGTGTGGGCCAGGCGTTCGAGTTCCTCGATGTCGCCGTCGCGTCCTTCACCGCCGCAGATGCGTTCCAGGATTTCCAGCATGCGCTTGCTGCCTTCGCGGCAGGGAGTGCACTTGCCGCAGCTTTCGGCCTGGGTGAAGGTGAGGAAGAAGCGGGCGAGGTCCACCATGCAGGTGTCTTCGTCCACCACGACCAGACCGCCGGAGCCCATCATGGCGCCTGCGGCGGTGAGGGAATCATAGTCCACGGGGTTGTCGAGCATGGAGGCGGGCAGGCACGCGCCGGAAGGTCCGCCTATCTGCACGGCCTTGAACTTCTTTTCGTTCTTGATGCCTGCGCAGATGTCGAAAATGATGTGGCGCATGGAAACGCCCATGGGAATTTCCACAAGACCGGTGTTGCGCACCTTGCCGGTGACGGCGAAGATCTTGGTGCCCGGAGATTTTTCGGTGCCGTCCTGGCGGAAGGCTTCCGCGCCGTCGGTGATGATGCGGGCCACGTTGGCGAAGGTTTCCACGTTGTTGAGCACTGTGGGCTTTTCCCACAGGCCGCGCTTGGCCGGGAAGGGCGGACGCACGCGGGGCATGCCTCTCTTGCCTTCGATGGAGCGCATGAGGGCGGTTTCTTCGCCGCACACGAAGGCGCCGGCGCCCTGCTTGATCTTAAGATGGAAGCTGAAGTCGGAGCCGAGAATGTTGTCGCCGATGAGTCCGAGGGCTTCGGCTTCGGCAAGGGCGATGCCGAGGCGCTTGATGGCGAGCGGATATTCGGCGCGCACGTATACGTAGCCTTCGGTGGCTCCGGTGGCCCATGCGCCTATGAGCATGCCTTCAATGACGGCGTTGGGGTCGCCTTCGAGCACGGAACGGTCCATGAACGCGCCCGGGTCGCCTTCATCGGCGTTGCAGAGCATGTACTTGGGTTCGGCCTTTTCGGCAGCCATGAACTTCCACTTGAGGCCGGTGGGGAAGCCCGCGCCGCCGCGGCCGCGCAGGCCGGAGTTGAACACTTCCTCAAGGGTGGCTTCGCGACCCATGGAAAGAGCCTTGGCTATGCCCTGGTAGCCGCCGTTGGCGATGTACTCAAAAATGTTTTCTGGATCGATGCGGCCGCAGTTGCGCAGCACGAGGCGCTTCTGCAGATTGTAGAAGAGCATGTCGCGGTAGCTGTGGCGCGGGGTCTTGCCGGTGCGGCCCTGGTAGTGCAGGCGTTCCACGGTCTTGCCTTCGAGCACGGTGGTCGTGACGAGTTCGTCGGCGTCCTCGGGCTGGACGCGCACGTAGAAGATGCCGCCGGGGTAGAAGATGACGAGCGGGCCGAGTTCGCAGAATCCGTGACAGCCGGTGACCACGATGCTTACGCGGTCGTGCAGACCGTGGTTGTCGATGGCCTTCTGCAGCGCGTCGCGGGTGTTCATGCTGCCCGAGGAGGTGCAGCCCGTGCCGCCGCAGATGAGTATCTGGTATTTTTCCTGCTGAGGCGCGCGGTTGTAGTGGCGCAGGCTGAGCAGAGGCCGGGCTTCTTCCTGCAGCTTGTTGAGCGCGTCGACGGAAGTGAGACGTTTCAGTTCAAGCATGTCGTCCTCTCCTTTATGCCAGGTAGCTGTCGAGAATGCCGGGAATGTCGTCGGGAGTCAGGCGTCCGTGGGTGTGGTCGTTGACCATCATGACGGGAGCCAGACCGCAGGCGCCGAGACAGGCCACGGTTTCGAGCGTGAAGTTAAGGTCCTTGGTGGTTTCGCCGGGCTTGATGTCGAGGTGATGGCTCACCGCTTCCAGAATGCCGGCGCCGCCGCGGACGTGACAGGCGGTACCCTGACAGACGCGGACAATGTTCTTGCCGCGCGGGTTGAGATGGAACTGTGCGTAGAACGTGACCACGCCGAACACCTCCGCGACGGGAACGCGCAGTTCCGACGCGATGGTTTCAAGAACTTCCTGCGGCAGATAGCCGTACACATCCTGAGCCTGCTGCAGAACGGGAATGAGCGCGCCTTTCGGGTTCTGCCGGTAGGGTTTCAGAATGTCCATGAGCGGAGCAAGGTCAATGGGGTTGGCCGTGCAGTTGCAAGACATGTGGGTATCCTCCTGGTACTATCCTGACTCATGCCCGCCGCGAGGCGCGGGCAGCGGAGCCTGTCCCTTGCGGGACGGTGTTTGAGGACGCATGCGGAAGGCGTGCGCCCGTGACGAAAAAGTCCGCAGTCCTTCTTGCGTCGGACAGCGGCACTCTTTCCTCCATCCCGTCGGAATCATTCTTTTTCAGAAAAAGATGCTCCGGCGGCCCCCTTTTTGGGGGAGGCGGCGGACAGGTCGGCTATGCCCGCAGCCTTGAGAATGTTTCCTTCCTCCTGCCATGCCTGGCGGAGGAATTCCCGGGCTTCCCGTCTGTTCCTGATCACGGGAGCCACGGAAAAGCCTTCCAGTGACTTTCTGTAGGCTTCGCTTCCCGCGGCCCTTTCAAAGGCGCGGGAAAGGTTTTCCAGCGTTTCTTCCGGCGTGTTGGCCGGAGCGAGAAGAATGAAGGACGAATCGCCCCGGCCGGGATCGGAAAAGCCCTTGTCGGAAAGCGAGGGCACGCCGGGAAGGGCAGGAAGATTCGTGCCCGCGAGCACCATGAGAGGATGCAGCTGTCCGTTTTTGATGCGGGGAAGGGCTCCGCTTGCCGCGGCGTCCACATGTCCCCCGAGAAGTGCGGCTTCAGCCTCGCCGGGGCCGCCAAAGGGCACGAAGCGCCATTTGAGCGAGGGGTCGCCCGCAGCCATGACGGCAAGGGCGATGTGGGAGGGCGTGCCCAGACCGGGAACGCCGATGCGCATTTCTCCGCCTTTCTCGCGCGTGGCGGCGAGGAAGGCGTCCATGTCCTTCCATGGGGCGTCGGGACGGGTCACCAGCACGGGCGAGGCCTGTCCGAAAACAAGCAGCGGTTCCACGTCCTTGAGCGGATCGTAGGGAGCGTCATTTCTGAAGGGAATGAAAATGAGCGCGTTGGTCACGCAGGCGGCCAGACGTGATCCGTCGGCTTCGGACTTCGTCAGTCTGGCCACGCCCGTCATGCCGCCCCCCCCGGGAACGTTCTGGACGATGATCTTTGCCCCCAGTTCCTTTTCCGCCTCACGCGCAAGCGTGCGGGCGACGGCGTCGAGGGCGCCTCCCGGACTGAAGGCGATGGAAAGCTGCACGTTGCTGCCCGAGGCAGAGGCGTCGGGAACAACGGGGAGAGACAAAAGAGCCATCCAGAGGGCGGCAAGAATGAAGTGTGGAGTACGCCATTTCATGTTGCATATCTCTACAGGGAAAAAAGAAATCGGCAAGCATAAAACCTTTTTTCACATAATAACCGACGATATATCTATATAACCTACTATAATGGCGGGATATTTGCAAGGGGGTGTTCATTGAGTGTTCAATCAGTTTACAAAAAGAAGCAAGGAAAAGTGAAAAAAGGGGACTATATTACCAGAAGGAGAGGAGTGTTTGCAACAGGTGGGTCTCGAGGCGCGGACCGAGCACGAAGGCAAGCACCAGCGGCGCGGGGGAACAGCCGCAGCGCCTGAGGATCACCGACAGCACGCCGAAAAGGAGGCACTGCACGGGGCCGGAAATGCCGTCCGCTCCCACATAGGAGCCCGTGAGACAGAGCAAGAGGATGACCGGCCACAGAAGGCGGAAGGGCAGGCGCGCAAGACGTGCCCAGAATCCGGCGAGACCGAGTCCCAGAGCAAGAAGCAGCACGTTTCCCATGAGGAGGCAGACGATGAGTCCCCAGTAGAAGTCGGGCTGACTTTCGGGCAGGGAGGGGCCGGGCACCACGCCCACGATGGTGAGCGCTCCGAGCAGGGCGGCCATGATGGGGTTGGTCGGCAGGCCGAGCAGAAGCAGCGGGGCGAAGGAAGCCATGGCTGCGGCATTGTTGGAGGCTTCGGGGCCGGCAAGTCCTTCCCATGCTCCTTTGCCGAACTGTTCCGGGTGGCGGCTCAGGCGCTTTTCCAGCGCGTGGGAGGCGAAGCTTGCGGTCACGCCCGCGCCGCAGGGGACAAGGCCCGTCATGAATCCGAGAAGACTGCCGCGCAGGGCGGCCAGAAAGGCGGATGTCCGGTTGAGAGGAGGCACGGCGTCCGCGGCGTTTTCGTTCGTTTTTTTCGGCGGGGAGAGCAGAGCGTCCAGAAGATCGCCTATGCCGAATATGCCGAGCAGCAGGGACGTGAGCTCCACGCCTTCGGAAAGCTGCCAGAAACCGAACGTGAGTCGGGAGGTGCCGTACACGGGAGCCATGCCGGGAAGCGCGAGCACAAGGCCGAGAAAGATCATGCACAGGCTGCGTCTTGCGCCGCCGGGACTGGTGAAGGCCACGAGAAGAAGCGCACAGCCCATGACGGCGGCCCGTCCCGCGGGGCCGAAGAAGAGGGCCGCCCGGGAAAGAACGGGGGCAAGCAGCACCATGCCGAGGGACGCGCTCAGGCCGCCCGTGAAGGATGCGAGCGTGGCCGTGGCGAGCGCCTGACGAGCCTTGCCTCCGAGCGCGAGCGGATGCCCTTCAAACAGCGTGGCCACGGCGTCGGCTTCGCCGGGGATGCCCATTAATATGGATGTGACGGCTCCGCCGTATTTGGCTCCGTAGAAAATGCCGGAAAGCAGGGAAATGCCGGAGAGAGGCTCGAGCACGTAGACCAGAGGAAAGAGCAGTGCCATGGCGGCGGGCGGGCCGAAGCCGGGCAGCACGCCCACGGTCATGCCGAGAAACACGCCCGCAAGAACGAGCAGCCAGAGCTTGAGGGAGGCTGCGGCCGCCATGCCGGCAAGAACGCCGGAAAACAGGGAAGGATCGGCAAGAGAGGCGTCCATGTCAGTTTCCGCGAACAAAAGAGAAAAGTGCGCCCCGGGGAAGGTCGTACTGCAGCAGGCGTTCCAGACCGAGCCAGAGCACGGCCGAAAGCAGCAGGGAGAGCAGCAGCGATTCCTTCAGCGTGCAGCCGCCTGAGCGGCAGGCGAGAAGGCCGGAAAAAAAGGTGGCGGGAAGCCACCCTGCGGGATGAATCATCGCAAGCCAGAGAAGACCGGCGGCGATGAGGCCGAGAGCGCGGCGTGAGGAGACCGGGGAAGGCTTTGCCTGCGGCGGTGCCTTCGGGGGCAGCATCAGCGCGCAGACGAGAAGTCCCGCTCCTGCAAGACGCGGCCAGAGGCCCGGTCCGGGAAGGCCCTCGGCGAGCACGGGCGGAGAGGCCAGAAGGACCGTGGCTCCGGCAAGAAGCAGCAGAGCGCGCAGGGCGTGACGAAAGAGAAGAGAGAAAAACGGAACCATGGCGGCATTCCGGGAAAGAAGAAAAGGGGCTTTCGGGCCGCGGCAAGTATAGAACAGAAGAAAAAGATGGGCAACGCGCGGAAAGCGGGGCGGGACGGGAGGCTTCCCCTTGACAGCGGGCCCATATTCGTGGAAGGTGTCTCGATAGTTTTTTTGGAGGAACCATGCCTAAAGAAGACGCCATTGAAGTCGACGGCATCGTGGAAGAAGCCCTTCCCAATGCCATGTTCCGCGTGAAGCTGGAAAACGGTCATGAAGTGCTTTCCCATATTTCCGGCAAGATGCGCAAGTTCTACATCCGCATTCTGCCCGGCGATCGCGTGAAGGTCGAGCTTTCGCCCTACGATCTGACCCGCGGACGCATTACCTATCGCATGAAGTAAGATGGAGCAGCCCGCCGCTTTCATGTCGGGGGAGGTCGTGTTCCGTCCTTCTTCCGGGAAGGGCAGCGGGCGACGAAAGCCCGTCCGTCTTCCTGCGGCCTGCACGTCAGAGATGCTGCTGATCCGTATCGCTCCCCGTGATACGGGTCTTTTTCGTTATCTTCTGGAAGGCGGCGGCGGGCATCTTGCCATGCTGACGGTGCTCGATCCGGCCAGGGGGCTTTTCAAGCTGCTTTTTTCTCCGCATCAGCGCGGGGAGCTTCTGGAACTTCTGGAAGGCATGAAGAAAACCGTGCCTTTCGAGGTGCGGGACTGGCCATGTTCCGGCACGGATCGCGTGCCGGATGGAAGAATTTCCGCCGAAGAGTCGGACAACCGCTTTTGAAGGAGCGCCCATGATCATAGCGGGCATTGCCGCCGTCGTCGTTGTCGTTCTTGCGCTTGTGCTCGTGTATCTTTACAACGCCATGGTGCGCGGCCGCAATCTTGCCGAGGAGGCATGGAGCGGCATAGGCGTGCAGCTTAGGCGCAGACATGATCTTGTGCCCTCGCTCGTGAGCGTGGTGCAGGGCTACGCCGTGCATGAAAAGGACGTGCTTTCCGCCGTGTCCCGCGCACGAGAGGCGGGCATGAAGGCCGAGGGCGGCAGCGCCCGGGACGTGGGCGAGGCCGAAAAGGGGCTCAGTCTTGCGCTCGGAAGGCTGCTCGCCGTGGCGGAAGCCTATCCCGACCTCAAGGCCAACGAGAACTTCCTGCAGCTTCAGCACTCGCTGACGAGTCTGGAGGACGATCTTCAGATGGCCCGCCGCTACTACAACGGCACGGTGCGCGAGCAGAACAACCGCATCATGCAGTTTCCGGGAAACATCGTGGCCGGCTGGTTCGGCTTCCGCAGGATGGAATATTTCGAGCTCTCCGACGGGAGCGAGGCGGCCGTGCCGGAGGGGTATCCCGCGAAGTAGGCTGCCGGGGCAGGGAGAGACTCGAGGGTGCGCCTTCGGTCTGCCCTCGGGAGAATCTGCAGACAACATGGGTGAGAAGGGAAGGGGCTCGTGCTTCTTCCCTTTTTTGTCGCCTCCGCTTACCGTAGTTCCACGGGAGCAAGGACGGCGCAGAGACTGACGCCATGATGGCGCCCGTACAGGGGGACAGACGTGAAGCAATGGCTTATGGCAATGCTTTTCTGGCTGCTCGTGGCGGCGGAGGCCCTGGCGGCACCCGTGCGCGTGCGCCAGTTCGACGCGGTCGTGGACGTGGCCGGCAACGGCGACATCGCGGTTTCCGAAACGCTTCTGGTGGACATCCCGGACGAGGGAGAATTCCACGGCATCTATCGCGACATTCCCGTGGCGACGCGCTGGAGGGAGCAGGGGCGTGCCGCCATGCAGGTGCTCGAGGTGCGTCTCGACGGGCGGACGCTTCCTGCCGACGACGTGAAAAAGTCCTCCGGCATGGTACGCGTGTATCAGCGCGACCGGGGGAGCGTGCTTTCTCCGGGCAGACACGAGTTTTTTCTTTCCTACCGCATGACCGGGCAGACCGGGCTTTTCGAGAACAACGACGAGCTCACATGGAACGTCACGGGAAGCGGCTGGGAAGAGCCCGTGGAGCAGGTGACGTGCACCGTGCTCTGCCCTCCGGGTGCGCCTTTCTTTGGTCAGAGGGCCTGGCTGGGAGAGCCGGGAAGTCGTCATTCTCCCGTGACCATGACCCATGAGACGAAGGACGGGCGTCTTGTCATGCGCTTTTCCGCGCAGCGCGCCGTCCGGCCCGGTGAGGAATTCACCGTGGCCGCAGGCTGGAAAAAGGGCTTCGTCACGCTGGAAAGGGCGGGCGGAACCGTGTCCGGCATCGTGATGTTTGCCGTGCTTGACGCCTGTGTGCTGCTGTATTTTTTTCTTGCGTGGTTCTTTACCGGCAGGGATCCGAAAAAGGGCGTCATCGTGCCGCTTTTTCATCCTCCGCATCGCCGTGCGTCTGGAGACGGCGGACAGGCCGGGCTTCTTTCGCCTGCGGCCGCGGGCTATCTTTTCCACAAGACGGAAGTGACGCCGGGCTCCTTCGGCGCGGCGGTCATTTCGCTTTCCGGGCGCGGCTGCTGCCGCATAGAGGGCAATGCGAAGGAGGGCTTTGTGCTCGACCGCGGCTTTGGAGATTCTCCCTTTGCAGAGGAGCAGCGCATTCTTGAGCAGCTTGAAGGCCGGGTGCCCGTGGACAGGGAGCACGGCGGGACCATTGCCGCCATGCGCCGCGCCATGGCGGCACAGCTTGGGCAGGAATACGGGAATCTGTGGAAGGGCGCCGGCGGCGCGATGAAGGGGCTCTTCGGCTCGGTGTGGACCTTCTTCGGCATGGTGGCGACGGTGACGGCGCTTGCGGCCGCCGTCGGATATGTGACGGGGGGAGCGCTGCCCGAAAAGGCTCCGGGCCTTCTCGTGCTCATGCTCTTCTTTTCCTTCCTGTTCCGCAAATTCTTTCAGGGGGCGGCCCGACTTTTCCGTTCAGGACGCTACGGTGTTTTTGCGTTTTTCCTTCTTTTTCAGGCTGGGATGCTGGCCTTCGTCGGCTTTTTCATCGTCACCGTCTTCAAAGATGCGCTGAACATGCTCGGTCCTGCGGAAACGGTGCTCGCCGCGCTGTCCCTGCTCATTCCGCTTCTCTTTTCCGGCATCATGGACGCCCCCACGAAGGAGGCCCGTGCCCTGCTCGACGGCATAGAGGGGCTTGCCCTCTACATGCGCATGGCGGAAGGTCCGGCGCTTGCCGCGCTCAATCCTCCGGAGAAGACGCTGGAGCACTATCGCGAGCTTCTTCCCTACGCCGTGGCTCTCGGCCTGGAACAGGCGTGGGGGGCGCATTTTTCCGCCGCGCTTTCCGCCGCGGCCGTTTCGGAGGCACAGGTGCTGACGCCCGCGCTTGCGGGAGCCTTTGCCGCCGATGCGGACAGAAGCGCGTCGTCCTTTGAAAGCTCCCGCGGATCGTCGGCATCTTCGTCCAGCTCCTTCGGCGACGGCGGAGGAGGCGCGGGCAGCGGCGGCGGGGGCGGCGGCGGGGGCGGCTGCTGACGCCGGACTCCGGAGCTTATTCGCGCCGTTTGCACATCCTTTTTTTTTAGCATAGTGTATAGGTGGACATAAGGCGGAGAAAACAGGTCCTTTGCCCTTCTTTCACGTTTTTCCGAGCAAGTATCTTCCCCCTTTCGGAGGTGTCTTTCATGAAAGCTCGCATGATGTTCGCCGGTCTGGCCGCTGCCCTCATGCTTACCGGCTGTTCCAGCATGTCTTCCATCAGCAACCCCTTTGAACAGCCCAGCATCACCGAAACCTATGTCTCTCAGTTCCGGGACGTGCCCATTCCGGCTCCCATGAGCACCATTCCTTCCGAAACGCTGGTCACCGTGGGGCCCGACGGCAGCAAGTTCGGGCTGGAATCTTTCAGTGGCCGCGTGGACGGCACTTCTCTGGCCAACGTCATGATGCAGAACATGGCCCGGCAGGGATGGCAGCTTCGCGGCTCCAGCGTCGGTGTCCGTTCCGTTCAGCTTTATGAAAAGGCTCCCCACTATGCGGCCATCTTCTATCGGGAGGGCGTGGTGAACACGTCCATGGACGTGTGGGTGGTCAACGGCGTGAACGTTGACATCCTGAGCCTTGTGCCCGAAGTGCACAACAGCGTGAACAGCGGCCTCTCTTCCGGCGCGTCGTCCTACTCCGGTTCTTCCTCCTACTCCGGCTCCTCCTATTCCGGCTCCGGCTCGTCCTACGGCGGTTCCGGCCAGGTGACCAAACTTTCCGAATAGGATTCCTTCATGGAAAAGCATCTGCTGTTCAAGCGTTTTGCGGACAAGAGGCTGCATATGGGCGTCTGCGGTTCCGTGGCCGCCTTTCGCGCTGCCGAGCTGGTGCACCGCTGGCAGGACACGGGCGCGAACGTGAGCGCCACGCTCACCGCCGCGGCGCAGAAGTTCATATCGCCGCTTACCTTCCGCGCTCTCGGCGCGTCGCCGGTGTACGGGGACATGTTCGGCTCCGAGGAGCCCTTCGAGCATCTGGAGCCGGGGCAGATCGCCCATGCCATGGTCATCGCTCCGGCTTCTGCCGACATGCTGGCCCGGCTTGCGCACGGTCTTGCGGACGACATGCTCTCCGCTCAGGCGCTGGCCTTCGACGGTCCCGTGGTGGTGGCTCCCGCCATGAATCCCCGTATGTGGCGAAATCCCGCCACGCAGGCCAACGTGGAGACGCTGCGCGAGCGTGGCTTCATCTTCGTCGGTCCGGACAGCGGCGTGGTCGCCTGTCACGACGAGGGGCAGGGGCGGCTTGCCGATCTGCGCATGATCTACCTTGCCGGTCTCAAGGCGCTCACCCCGCAGGACATGGAAGGCAGAACCGTCATGCTGACTCTGGGGCCCACGCGCGAAGGCTGGGACGACGTGCGCTTCTGGACCAACGGGTCCACCGGCACCATGGGCGCATCCATCGCCGTGGCCGCGTGGCTGCGCGGTGCTGAGGTTCACGCCGTGTGCGGTCCCGTGGACCTGTGGCTTCCCGATGATCCGGCCTTTCATCGTCATGACGTGACCACCGCCTCTCAGATGCTGGACCGGGCGAGAATGCTCTGGCCTTCGTCCGACGCGGGCGTGTTCACCGCGGCCGTGGCGGATTTCAGACCCGAGCCGCACGGTCCGGGCAAGTTCAAGAAGGATCGCGCGGGCGACGGCTTCACGCTTTCCTTCCTGCCCAACGCCGACATTCTGCGAACCCTCGCCGAGGAGCGTTCCGAAGGACAGGTCGTCGTGGGCTTTGCCGCGGAAAGCGTGCCCGACATGGACGCGCTCGGTGTGGCCGTTCATCACAAGCTGGAAACCAAGGGCGCGGACATCGTGGTGGGCAACCGCATATCCGACGGCTTCGGCCGCGCGGCCAACCGCGTGTACGTGGCCGACGCTCAGGGGCGCGACGAGGTATGGCCGGACATGCCCAAGCCGCAGGTCGCCTGGAAGCTCATCGACTGGATGCGCACGCTGTTCGTATGATGGTTCCTTCCGCCATAGTGCGCCCCTGGCTCAAGGCGGGGCTTGCCGCGCTGCTTCTGGAAAGTCCGCAGCGCGCGGCTGAACTGCGCGCATCGAAGGAGGACTCGGCCGAGGAATCTTCCTTCCCGCAGAGTGCCGGAGTTCCCCGGCAGAATTCGCCGTCCTTCCGTGCGTCTGTGCCGGAACGAAGAAGCGTGTCCAGTCCGCCTTCCGCGTCCTCTTTCGCTGCGGAGTCGTTTTCGCCGGGGGCCCCGGTGCGGCCCGCCTCCCCTCGAGCGGCTGCCCCCGCATCCGTTCAGGTCAGGCAGAATCCGTCTGTCCCTCCCGCGGCCGACGCTGTCCGGGATCGGCCTGCGCCTTCTTCTGACGGAGGACTTCTTGCCACGCCCGGCGCGCTGCCGGTGGAGAACTGGCCCGCAAGCTGGCTGGCGCTCAAGAACCGCCGCCCCCTGCCGCCGCGTCCTCTCGTGCTCTGGACCTACGCCGGTCTCGGAGAGGATCTTACCGGCAGGCCGGACGACGTGCGCCGTCAGGTCATCGTGCGCATGCTCATGGAGCTTCGGCATCCGGGCGGAACGCACGTGTTCTGGCCATGCGGTCTTGTCGGAGAAAAGCCGGAAGACGGGCCCGCGCTGTTCTGGTCGGGCGTGAAGCTCTTGAATCCCCGCGTGCTGCTTCTTTTCGGCTCCGATGCCAGAGACACGCTTTCCATGCCGAAGACGCTTCTGCCCTTCTGTCAGGAAAGAGTGTACGGCAGGCTCGTCATACAGCTTCCGCGTCCGCAGTCTCTAGCTCAGGATGAGGCTTCCTTCAAGCGCGCTCTGGCTTTTCTTTCCCGTCTTCTGCGCTTCTGCGCCCGGCGTCAGGCGTAGCGGCAAGCGTTCCAGTTTCTTTGCAGAACGCCTTCCCCGTCGAATGGACGGGGAAGGCGTTTTTGCGCCGTGCGGCGCAGACAGGGGACGGGAAAGGGCACTGCAGGCCGGTGCTTGTTCGTGGTTCTTGCCGGAAGCGGGGGAGGGCGGGGTCAGGCCGTGGGATGGGGCGTTCTTCCACTCCGCTGCACGAGCGCGTTCAGAACGGGCATGACGCCGGGATCAAGCACGGCGTCCTCCAGCGGGTAGCGGCGGCCGAGATAGCCGTATTTCGGCAGGCCGAGACGGTGATAGGCCAGAAGCTCGTAACCCGTTTTCGGGGGAAGTTTGTCGAGTATCGCCGCAATGTCCTCTTCGGTGTCGTTGAAGCCGGGAATGACGGGCGTGCGCACGAGTATGGGCAGATGAGGAAAATCACGCCGGACGCGCTGCAGATTTTCCACGATGACGTCGTTGCGCGCTCCGGTAAAGCGTTCATGCTTCTGAGGATCGGCGCATTTCATGTCGAATATCAGGGTGTTCAGGAAGGGGGCGGCCCGCTGCAGCTTCTCGTACGGATAGAAGCCGCAGGTCTCCACGGCGGTGTCGACGTGACGGCGTCTGGCTTCCCGCAGCAGGGCGACGGAGAATTCTTCCTGCAGAAGGGCCTCGCCGCCGCTCAGCGTGATGCCTCCTCCCGAGCGGGAGTAGAAGATGCCGTCGCGCTCCACGGCGTTGAGGATCTGAGCCACGGTCTTTCGTTCGCCGTAGCAGGTCTGGGCCCGGGAGGGGCAGACCTTCACGCAGGCCATGCAGTTCGTGCAGAGGGAAACTTCGAAGCGCACCATGCCGGAGTCGGGGGAAAGGGCTCCCGAGGGACAGGCCTCAAGACAGCGGCCGCAGAGCTCCGCGCCTATGCAGCGCGAGGGGTTGAACGCCTTTTCCGGGCGCGTGTTCTGGGACTCGGGATTGCTGCACCAGCGGCAGCGCAGGCCGCAGCCCTTGAGAAAGACCAGGGTGCGGATGCCCGCCCCGTCGTGAACGCTGAACTTCTGGATGTTGAAGACCAGCCCCTGCCGGTCATTGTCGTCTTGCATAGGCGTCTCCTCGGACATGACGGGAACCGGGAGGCAGAGCTCTGCCTTCCGGAAAGTGGCGGGGAGCCGGGGCGTCCCGGTCCCCCGTCCGTCTAGACCTGTTCGTATTCCGTGCGTTCGATGATGTCGTTCTGAAGAGCTGGAGACAGGTCGCAGAAGTAGGCGCTGTATCCGGCCACGCGAACCAGCAGGCCCCGGTAGTTTTCCGGCGTCTTCTGCGCCTTCAGGAGGGTTTCGCGGTTGATGATGTTGAACTGGAGATGCCAGAGCTTGAGGTCGCACCAGGTGCGGATGAGGTCCACGATTTTGCGCGTTCCTTCCTCTCCCGCCACGCTCTTGGGAGAGAGCTTGATGTTCAGCAGCCGCGAGGCGCGGTGCAGCATGTCGTAGTTCTTGGAATGATAGCTGGAGAGCAGCACGGCCGTGGGGCCTTCATGGTCGGCGCCCTGAGAGGGAGAGGCGCCGTCGGACAGGGACGTGCCGGCGGTGCGTCCGTTCGGCGTTGCGCCTATGACGTTGCCGAAGGTGATGTGCGAGGTGATGGGCACGAAGCGCAGTTCGGCATTGAGTCCTCTTTCCTTGGAACTGCGGTCGGCCTCCTCAAGGGACAGACGGTCGAGATCCTTGGCTATGGCGTCGGCATAGGGGTCGTCGTTGCCGAAGGCGGGAGCGTGGAGCAGCTGTTCGCGGAGCGGCTCATAGCCCTTGAAGTCGGCCCGGCAGGCCCGGAGGAGCTCTTCCATGGAAACGACCTTCTCCTCGAATACCAGCTTCTTCACGGCGGCGAGGGAATCCACCACCGTGGCGTAGCCCAGCATTTCAAAATAGGAGAAGTCCACGCCGCCTTCGATGCGTTCGCTCTGCAGATCGGTCATGGCGTTCATGCACAGGTCGTGCAGGCAGGAGGAAAGCGGGGAGGCGAAGTGTTCCGGACGCAGCCTGTCCACGACGGCCTGCTGCTGGAAGGAGCGGCGTATCAGATGGACGTGCTGCTTCTTGTAGGCGTCGTAGAATTCCTCCCAGGTGCGGAAGGTCAGGGGATCGCCCGTTTCCAGGCCGAGCAGCTCGTCGCCGTAGTAGGGCATCCGGCCGTTGTACATGGTCATTTCCAGCGCGGCGGCAAAGTTGATGTAGGCACAGCCGGAGGTGTAGGTGTCGCGGTTGGGATAGCGGGTTTCCGTGCAGCCGGATACGGCGTAGTCGTAGGCTTCGGCAAGGGGGACGCCCTTGAGGGCGTTCAGAGGGATGACTTCCTCGTCGTTGATGAGCTTCGGATAGCCCGAGCCGTCCTTGATGGTCAGGGCCACTTCGTGCAGGAAGCGCTCGGGGGAGCGGGAATGGATGCGTGCCGCAAGATCGGGATAGTTGAGGGGAAATTCCCTCTTGGATTCCAGGAAAAGGTAGGAGAGCTCGTTCGTCGCGTCTTCGCCGTCCCTGGTCTGTCCGCCTATGGTCACGGCTTCCCAGTGGGCGTAGCCTTCATAGAAGTCGGAGCCGGAGGGAGATATGTTGAAGTCCACGAACTGGGCCATTTCCACCCACATGCACTCCAGCAGTTCCTTGGCCTGTTCCCGGGTGAGGATGCCGTCCTCCATGTCCTTTTTGTAGAAGGGATAGAGGTACTGATCCATGCGTCCGTTGGACACCACGCCGCCGGTACGCTGTTCCAGACGGGAGAATATCTGGACGAACCACTGGCACTGCAGCGCTTCATGGAAGGTGCGCGCGGGATGGGCGGGAACATGGTCGCATATCTCGGCGATGCGGAGCAGCTCTTTTCTGCGTACGGGATCGGCTTCCCCGGCGGCCAGCTTCCGCGCCAGATCGGCATGGCGTCTGCCCCAGATCATGATGGCGTCGCAGATGACGAGCATGGCTTCGAGGAAAGGCTTTTTCGTGGAAATGTCCAGGGCGTTTTCCAGATCGAGGGAAGCCAGATTTTCCTCGATTTCCTTCTTCAGGCCGAGAAAGCCCTTGCGGATGGCCTTCTCATAGTCGGGACACCACTGGAGCCCGGAGCGGTACGAGGCGGTTTCGTTGACGATGGATTTTGACTTCAGACCGCGGTCGTCCGAGTAGGTCAGCTTGCGCAGTTCGGGCGGCAGGGCGGCGTTGAGGTGTTCATGGAACGTTTTGCCTTCCCAGTACGGCGCTATGTCTTCTAGGGCGATGCGCACGTCTTCATCCGATATGCGGAAGGGATTGGTCTTGCGGCTGTTGATGCCGGCAAGAACCTCCCTGTAGAAGTCGCCGTCGAGCTCGGGGTAAAGGATGCCGTGACGGCCGAGGCAGCCGGCACGTCCCGCAAGAAGGGAGTCCTCGTCTATGTACACGGTGATCTTTTCCGCCACGTTCTTCATCGCCCTGGCCCAGCGAAGCGTGAGAAGCTGTCCTTCCGTCTCTCGCATGGATTCCGTGAAGTAGCGTGCCCGTTCTATGTCTATGTGGGGAATGTCGAACTGGACGCGGTCGCGTATGGCAAAGACCCGTTCGTGACCTTTCCGGCTGACGTGATGGCTGCAGATGCGTTCTTCCTGGGGAGACAGACAGCAGGCCTGAGACATGATGGACCTCCATGAAGGACAGAACCGGAAGTTCTGCGTGAAAAGGGTTGCGTTTTCGGTCGCCGCGTCCTTGGCTGTGGCCGCAGCGTCCTTCATGCCGACGGCGGATGCGGAAGCCTTCGCCCGGACTTTCTGGCGTGCGGCAAGCTCCCGTGCTCTTTTTCTCCGGGAACCTGACGCCCGGAGAGGGCCCGGGCATCCGGCGCCTTTTTTCTTTCTCATGGGAGATACGCAAAGGGATGGGCCGGACGGCACGCGGTGTTCCGAAGACTGAACGTGCGTGAAGATGGAGGAAGCATAGAAGAAACGGCAAAAAAAAAGATGCGCCGAAAAGCATTTTTTCCCGATATTTGTCCTGAACCGGGAAAGGCTTTGCCGTTCTGCGCAAACGGCGGGTCTCCCGCCGGAGGGGGAAGGCCTGCGGCACGGGCCTTGGGGCGAGTCTCCTCTCAGGCTGCATCGTGGGCCGGGCGCAAAGCTGCGCGCCGGAAGTCCGGGAACGTGCGGACGGCCCCGGCGCCTCTTCCCGCCGGGCTAGAGCAGCAGCTCGCCGCAGGCGGCGCGGAAGAGGCGCCGCTCATCGAGGATGGAGAGCCTCGTTTTGGTGAAGCACTCTAGGATGCCGTGCTTTTTGAGGGCCAGAACGACCTTGTTGAGGGAGGACTTGTGCACGCCGAGCAGCAGGGAAAGCTCTATCTGGCTTATGCCCGGGGAAAACGAGCTTCTGCCGCAGCTGTCGCAGCAGTAATACATCCACATGGCCACCTTTTCTTCCACGGTACGGCAGCTCATGATGGAGAGCATGGCGTCGAACAGGGACAGCTTGACGCTGACGGAATAGAGCATGCTGCGCATGAGTTCGGGGTGCGCGGCGATGAAGCGCTCGTCGTGAAGGAGGTCTCCGGGAAAAATGTGGCACTCCACGTCTGTCAGACACTGAAAGTGCGGCAGGCTCTGGCAGAATCCCGAACAGACGTAGGCTTCCCGGACCAGGGTGCCGGGGCCGAAGATGAGCATGGAATGCGCGCCGCCTCCGTAGGAGGTGTGGGTCGAGCAGATGCGGCCGGAGGTCAGATAGCCGAAGCTTCTCGTCTCCCCGTCGGGAAGCAGGAATTCCCCTTTTTTCAGGACCATGCGCCGACCGGCGGAGAGGACGGCCTTCCACTCCGGGGAAAGGTTGTCCACCATGCCGGGCAGAAACCGGCGCGAGCCGGGCCGGAATATGTGCATGGCTCTCTCCTTGTGCGGCTGAAGGCGGCTTCTACGGGCGTTTGTTCTGATTTTCCTTGTCCTTCATGCGCTTTTCATAAAGCTTTGCGGAGGTGATTCCCGCAAGCAGTCCCATGGTGGAGCCGAACACGATGCCTTCCGCCGTGTTCACGAAGCCGAGGAGCACGGCGAAGATGCCGACGGAACTGCCGATAAGGAAACCGCGAAGAATAAAAGGACTCATACAAAACCTCATGGCGCGCTTTTCATCGCCGTATTAAGACAAAGGAGATTGCCATAATCTACGTTTGCCCGGTCTTTTGTCAATGCGCGGGCGGACGAAGGGGCGTTTCTTCTTTCTCCGGGCTTTTCCGGCGAAGAGAGGCGTCCGATTCGGGACGGGCCCCGGCAAACCGTTCAGCCATGGAGGGAAGCCATGAATGCGCTGCGTGCAAGTGGAGTCGCGCTGCTTTGTCTGATTCTGGTCGCCTGCAACGAGGATGACAAAAAACAGTCCGCCGGGGCGACGCTTCCGCCGCCCTTCGTGAAGGCCGTGAAGCTCGAGCGCATGGACGTGCCCCTTTACGCCACGTTCATGGGACAGACCCAGGGCAGCCGCTCCGCCGCGGTAAGACCGCAGGTGTCGGGCATTCTTCTGAAGCGCTTTTTCAAGGAAGGGGCGTATGTGAAGCAGGGGACCGTGCTCTTTGAAATAGACGAAGCTCCGTTTCAGGCGTCGCTTCGTCAGGCGGAAGGGCAGCTGGCCGATGCCGTGAGCACGCTGGACAACGCCCGCAAGGAATACGACCGCGTGCAGAAGCTCTACGCTTCCAATGCGGTGAGCCGTCAGGAGCGCGACAGCGCCTATGCCGCCTGGAAAAGCGCGCAGGGACTGCGGGAGTCGGCGCAGGCCGCCGTGAACGAGGCGCGCATAAAGCTCGGATACTGCCGGGTGGAAGCGCCCTTTTCCGGCTTTACCAGCCGGGAAGTGACGCGCACGGGCAACCTTGTGGGCACGGACAGCACGCTGACGTACATCAATCAGAGCGACCCCATGGACGTGGAATTTTCCGTGCCGAGCGTGGAGCTGTTTTCCATGCGCGACATGGAGTCGAAGGGCAGGGCCGTAAGCTACGGCGAAGGCTCGTCCGCCGCCCTTTCCCTTCTGGACGGTACGGATTACGACCGGCAGGGAAAGGTGATCTTTCTCGACACGCAGGTGGATTCCTCAACGAGCGCCGTGCGGGCCCGGGCCCGCTTTCCCAACGCGGAAGGCATACTTCTTCCGGGCGAGTTCGTGATCGTGCGGGTAGGAGGGGCGAAACTCGTCGGTGCGATCATGATTCCGCAGGAAGCGATCATGCAGACGGAAAGCGGAACGGCCGTGTACGCGCTGGATGACGCGAATCGCGCGCATCTTTCTCCCGTGACGCTCGGCCCCGCCTTCGGCAGCAGCTTCCTTCTGGAAAAGGGACTTGAGCCGGGACAGAGAATCGTGGTGCAGGGTCAGAACAAGGTGACGGCCGGACAGATGGTACGGGCGGAAGAGCTCAGGCAGAGTCTGAAGGCCGATCCGCTGGACACGCCGGAATCCTCTTCCCCCGTGACGGGAAGCGGCGTGGAGGATGCTCCCGCTCCGGTCAGGGAGGTCAGCCATGAGTGACGATTCCCTGAAAAAGAACGCAGCCGGGCCGTCGGCTCCGTCCATGCCGTCATCATCGGTGGCTCCCGTATCCCCCCGCGCCGGCTTTTTCCTGCGTCGTCCCGTGCTTTCCATGGTGCTTTCCATCTTCATCGTGCTGGCCGGGCTTCTGTCCATACGCGAGCTTCCCGTGGCGCAGTATCCGGACCTCATTCCTCCGACCATCACGGTGAGTGCGCAGTATCCGGGTGCGAGTCCGGAAATCATCGCCCAGACGGTGGCCACGCCCATCGAGGAACAGATCAACGGCGTGCCCGACATGATCTACATGAGCTCGGTCAGTTCCTCGAGCGGCTCCATGCAGATTTCCGTGACCTTTGCCGTGGGCACGGATGCCGACATCGCGCAGGTGAACGTGAACAACCGTGTGCAGGCCGCAACGCCCATGCTGCCGGAAATCGTGCGGCAGTACGGCGTGACGGTGGACACCTTTTCGCCCGCCATTCTGGAAATCGTGGCGCTGTATTCCAGGGACGGCATGCACGACGCCACCTACCTCAGCAATTACGCTCTCGTGAATCTGCTCGACGGTCTCAAGCGTGTGCCCGGCGTGGGACAGGCCGAGATCATAGGCAGTCGTGATCACGCCATGCGCATCTGGCTCGATCCGCTCCGCATGGCCGAGCTCGGCATCAGCGTGAGCGACATTTCTCAGGCCGTGAACGATCAGAATGCCCAGTATTCCCTGGGAAGCGTGGGCAGTCAGCCCGGCTCGGACAGTCTGACCATGACGTGGCAGCTTCAGGGAGAGGGGCGTCTGGTGACGGCCGAGCAGTTCGGCGACATCATACTCCGTGCGTCCCCGGAAGGCGGCGTGCTGCGTCTGCGCGACGTGGGCCGTGTGGAGCTCGGCGCGGAAAGCTACAACTTCGCCTGCGCCATCGACGGCGCCACCGCCATTCCTCTGGCCATATTTCTCGCGCCGGGCAGCAACGCGCTGGCCACGGCCGAACGCGTGGCCGCCTACATGGAAGAGCAGGAACGGTATTTCCCCGCCGGCATGGGCTACGTGGTACCCTACGACACCACCATTTTCGTGCGTCTTTCCGTGGAAGAGGTGGTGCGCACGCTGGTGGAGGCCATGCTTCTTGTGTTCGCCGTGGTGTATCTCTTTCTTCAGGACTGGCGGGCCACGCTCATTCCCTGCCTGGCCGTGCCCATCGCGCTCATAGGCACGTTCGCGGGCGTCTATCTTCTCGATTTTTCCATCAACACGCTTACGCTTTTTGCGCTGGTTCTCGCCATAGGCATGGTGGTGGACGACGCCATAGTGGTGCTGGAAAACGTGGAACGCGTGCTTCGCACCGAGGGGCTCGACGTGGCAGGAGCCACGGCCGTGGCCATGAACGAGGTGACTTCGGCCGTCGTCGCCATCGTCTTCGTTCTGTGCTCGGTGTTCATTCCCGTGGGTTTCCTCGGCGGTCTTGCGGGCGTCATGTACCGGCAGTTCGCCGTGACCATCGCCATTGCCGTAGTCATTTCCGGCATGGTGGCACTGACGCTCACGCCAGCGCTCTGTCTGAAGCTTCTCAAGGGCGAGAGAGAAACGCCGTGGGCTCCCTTCCGCTTGTTCAACCGCTTTTTTGATGCCGTAACGGAAGGTTTTTCACATCTGGTCCTGTTTTTTCTGCGTCACGGACTGATCTCCTGCGGCATTCTTGCGGGGCTGTGTCTGTGCACGGCCTGGCTTTTCACCAGAGTACCCACCACGCTGGTGCCGGAAGAGGATCAGGGCGCGCTCATGTGCACCATTTCCCTGCCGGAGGGCTCGGCTCTGCCCAAGACGCGCGAACTCGTCACGAGCGTGAGCGAGGCCGTGGGGCGTCTGCCCGCCGTGGCCCACGTGCTCAGTCTTTCCGGGTATGACCTTGTGAACAGCACGCTGGACGCCAGCGCGGGCACGCTGTTCATTCAGCTGAAGCCATGGGACGAGCGAACGACGCCGGAACTCGGCGTGGCGGCAACGCTGCGGCAGATATACGCTCTGGGTCTCGGCGAAAGCCGTGGACTCGTTCTGCCCTTCAATCCGCCGCCCATCATGGGCATGAGCAATACCGGCGGATTCGACATGGAAATTCAGACGACCTCCGGCACGCCGGAGGAGCTGGCGCAGGTGGCCGACGACTTTGCGGCAAAGGCCTCGAAGCAGGCGGAACTTTCCGGCGTGAACAGTGCCTTCAGCGTGGACGCGCCGCGTCTTTTCGTGCGCCTCGACAGGGAAAAGGCCGCCATGTCCGGCGTGGACTGCGCGGACGTCTTCAATATGCTCGGCGCGACGCTGGGTTCGACCTACATCAACGACTTCAACCTGTCCGGCCGCACGTTCAAGGTCATGATGCAGGCCGATGAACGGTTCCGCAGTCTGCCGGACAGCATGCGTTCTCTGTATGTGACCTCCTCCACCGGCGATCAGATTCCCCTGACTTCCCTCGTTACGGTGACCACCGACGGCGGGCCGTCCACGGTGTCGCATTTCAACGGACTTCTGTCGGCCAAGATCACGGGCAATCCCGCGGCCGGAGCAAGTTCCGGTCAGGCCATCGCCGCGCTGGAAAAGGTGGCGGACTCCCTGCCGCAGGGGTATTCCTTCGCCTGGTCCGGCGTGACGTATCAGGAAGTGGAGACGGGCGGCACGGATTTCGGCGTGCTCGGCCTGAGCGTGCTCATGATATTCCTCATCCTCGCCGCGCAGTATGAGCGCTGGAGTCTGCCTCTGGCCGTGCTTTCCGCCGTTCCCTTTGCCGTATTCGGCGCCATCGCGGGCAACTGGCTTACGGGCCTCAGCAACGACATCTATACGCAGGTGGCCATCATCACGCTGCTCGGACTGGCGTGCAAGAACGCCATTCTCATCATCGAGTTCGCCGTGGAGCTGCGCGATCAGGGCAGGGATCTGGAGGAAGCCGCGGTTCAGGCCGCAAAGCTCAGGTTCAGGCCCATCATCATGACGTCCATAGCCTTCATTCTCGGCTGTCTGCCGCTGGCCTTCAGCTCCGGCGCAGGCGCGGCGAGCCGTGTGTCCATTGGCGTGAGCGTGGTGTGCGGCATGATTGCGGCAACGGTGCTCGCTCCTCTGCTCGTGCCGTGCTTCTTCGTGCTGGTCATGCGTGTTTCCGAGCGCCTTTTCGGGGCGTCGCGCAGGGAGGAAAAGTCATGAAACGCGTGCTTGCGGCTTTGATGGCGGCAGTTGTTCTGTCGGGCTGTTCCTTCGCTCCCGAGTATCACCGGCCGCAGCAGTCCCTTCCCTCCTCATGGGGTGAGGAGGGCTCGAGGCCTGAACCCGGCGAGCTGTCGCGGGAGTGGTGGCGGCGCTTCAACGACGAGGCGCTGAATGAACTCGTGTCGCTCGCGCTTTCGCAGAACAGAAACCTGGAACAGAGTCTGGCAAGGGTGGATGCCGCCCGGGCGGCTCTCGGCATGGCGCGTGCGGATCTTTTCCCGCAGATTTCCGCGCAGGGCGGCGGCGAGAGAACAAGGAGCAGCCTGGATGCCTCCGCCACCTACGGCGTCATGCGGGAGCTGGGGGCTCTTGAGGAGCGTGTGGACGCCATGGACGGACAGGGCGTGCGGCGCATCTCTTCCCCCTCGCGCGTGGATTCGCTGTGGAGCGGCGCGGTTCAGGCCGCGTGGGAGCTCGACATCTGGGGCCGCTACCGTAACGCGGCTGCGGCGGCGAAGGAAAATCTGCTTTCTGCGGAAGACGCCGCGCATGCCATGGAACTGACTCTCGCGGGACAGGTCTGTTCGGCCTATTTCGATCTTCTGAACTATCGCGAGCAGCGGGACCTTACCGAACGCACGCTGAAGACGCGGGAGGCTTCTGCCGCGCTTTACGAAAAGCAGTACGCCGCAGGAGCCATCAACGAGCTGGACATACTCAACGTGCGCACGCAGGTGGATGCGCTGAAGGACAGCCTTGCTCAGGCGAAAACAAGGGTGGAGCAGGCCGAGGGCGCTCTTCTGCTCCTGACGGGTGCGTCGCCGGACGCCGTGTTTTCGGGAAGAGCGCGGGAAGGGGCGAGACTTGCCTCCTTTCCTGCCGTGCCGCAGCTTCCCGCAGGTCTTCCTTCAGAGCTTCTTACGCGAAGGCCCGACATCCGCGCGGCAGAGGCTTCGCTTCGTGCGGCGCACTTTCAGGTGGGCGAGGCGCGCGCCGCGTTCTTTCCCTCCATCAGCCTTACAGGAAGCCTCGGGACGTCGAGCACGCAGCTCGACGGACTTTTTTCCGGTGCGGCTGGTACCTGGAGCTTCGGCGGCAACGTGAATCTGCCGCTTTTAACCTTCGGTCGAACCATAAGCGGCGTGCGGCAGGCCGAGGCCGCGGTGCGCTCCGCAGCCGCAGCCTACGAGCTTTCCGTCCAGCAGGCCTTCAGCGACATACGCTCCGCGCTGGCGGCGCAGAAGGGGACGGCGGAGAGCGTGAAAAGCCTTGCCGCCGCGTCCGAGCGCATGGCAAAGGCCGCAGAGCTCGCCCGTGTCCGCTATGAGGCAGGCTATTCGCCCTATCTCGACGTGCTGGAGGCTGAACGTACTTTGTATTCTTCTCAGATGCAGCTGGCCGCAGGAAGAGCGGCACAGCTTTCCGCCGTGGCGCAGGTATGCGTGACCCTCGGCGGAGGCTGGTAGAGTTCCGGGAAACGGGCACTGTCGCGGCGTATTAAAAAGAACGACGCTCTTTCCGAAGAAAGAACGCCGTCATGGCAGGGGCTGTTTGCAGGGGAATGACAGGGAGAGCCTTTCTGCCGGGAGCAGGGGAGAAAGCCGGAGGCGTGCTGCGGAAAGGCTCCGGTTTTCTCCCCCTTTCGGGGACGAGCGGGCCAGGCAGGAGGTTCGCAGGACCGCTCTCGTGGGTGGGTTAGAGCTTGCAGCCTATGCTGCGTCCGTTTTCCATGGCGTTGACGATGAGGCTGCCCACGTCGGCGCCGTTGACGGAACCGGCCATGTGGATTTCAGGCACGATGCCTTCCAGGCTGTTCTTGAGGGAGAGATCGGGCTTCTGCGAGGTGAGCACCATGACGGTGTCGCCTTCGGCGAGATGTTCCTTGCCCTCCTTGTCCACGTAAATGACGCCCTTGGACGTGATTTCCTTGAAGGACACTTCCGTGAAGGCGGTGATGCCGCGCTTCTGGAACCAGGGACGCACTCTGTCCATGTAACGGGGAGGAATGCCCTTGCCGAGTTCCGCACCGTCTTCGAGCACGCACACTTCGCGGCCGCGCTTGTTGAGGAAGATGGCTCCCTGCACGCCTTCGATTCTGCCGCCGATGATGACCACGCGTCTGCCGATGGGCAGGAAAATCTTGGTCAGCTTGTGCAGCAGATCGGGGCCGAACACCACGAGCGGCAGCTTGACCTGCTTGCTCAGGGAGTTCACGCCGGTCACGTTCCTGCCGTTCACGCCGGGCAGTTCGGGCAGCGTGTAGAGACCGCCCGTGGCGATGACCACGGCATCGGGCGCTTCACGACGAACATAGTCGGCGTCCACGGCGGTGTTCAGACGAATGTCCACGGGCAGCTTGGCGAGCTGTCCCGTAAGATAGGGCACGATGGAGCGGATGTCTTCCACGTCGGAGCCCTTGATCATGGACGCGAGCGGCAGCTTGCCGCCGAGAGCCCGGCTCTTTTCGCACAGAATGACCTTGTGTCCGCGCAGAGCGGCCACGCGGGCGGTCTCCATGCCGGCGGGACCGCCGCCGATGACGAGCACCTTTTTCTTTTTCTCGGCGGGCGTGATGCGCAGTTCGCGTTCGCGGCCCATGGAGGGGTTGACGCGGCAGCGACGGGGACGGCCGGCAGGCGGATCTTCGCAGGTACCGCAGCGCGTGCAGCGCACGATGTCGTCAATACGGCCTTCCATGACCTTGCGGGGAAATTCGGGATCGGCCCAGAGATAGCGGCCGAAGGCCACAAGGTCGGCCTTGCCCTGCGCAAGCACGGCTTCGCCCTTGTTCTCGTCCATGCGGCCCACGGCGATGACGGGAATGGAAACGGCCTTTTTGATGGCTTCCGCCGGAGGAACCAGCAGTCCGAGTCCGCGGTAGTCGTCCATGTAGGGCTTCATGTGTTCTTCCGGCTCGGGATAGGGCCAGTAGTCGGGCAGATAGCGGAACGGCAGCGGACCGTAGCCGTAGCCGGACACGCTGATGTAGTTGACGCCGGCTTTTTCAAAAATTTTCGCCGCTTCCACGGCTTCTTCCACGGTAAGCTCACCCTTTGCGCCCCATTCGTGCCCGTTCATGCGCAGGCCGATGGGATAATCCGCGCCGAGGCGGCGGCGCAGCTCGGTGATGATTTCCACGATGAGACGGGTGCGGTTTTCCATGCTCTGGGGGCCGTATTCATCGTCGCGATGGTTCCATACGCGGCTCAGAAAGCTTTCCAGATAGTAGCCGTGGGCGCAGTGGACTTCTATGCCGTCGAAACCGCAGGCGGCCACGCGTTCGGCAGCCGCGAAATAAAGCTGCTTGTCTTCTTCTATTTCCTCACGGGTGAGGCCGTGCACAGCCTTGCCCGGGCTGGGAATGTCCTTGACGTCCATGGAGGAGGAGCCCACGGGCAGGCCGCCGCCGTGACCTGCGGCCGCAGAGGGGCCGCCGTGATGCAGCTGGCACATGACAGGGCAGTCGTGGGAATGGACGCGGTCCACAAGATTCTTCATGCCGGGAATGAACTTGTCGTCGCTGAGCGCACCGTACGGCCCGTAGGGATGGTCGGGTCTCCAGGTGACGGCCGAAACGATGAGCAGACCTACGCCGCCTGCGGCGATGGTTTCATAAAAGTCCGTCACGCGCTGCCCCGCCGAGCCGTCCTTTTCAAAGAACCAGCTCGACTGAGGGGCCTTGACCATGCGGTTGCGGAGCTTCAGCCTGCTGTTGATGGTTATGGGTGCAGTAAGATGCGGGAATGAGGCGTTACCCATGTTTCACTCCTTGGCGGTGGCGTATGCGTGTTTCGTCTGTTCTTCCGACCGCAGGCAGAAGATGACGGCTATGAGGGCACAGATGAACATGGCCATGAAAAGCATGAACATGACGGAGTACTGCGAAAGCTGGTAGGAACTCTGGCCGGGGGCCTGCCACTCCATGATCCAGCCGCTCACGAGCTGGAGCAGGGCGGTTCCTATGTAGCAGTAGATGTTGATCATGCCTGTGGCGGTGCCCACGATCTCGCTGGGAAATTCGTCCTGAATCTTGGCCAGGGCTATGCCTCCGAAACCGCCGCAGAATATGCCGAACAGAAGCGCCCAGGCAGGAAGGACGAGTTCGGGCAGAACGGGCGTGGAAAGCACGAGCGGTATGCCGAGAACGATGGAAATGACGCACGAGACGATGAGCAGAAATTTTTTGGAAAAGGATTCGCGCTGGGCGATGAATCCGGCAAGCGAGGGGCCGAGAACGGCGCCGAGCGCCATGAAGAAGAGCACGCCGCCCGCGGCATCCTTGCTCAGACCGTAGCCCTGGATGAAGTAGGGACCGGCCCAGAGGCTCGTGATGGCGAAGAACGAACCGTAAATGCAGAAGAACCAGACGGAGATGGCCCAGTAGGCGGGCTTGCGCACAATGTAGGACATGACCTTGCCGATGGGCTGGCTCTTGTGCTCTGCAGGGGCAACAGGCAGTCTGCCGGGAATGTCTATGTCGTTGCCGAATTTTTCTTCAGGGGTGTTGCGCGTCCATATCCATACGGCAACGCTCATGCATACCGTGACGGCGGCGGCAAGCAGCATGCTTCCGCGCCAGCCGGCAAACTGGGCGAGCTTCATGAGGGGCCACGTGGCAAGCAGCATGCCGCCGGAGCCCAGAGAAAGAATGAGACCGGTGATGAGCACGTGCTGATGATGGGGGAACCAGCGGAGAAAGACGCGGAGCGAAGGCACGAAGACCATGCCCATGCCCATGCCGATGATCACTCGGCCCACCGTGGCCGCGGTGACGGAAGAGGAAAGGGCGAAAAGCAGCGTGCCGGAGGCTCCGAGAAGCATGAAGAGCGTGATGGTGTTGCGCGAACCCCAGCGGTCGGAAAGAATGCCGGCGGGTATCTGCATGAAGCCGTAGGGGTAGAAATAGGCCGAGCTCATGACGGACATGAGTCCGCCGCCGACGGCGAAGTCGGTCATGATGTCGACGGCAAGAGTGCTCGTGGAGGTTCGGAAGAAGCTGACAAGCGCGTAGCACGCAGTAAGCAGAAAAAAGAGAAACCATGCGTACTTTTGAATGTCAGGCTTCTGTGCTGGGGACATAGGGGCTCCTGGTCCGGATGCAAGGGGGAAGGGCCGTCCCTTCCGGGACGGCCCGGGGAATTACTCTGCGATGTCGAGCTTGAGGGCGCGGGCGGCGTTCTTGTAGAGAAGGCCGGGCAGAACCTCGGGCTTGAAGGGCAGGGCGCAGAACTGTTCCACGCCGTCCTTGAAGCCGATGAAGGGATACGCAGTGCCGAAGACCATGCGGTCACGCATGAAGGTGTTTGCAGCCATGACGTAGTCGCTCACACCGGGCACGTTGAACATATACATGTCGGGGCACAGATACAGGTTGGGACGCTTGAAGGCCACAAAGAGAATCTGCTGCACCCAGGGGTAGCCGCCGTGCGTGTTGATGACGGTCAGATTCGGGAAGTCGCCGCACACGCGGTCGATGATGACGGGGTTGCTGTGGCTGAGGTCGGGGCCGTTGCCGCCGCCGCCCATGAGCAGAACCGGAATGCCCTTGGAAGCGCAGTGCTCGTAGACGGGGTAGATGCGGCGGTCATCGGCATACATGGGGTTGGAAAGAACGCCGGGTTCCATGCCTACGGCGCAGAGCGGACCGTTTTCCACCACGCGTTCGATTTCAGCAATGGCGGCGGTAGGATTGGTGGGATCAATGCCGGCCACGCCGATGAACTTGTCGGGCCATTCCTTCACGATTTCCACAATGTCGTCGTTGGGCACATTGCCCATGAAGGCATTGGCCTGACGGCCGGGCACGACACCCATGGTGACGCCGGCTTCTTCCATTTCCTTGAGCATGAGGGCCATGTCGCCGGTCTTGGCGGAAGGCGGAGGCGTCATGCCGAGGTTGCCGCTCCAGCGGGCGATGCGCTCCTGATTGCGGAAAATGTGCATGTTGAGAAAGCCGCGCGTGGCGGGACGAAGACGAAAGTCGATGATCATGGCGGATAATCTCCTTGAAAAGACTGAAGGTTCAGAACCGGAATGAACCGTGTCCATGACGAAGCAATAAAAAGCAAAAATCGTGCCAGTATGGATATTTTATTATAATTATTTGATATTATTTATATTTATAATATGTGTCACGTGTATTTTTCTGTCTATAATATGGACATGTTTACTGGACATGTCCATAGTGTCCAGCAATATGGCAAAAGGAAGGGCCGGAAGCGGAATCCGGCCCGGAATGGCATTTATTTCAGCCAGCCCTTTTCCTTGTAGTATTTTACGGCGCCGGGATGCAGATCGTGGGTCACGCCTTCCCAGGCGGTTTCGGCCTTGAAGTTGCCCCATGTGGGGTTGGCGGCGATGACTTCGGCAGCGCCTTCACACATGGCCTTGGTGAGGCGGTAGGCCACATCTTCGGATATGTCGGAGCGCACCAGCAGTTCCTGAGAAGTGGTCACACCGGGAACATCGGACCCCATCTTTCCGTTGTATTCTGAGGCCTTGAACACGGTGGGCGTGAGCATGTATTTTTCCTTGACGCTGGCAGCCACGGAGTCTTTCACAGGCAGCCAGGTCAGGGGCGTGTTGTTGATGAGATCCGTGAAGAACCAGGCTTCGCCGGGACCGACCCAGAACATCATGTCAACCTGTCCGTCCTTTGCCATGTCGGCCACGTCGCCGAAGTTGTTGGAAATGAGCTTGCCGCCCCAGGAGGTGATGTCCTTGTAGGTTATGCCGTATTCTTCGAGAATCCAGCGGCCCATGACTTCACTGGCGGAGCCGCGGGGACCGGTGGCGAGACGGATGGCCTTCTTTTCCGCCTTGAGCTGATCAAGGGAAGTGATGCCGGTGTCGGTGCGCACCACGATATTCATGCGGGAGATGTTGCGCAGGTTGGCCAGTGCGCTCAGATTGCCAACGGGCTTTTTGAAGGGAGCAGAGCCGTCTCTTGCGCATACGGCAAGACAGGTAGTTTCCACGGCCACGTCGACTTCTCCTCTCTGGAGACGGATGGGGTTGGACACGTCGCTGCCGGGCAGCATGGTGACGGCGGCTCCTTCGTTGGTGGAGGAGTACACCTTGCCGAGGGCGCCCATGCCTATGTAGCCGGTACCGGCCACAGGACCGGCAGTGGCATTGATGGACAGACCCGCGGCGTGAGCGGAGGGCGCGAGCATGGGAGCGGCGCAGAGCATGAGACCGGCCAGGATGGAACCAAGAGCTTTCTTCATAACGGGACTCCGAGGTAAAAAGGTTGTTTTTTTTTGCTGTGTTACGCTGTTTTGGTCGAGGGAGTGCCGGAGGAGCGGCGACGTATGGCCTGCATAAGCAGAACGACGACTATCATGGCCAGACCAAGCATATCCGTGTAGGAGCCGGGATAAATCATCATGAGACCGCCTATGAAAAGCAGCGGGCGTTCCCATATTTTGGCCGTGGTGATCAGGTAGCCCTGAAGACCGGCGGCCAGGCCGATGACGCCGACAATGGAGCTGACGCAGGCCATGATGACTTCCGAGGTGGAGCCGATGAGCAGCAGCGCGGGCTGATACACGAACATGAAGGGGATGATGAACGCCACAAGGCCGAGCTTGCAGGACACGAATCCCGTCTTCATGGGATTGGCTTCTGCAATTGCTGCTCCGGCAAAGGCCGTGACGCATACGGGAGGCGTGATGACGGACAGAATGGCGAAGTAGAAGACGAACAGGTGGGCGCTGATCATGGGCACGCCTGCTTTCATGAGCGCAGGTGCTCCGAGCGTGGCCACGATGACGTAGGCGGGAGCCGTGGGCACGCCCATGCCGAGAATGATGCAGGTGACGGCCAGGAACAGCATGAGGAGGAAGAGATTGTTGCCGGCAAGATCCGTGATGACGCTGATGAACTTGTAGCCTACTCCGGTGAGGGTGATGACGCCCACAATGATGCCGGCGGCTGCGCAGCAGGAGGAAATCATCATAGCGTTTTTGGAGGAAAGCGCCAGTGCGTCCAGAACTCCCTTGAAGGTGAGACGGGTTTCCTTGCTGAACTGGGAGATCACGAAAATGGAAGCCGTGGCGAAGAAGGCGGAGGAGATGACGCTTCTTCCCATCCAAAGCGCTGCAATGAGAATGACGATGGGCAGCAGGTAGTAGAGCTTTCTGATGACGGTCTTGGCATCAGGCACGAGCTCGGCAGGCAGATAGCCGAGATTGTTGCGCACGGCTTCAAGATGGATCATGGAGAGCAGGGCCCAGTAGTAGAGCACGGCGGGCAGCAGGGCGGCGGTGGCTATGGGCAGGTAGCCGAGTCCGGTGAGGTCGGCCATGATGAATGCCGCGGCTCCCATGACCGGGGGCATGATCTGACCGCCAGTGGAAGCCACGGCCTCAACGGCACCGGCAAAAGCCGGAGTGTATCCGACTTTCTTCATGAGCGGGATGGTGAATATGCCCGTGCTGTAGACGTTGGCGGGAGAAGAGCCGGAAATGGTACCGAAGAGGGCGGAGGCAAAAATGGCCACCTTGGCAGGACCGCCCTGGGATTTTTTGGTCAGCAGACAGGCCAGATCCATGAACACGCTGCTCATGTTGCTGCGTTCAAGGAAGGCGCCGAACATGATGAAGGCAAAGATCATGGTGGCTCCCGTGGCGAGGCAGGTGCCGAAAATGCCGTCCGAGAGCAGGAACTGCATTTCTATGAGTCGATCGTAGGCAATGCCGTTATGACCGATGGAAGCGGGCAGATAAGAGCCGAAAAGGCCATAGAGCAGAAATGCCAGCGCAACGCAGAACAGGGGAAAGCCCGTGGTCCTGCGCGTTATTTCAAGAACGAGCAGAATGCAGGCAGTGCCGAGTACCAGGTCGACGTTGGTCACTTCATCAACATAGACGATTCGGTTGAGCAGATTGTCAAGCTCGACATAGAAGTAAAGGCCGATGGCTACGGCTACGGCGCAAAGAAGGAGATCGATGATGATGAAAATGACAGGTTCTTCCTTTCCTTTGTATCTTTTGAGAGGGGGAACCAGAAGAAACACCAGCACCATGACGGCAGAAAGGTGAATGCCCCGCAGAAGAGGCGGCTCGAGGATGAAGAATCCTCCGGTAAAGAGTATCTGAAAAATAGCCAGCGCCACGCCTACGGCATAGGCCACAGGCTTGAGACATGCCCTGTTGACAGAGAGTTTCACATCTGACTCCTTCCATGAGAAAAATGATAAAAAGTGGGATGTCCCCACACTTTGTTTGTTCTTTTTTATGCAAATAATATGCCAGGATCATTTTTTGATGCATTATGTGTCGGAAGGATTGAAATGTGGTTTGTGCGCGAAGCAACAAGATGAAAGCAGGAAAAGGTGATATGTTTAAATTTTGGACATGATTTTTTATACATGTCCAAAATGTAGACAACACAGTGTCTGTTCCGCATTTTTTCAACGTCTTTCCAACTTCACGGAACAGTGTGTTTTTTCCTCATCTTAAATATGGAAGAACGTGCGGTTTTCAGAGCTTTCGAATCAGTTTGTAGGCGTCATCCATTATGATGAATGGCACCATTATAACAATAATTATATAGTTGTATTAAATATTTCATATCATATTGTCAGGTAATTACATGACAGATTTTTATGCAAAAATATATATTCATAGCGATTTTTCACGTATATTTTTATTGTATAAAACTATATTTGTAAAAGTTTAATGATTCCATATTAATGTTATATATTACGAATATGTATAATGAATATTATATAATATCATATTTAATCTAAGCATTGTTTTTATGATGAAATATTTATGGTATTTAATGTGTATTATATGAATTAATATTAATGCTGTAATTGATAGGTGTTTTTTATAGGGTAAATGAGACTGATAAAAAAAGAAGAGGTCCATATTGTGCATATATACACAATATGGACCTCTCAGGAAATTATGCCCGGCGCGGGCAGTTTTCAGTCTCACAAGACGTCAGCTTTTCGCCTTTGTGAAAGGTGATTTTTTAGAAGCTGAGCGCGGCCTTGAATCCGGCCTCGATGGCAGTCATGATCTTGCCTGCCTTGGTGCAGTCGCCCACGGTGACGAAGGGAATACCGGCGTCGCTGAGCTCATGGGCGAGCGTGCGGTTGGAACGATATCCCACGGCAACCACTACGGAGGAGAACGGACCTATCCAGCGTTCCAGACCTTCGGGGTCCTTGACGCGCACGGCACGTTCGGGCGTGATTTCCAGCACCTGGGTGCTGGTGAGAATGGTAGTCCTGCGTTCCTTGAGGCGCAGAAGCAGGTAGCGGCGGGTTCTGCTTTCCATGTCCTTGGCGATGTCGGGCTGCATTTCCAGAAGCGTGACGTGTTTGCCCTGCTCGGAAAGCAGATCCGAGGTTTCGGCGCCGATGAGACCGCCGCCGAGCACGAGGGGATTGTCTCCGGTATTGGCGCCGTGAAGGGCGTCGGAAGCGGTCATGGCTCCGGGCACGCGGCAGAAACCGGGGAAGACGGGCTGGCTGCCGGTGGCAAGAACGACGACTTCGGGCTGTTCGCTCTTCACGAGCTCGACGCCGGCTTCCTCATTGAGGCGAACGTGCACGCCGGCCAGAGCGAGAGCCTTTTCATAGTAGTTCATGATGCGCGTCAGATCCTGCTTGTAGGGCGGAAGAGCGGCGGTTTCCAGCAGTCCGCCAAGTGCGGGGCCCTTTTCCAGAAGCGTGACCTTGTGCCCGCGCGTGGCGGCCACAAGCGCCGCTTCCATGCCGGCGGGGCCTGCGCCTATGACCATGACCTTTTTGGGCTTGGCCGCGGGCGAGAGATTGTAGGCCTTTTCCATGCCCGAAAGAGGGTTGAGGGCGCAGCCTACGCCCGTTCCGCGGGCGGAACCGCCCACGCATCCTTCGTTGCAGGAAATGCAGCGGATGATGGGCTTGTGGCTGTTCTGCAGTTTGTCCGGCAGGAAGGGATCAGCGATGAGAGCACGGCCCATGGCCACCAGGTCGGCCTTCCCTTCTTCCAGAATACGTTCGGCCACATCTTCGTCGGTGACGCGTCCCGCAACAATGACGGGAACGGCGGCGTTGACGCTTTCACGGATGCTGCGGGCGAGGTCGGCGTTCCAGCCTCTGGGCACGCAGGAAGGCGGGGAAACCATGAAGTTGGTCTCGCGCAGCCCCACGGAGACGTGAAGACCGTTGATGCCTTCCGCGACCAGAGCGCGGGAAAGCGCCTGGGAATCCTCCAGCGTGATGCCGCCGGCAAGCCCTTCCACGGCGCTCATGCGATAGGTGATGGGGAAATCGTCGCCCACGCGGCGACGCACTTCGCGGTATACTTCCAGAGCGAAGCGCATGCGGTTTTCCAGACTGCCGCCCCACGCATCCTGACGATGGTTGGTATAGGGAGAGAAGAACTGGCTGATGAGATAGCCGTGAGCGCCGTGCAGTTCAATGGCGTCCAGTCCGGCTTCGCGGGCGCGGACCGCGGCGTCGCCCCAAGCGGAAATGAGCATGGCGATTTCTTCTTCGGAAATCTCGCGCGTGTCCGTGTAGGAGGTGACCCCGGGAATGGAAGAGACCACGAGCACGGCCTGTCCCGTGGCGGCGGAATTGGCGGCCCGGCCGCCGTGCTGCAGCTGAATGGACACCCTCGCGCCGTGCTTCTTCATGCGCGAGACCATGTTTTTAAGGCCGGGTATCATGCGGTCGTCGGAGAGACCGAGACCGCGGGAAAAGGAATTGCCGGAAGGATGGACATAGGTCGCCTCCAGCGTCACGAGACCGGCCCCGCCCATGGCACGCGCCTCATAGTAGTTGATCATGCGCTCGGTCACCGTGCCGTCTGCGGCGGCGAACTTGGTGGACATGGGAGGAAAGACTATGCGGTTCCTCAGCGTAAGGGAACCGAGCTGAACGGGAGAAAAAAGTTTCATGGTTGGCTCCATCAGAAAGAAAGAATGCGAATTCTGTGCCAGAAGCAGGTCTGCAATAATCATGCCATGGACAATTATAGTTCTTTCCCTTTGATTGCAAAGGGTTGTCGTTTTGCTTGTGACCAAAATATGGACATGTAGCTGTGGACATGTCCAAGGGATGAGTGTATTCTGTCCCGACAATTCTCAAAAAGGAGCCCGCATGAACAGCCAGCGCAACAGGGAAAGCATTTATCGGGAGTGGGAACGCTTCCAGAACGGTCAGCCGGTGGACGAATCCATCATCACCCCGAGCATACTGCGTTCGTGGCAGCGCTGCCGCCTGCTTCATGTGGATCCCGATGAGGGCAGCCGGCGCAGACTCGCTCCCGAAGAGCTGGAAAAGACGCTGCGCAAGAACGCCCTGCTCATACGCATCGCCCGCGGGATCATGGAACGCCTTTACAATCCCATAAGCTCTTCGGGGAGCATCATTTCCATTTCCGATGCCAACGGCGTCATTCTTTCCTGCCTGCGGGACGAGAAGAAAAGCTATCCCATACCCAACATCGAGCCGGGCAGCATAGCGCTGGAAAGTTCTTCCGGCAGCAACGCCATAAACATATGCCTTGTGGAAAAAAGACCCGTGGAGACCTGGGCGGCCGAGCACTACTGCCGGATGCTGCACAACTGGTTCTGCGCGGCGGCGCCCATATGGAACACCAAGCACGAGCTTGTGGGCGTGCTCAATGTCACGCTGCCGTGGGACATGTTCCATACCCATACGCAGGGCATGATCGACAGCGCCGCCTATGCCATTTCCGAGCAGCTCCGTCTTCACTTCCTTCTGGAAGAACAGCGCGTCATCTTTGAGATGATGGATGAGGGCCTGGTGGTCCTCGACGCCGACGGCATCATCCGCTTCATCAACAAGAAGGCGCAGCAGATGCTGGCGATTTCCAGTCTTAACGGCGTGAAGCAGATCAGCGACGTCATTCTTTCCAAGGACATATTGCGCGCCATTTTGTCGGAAAAGGCCAGCTTCATGGATCAGGAAGCCCTGCTGCAGCTTCGAACCGGAACGCTGAGCTGCATGCTTTCGGTGTCCTGCACCGAGGAGGGCGGGAGCCGCGTGGTCACGCTGCGGGAAGTGAAAAGAATCAAGGAGTCGGCGGCGCGCGTCACGGGAGCCAAGGCCGTGTTTACCTTCAACCACATCGTGGGGGCGTCTCCCGCGCTTCAGAACGTCATTCAGATGGCGAGGAAGGCGGCCAAGAGCGATGCCACCACCCTCATTCTCGGCGAAAGCGGCACGGGCAAGGAGCTTTTTGCCCAGTCCATGCACAATGCCAGCAGCCGGGCTACGGGAGCCTTCATTACCGTGAACTGCGGCGCTCTTCCCCGCGAGCTGGTGCAGAGCGAGCTGTTCGGCTACGACGAGGGAGCGTTCACCGGAGCGAGCCGTCTGGGCAAGCCCGGCAAGTTCGAGCTGGCCGACAACGGCACCATTTTTCTTGACGAGATAGGGGAAATGCCCATGGATGCCCAGGTTTCTCTGCTGCGGCTCCTGCAGAACGGAGAAGTCACGCGCGTGGGCAGCAAGTATACCCGTCAGGTCAACGTGCGCGTCATAGCCGCCACCAACCGCAATCTTCAGGAATCAATAAGGGAGAAGTCCTTCCGCGAAGATCTTTATTACCGTCTCAACGTAGTCTCGCTGAACATTCCTCCGCTCAGGGAGCGGCGGTCGGACATACGTCTGCTGACGCAGCACTTTCTTGCGCATTTCATGATGACGCAGAACAATCCCGAGCTGCGCATGACCGAGGACGTGTTGAGAATACTGGAGGGATACTCCTGGCTGGGCAACGTGCGCGAACTGGAAAACACCGTGGAGCGCATGGTGTTCATGGCTCCCGATTCCGGTCTCATCGACGTGGATTCCGTGCCGTTCAACATCATCAACGGATCTTCGACCGGACGCGTGGCGGAAAAATCCGCATCTTCCCCGGGATTTCTGGAAATGCAGGAGCGCGAGAGCATACTCAGGGTGCTGCAGGACTGCGGCGGAAACATACGGGCGACGGCTCAGAAGCTCGGTATTTCCCGAAGCGGTCTGTATGTGAAAATGAAGAAGTTCGGCATTTCGCCTGACGAGTGCCGCTGAGGGCGGGAACAGAAACGTGTCTGCCCGTGACGCCGTGATGTGAGCGCCTGCCCCGGCGGCTGGTCACATCGGGGGAAGAAGATGCCGTGCGGTTTGCCCGGCATTTTTTTTACTGAAGCAGCTGCGGTGCGGGAGGACCGGACGGACGTCGCCGTCCGGCTGGCAAGAGAAAAAAAGGGCAGCCCCCGAAGGGACCGCCCTTTGTCATGATGTCTGTTCAGACAGGCTTACTTGATGTAGCCCATTTCCTTGTAGTACTTGGCAGCGCCGGGATGCAGCGGAACGGCAAGGCCGGTGCCGGCTTCCTTGGCGGTGAAGCTCTTCCAGAAGGGGCTGGCGATGACGATGTCGTCGCGGCTTTCGCAAATGGCCTTCACGAGCTTGTAGACGGTGTCTTCGGGCACGTTCTTGTTGACCATGAGTTCGGTGCTGGCGGACACGGTGACGATGTCGTGGCCGAACTTGCCGTCATAGTAGGAAGCGGGGATGACGCCGCGGTCAAGGCCGTACTTCTTGTGCACGGCTTCGATGACCTTTTCGCTCACGGGCAGGATGTCGAGGTCGACGCTGTTCATCATGTCGCGCACGATGAAGGCTTCGCCGGGTCCGATCCACAGAGCGATGTCGAGCTGGCCGTCCTTCATCATGGCAGCGGCGTCGTTGGTGGAAGGCGTGTAGATCTTGCCGCCCCATTCGGTGATGTTCTTCTGAGAGATGCCGTATTCTTCAAGAATCCAGCGGCCGAACAGATAGGAGTTGCCGGCGGTGTGGCTCATGGAAATGCGGATGGGCATCTTCTTTTCGGCGATCTGCTCGAGAGAGGTGATGCCGGAGGCCTTGTTCACGATGAAGTGCATGAGGGTGGAGTCATGCAGGTTGAGCATGCCCATGACGTTTTCGGCAGGCTTCTTGTAGGGTTCGATGCCCTGCGCGGCAGCCACGATCACGGAGTGGGCGGCAATGCCGAAGTCGCTCGCGCCGCGGTCGACGTGCAGCACGTTGGCCAGACCGCCGCCGGGGAAGATGGCGACGTCAATGTCGGGATAGTGGGTGGAAATGGCCTTGCCCATGGCGCCGACGCCCACGTACCAGGCGCCGCCGGCGGGAGAGGCCGCAGCCTTGAGTTCGGTGAAGGTCTTGGAAATGGCGGGAGTGGCGCACACGGCCACTACGGCCGCGGCCGCGGTCAGGGTCTTCATGATGTTGGTGAAGTTCATGTTATGCCTCCTCGGGAAGGTTGAGCTTCAGGACTTTCGCGGCATTCTTCCAGAGCAGCTTGGGCAGCACTTCGGGCTTGAACAGCCCCTTGAAGTGCTTCACGCAGTCCACGATGGGCATGAGCGGATAGGCCGAGCCGTACAGGAAGCGATCCTGCATGAAGTTGTTGGCCGCCATGATGTAATCCATGCAGCCGGAGCAGTTGAACAGGTACATGTCGGGGCACAGATAAATGTTCTTCTGGAAGAAGCACACGCCGAGAATCTGCTGCACCCAGGGCCAGCCGCCGTGGGAAATGATGAAGTTGGTCTTCGGGAAGTCGGCGGCGATGCGGTTGATGATCTTGGGGTTGCTGTAGGTGATGTCGGGGCCGGCGCGGCCGCCGAGCATGAGGATGATCGGAATCTGATGTTCTTCGCACAGTTCATAGATGGGATAGATGCGGGGATCGTCGGCGTACATGGGCTTGTCCAGCGCGCCGGGTTCCATGCACACGCCCTTGAGCGGTCCGTTGAGAACGGTGCGGTGGATTTCTTCCAGAGATTCCGTCTTCTTGGAGGCGTTCAGACCGGCGATGCCCACGAAGCGGCCGGGGAAGTCGTCGAGCAGCTTGATGATGTCGTCATTGGAAATGGTGCCCTTGAAGTGACCGTTGCGGCCGGGAATGACGCCCATGGTGACGCCGGCTTCGTCCATTTCCTGAAGCATGAGCTCGGGGGACTTCTTGGTCACGGAGGGGGCCTGCTTCATGGAGAAGCTGGCGGTCAGCTTGGCAGTGCGTTCCACGTTGTCGTACACGCCGATGTTGAGGAAGCCCCGCGCCGGGGGACGCATACGGAAGTCAATGATCATGAGAAAGACTCCTTGATAAGATGGTTATGCCTGCTGGGGCCGGGCTCCGGAAGAGCGGCGGCGGATCAGCTGAAGAACGATGGTGAGGGCCAGAAGGCCGAAGCCGAGCATATCGGTATACAGGCCGGGATAGATGCAGGACACGCCGGCGGCTAGGAGCATGATGCGCTCGAGGATGGTCGCGTTGGCAAGAAGGTATCCCTGCATGCCGCCGGCAATGGCGATGGCACCGACGATGGCGCTGGTGGCCGCCCAGAGAATTTCACCGGTGGAACCTATGCTGAGAAGCGCGGGTTCAAACACGAACATGTACGGCACGATGAAGGCCACAATGCCGAGCTTCATGGCTATGAAGCCTGTCTCCATGGCCTTGCTTTCTGCAATGGCTGCGCCTGCGAAGGCGGCCACGCACACAGGGGGCGTGATGAAGGACAGAATGGCATAGTAGAACACGAACATGTGGGACACGAGCACCGGGGCGCCGGCCTTGATGAGGGCGGGAGCGCCGAGGGTGGCGACCACGATGTAGGCCGGGGTGGTGGGCACGCCCATGCCGAGCACGAAGCTGGTGAGCATGAGCATCACCATGAGCAGGATCATGCTGTCGCCGGCAAGAATGGTGATGAGGTTGATGAACTTGTAGCCGATGCCGGTGAGCGAAAGGGTGCCCACGATGACGCCGGAGGCGGCGCAGCAGGCGGAGACCATGAGGGCGCCGCGGGAGGAAGCGATGAGGGCTTCGATGAAGCTGCGGAAGGTGAAGCGGGTTTCCTTGCGGAACATGCCGAGGATGATGATGCTCAGCGTGGCCACGTTGGCGCAGAAGACCACGTTGCGTCCCATGGCGAGCAGGGCGATGAGCACGCCGATGGGCAGCAGGTAGTACAGACGGCGCAGAATGCTCTTGCCGGAAGGCACCATCTCGGGATCAAGCTTGCCGAGGTTGTACTTCACGGCTTCAAAGTGAATCATGAAGAGCAGGGAGAGATAGTACAGGATGGCAGGGATGAGAGCGGCCTTGGCCACAGCCAGATAACCGGCGCCGGACAGGTCGGCCATAAGGAAGGCGGCCGTGCCCATGACGGGGGGCATGAGCTGTCCGCCGGTGGAGGCCACGGCTTCCACGGCGCCCGCGAAGGGAGCGCGATAGCCGACCTTCTTCATGAGCGGAATGGTGAAGATGCCCGTGCCGTACACGTTGGCCGACGCGGAACCGGAAATGGTGCCGAACAGGGCCGAGGCGAAAATGGCCACCTTGGCGGGACCACCCTGCGAGTTGCGGGTGAGGTAGCAGGCCAGATCCATGAAGATGGAGCTCATGCCGGACTTTTCAAGGAAGGTGCCGAACATGATGAAGCCGAACAGCGTTGAGGTGGCAGTACCGATCGGGATGCCGTACACGCCTTCGTTCAGCAGGAAGAGATGTTCGACGATGGTGCCGAAGTCGAAGCCGGTGTGCTTGACGGCGCGGGGCAGCATGTCGCCGAAGAAGGTGTAGAGAACCAGAATGCCGGACACGATGACCAGAGCCCAGCCCGTGGTACGGCGAGTGATTTCAAACACCAGAAGCACGGTGACGCAGCCGAAGAACTTGGCGGACGTCGAAACCTCGTCGATGTAGCGCATGCGCGTCGTGATTTCGTCCAGATGCATGCCGTACCACACGGCAACGGACAGGGCGAGCAGGGCCAGGCACAAGTCGAGGAGCACGCACCAAGTGGGCTCCTTTTCGCCCTTATCGAATTTTCGGCATGGGATATACAGGAAAATAAGTGCCGTGATGAACGCCACAAAGACGACGCGCATCATGGAACCGTCCAGTACTCCGAAGCCAGAGGTGAACCAGATCTGGAACAGTGCCAGCGCCAGTGCCAGAGCTTTGGCGAAGGGTTTGATTCCTTCCCTTGTCAATGAAAAAGCCATGAGCCACTCCCTTGAGAAATTTGTACCATTGTACCGGAATGCTCATGCAATAATTGTGCCAGCTATTATTTTTTTGAAAAAGGTTGAAAAATCAGGGATACGGTTCGGAAAAGGGCCTCTTTTGTGTCCTGTTTTTGGACATGTGCACACTAGACATGTCCATTGTCGGACGATATCGGCTTCAAAGGCTCAGTTTTTAACGTGTTCCTTGGTTTTCCAGCGGTCATGCATCCAGAACCACTGTTCCGGATTTTCACGAATGAAGCCTTCTATGGCCTGCGTATAGAAGGTTGCAGCCTGTTTGATCTGTTCTTCACGTGTGCCTTCCAGAGTGGCGGTATCGAGCGGATCCTTCAGGCGGAAGACATAGTCCGGGCCTTCACGCATGAGCACCACAGGCCACACAAGGGCTTTGGTGCGCACGGCAAGAAGCGCGGGCCCCATGTTCACGGCCGCAACTTCACCGAGAAAGGGCAGAAACTCCGCTTCGGAGCTCGAGGTGTTGTGATCCACGAGAAAGGCCACGATGCCTTTTTTGTGCAGGGCGCGTATGACGCTCATGGCAGCGTTCCGGTGTCCTATCATGTCGGCGCCCGTGGCTTCGCGGCATGAGGCGATGAATGCCTGTACCGCCGCATCGTGGTAGCGGCGCACCACCACCATGCGCGGACGCGGCGGAGCGTAGAGCTGGCCGAGCATGGAGGCGAGCAGTTCCCACGAACCGTAGTGGGCCGTGGCCGCCACGATGGGGCGGTCGCATTCACGCAGCTTCTGCATGAGTTCCGGGGACTCGATGCGCAGTCTGGGGGAGTCCATGCCGAATTTGCCGGTAAGCAGTATTTCCAGAAAGGAACGGCCGGTATGGCAGAAGCTCGCTTTGGCCGTGCGTTCTGCGGATTCTCTGTCCATGCCGAGATGTCTCATGATGTTGGCGACGGCCAGAAGACGGCGGGAAGGCACGCAGCGCCAGATGATGCGGCCTGTCAGGTTGCCGAGAAAGGCCGTTCCGGGAAAGCCCAGAAGTCGCAGAACGTGTCCCGCTCCGCAGAGCAGGTGAAAGCGCAGGCGTTCAGAGCGCGTCATGCCGTGACTCCGGGAATGAGCCCCACGGCCAGCTCGTGAAGTTCCTTTTCCAGTCGGGCGCTGGCCCTGAGCATGGTTTCCTCTTCAATGTCGGGAATTTCCTTCGAGCCTTCCCCCCAGGCGTGGCCGAAGCGGATGATGACTTTGGAAAAGGGCAGGGGAACCTGAAATCTGTCCCATGTGGGAAAGCGCAGCGCGTTCCTTGCGTAGATGCGTACGGGCATGATGCGGCCGTTGGTGCGGTTGGCCAGAAAGAAGGGCCCTTCCTTGGTCTTGTGACGCGGCCCCGCGGGACCGTCCACGGTGATGCAGGCGTGCACCTGCTCGTTTTTCATCATGCGGGCAAGACTGAGCAGGGCCCGCACGCCTCCGCGGGTGCTGGAACCCCGCACGGCTCCAACGTTCTTGGAGGCGAGAATGCGGGCCAGCATGTCGCCGTCCGAGCTCGGGCTGACGATGGAGACCACGCGCAGCTGGCGGGAGACGGGAATGAGCGAGAAGAGCTCGTCATGCCAGAGGCAGAAGATGAGTCGTTCCCCCCCCGCATGGATGGAGTCTACTTCCTCGCGGTTTTCCTCCTGTATGCGGAGGGTCGCGCAGATGGCGGTATACAGATGGGAGAAAAGCGCGGAGGTAAAGGCTGGGGGCAGATGCATGATTCTTTGTTCTTGCCTTGTTCTTTATGATGGGAAAAAGGGACGGCCTTGTCGAATACTCTTGACGGAAGGTATGATAGCCCACATTATCCCGATGTTCCAGTGGAGAAAGACGACTTTTTTCCGGGGGAAATGAGATTGCCCCCATTGAGGAGATGCAGCACGTGTCGGAAGGTATCAGATTGAACAAGGCTCTTGCGGATGCCGGAGTATGCTCGCGCCGCAGAGCCGACGAACTTGTCTTTGCCGGCAGAGTCGGCATCAACGGCGTGCCTGCGGAAAGTCCGGGGCAGAGGGTGCTGCCCGGCGACGTCGTGTCTGTGGACGGCCGGACCGTAACGCTGAAGGATGAACGGGCGGATTCCTGCTGGCTCATGCTCAACAAGCCCGTGCGCGTCGTGTCCACGGCCAGCGATCCCGAGGGGCGGGAAACCGTTCTTGATCTTGTGCCGGAGCCGTGGAACCGGCGGCGACTTTTTCCCGTGGGCAGGCTTGATTTCTTTTCCGAAGGATTGCTTCTTGTCACCGACGACGGGGAGCTCGCGCACAGGCTTACCCATCCGCGCTGGCATTTGTCCAAGGTTTATCAGGTCCTCGTCAGGCCGGAACGCGGAGAATCCTCGGTGTCCGCGGCGCTTTCTCTCATGCGCCGGGGCATGACGCTGGCGGAAGGCGACAGGCTGGCGCCGGTGGAAGTGAACGTGTTGTCGTCGTCAGGGCGCGGAGTGCTTCTGGAAATGGTGCTGCATCAGGGGCTCAACCGTCAGATACGCCGCATGTGCCGCGACGTGGGCTTTACCGTTCTTCGTCTGAAAAGGGTGAAGGAAGGTCCCCTCGAGCTCGGCTCTCTGGCGCCGGGCAGGGTGCGTCCGCTTTCCGACGCCGAGGTGTCGGCCCTGCGGCGTGCCGTGGGGCTTGGCAAGGAGCCGGAAGAATCCGCTGACGACAGAAAGCAGCGTTTTTCCTCTCCGGGAGCGCGTCGGGAACGTCGCCGTCCGCATTCATGATGTTTACGGTTCCGCGTCTTCAGATTCCGGAGGACCGTTTTTATTAATAATGACTTGTTGAGGTAGTCGCATGGATATCCGATTTCAGACCGGCGGGCCTTCCCGCTGGAAGGCCGATGTTGTCATCACGTTCGTTTTTGAAGGCGAGGGCGTGGAAGAAGCCTGCCCGGTCCTTTCGCAGAGCGCTCTCTGGCTGGGCATAGCCCCGGCATGGCGCGATTTTCGCGGACACCGGGATGAGCTCGTCATGTTCTACGGGCCGCAGGCCATGGAGATTTCCCGTGTGCTCGGTGCGGGGCTGGGCAGGGTGGACAAGGCGGATCTGACCGTGTTCCGTCATGCCGTGGGCAGAGCGGTCCGTCTCTGCCGCGAGTATGATCTTGCCACCGTCGGTCTTGACGGCGCATCGCTTGCCCGCGTGGCGGAAAGAATGGGAGTGGCCCTGGAAACTCTGACTCGCGAAGCCGTGATTTCCGCATTCCTTGCCCTGTATCGCTACGAGCGCTGGAAGAGCGAAAAGAGCAGACACGACGATCCTCGCTGGCTGGCGCTCATGCTGGAAGGGGAGTTCGTGGAAGACGGCGTGCGCGCAGCGGCGAGAATGGCCGAGGCCGAGGCCGCCGGCATCATGCTTGCCCGCGACGCGGCCAACGATCCTGCCAATGTCATGACGCCTTCCGCCTTTGCCGAAAAGGCCCGGGAGGTGGCCGTCAAATACGGCATGACGCTGCGGGTGCTCGGGCCTTCCGATCTTGAGAGCGAGGGCATGAACGCCTATCTCGCCGTGGCCCGGGGGTCGGCCGAAGAGCCGCGCATGGCCGTGGTGGAATACGTTCCCCGCGGTGCGGAGGGCCGTGACCCCGTGGTGCTCGTGGGCAAGGGGCTGTGCTTCGATTCCGGCGGCATCAGCCTCAAGCCTGCCAAGGGCATGGAGGAAATGAAGGGCGACATGTCCGGCGCGGCCGCCGTGCTCGGCGTCATGGAGGCGCTGGGACGCCTTGCCCCCTCCTGTGCGCCGAAGCGTCCCGTGGTTGGCATCATGGCCTGTGCGGAAAACATGCCCGGCGGTCATGCCACGCGTCCCGGCGACATCGTTGTCGCCAAAAACGGCAAGTCCGTGGAAATCGTGAACACCGACGCCGAGGGGCGGCTCGTGCTTGCCGATGCGCTCTGCTGGGCCCAGAACGTGTATGTGCCTTTCCGCCTCATCGACATAGCCACGCTTACCGGCGCCTGTGCCGTGGCTCTCGGCATGGATGCCGCGGGGCTCTTTTCTTCCGACGATGCCCTGGCCGCCCTGCTGCATGAGGCCGGAATGAACCTCGGCGAACGGAACTGGCGTCTGCCGCTGTGGACGGACGCCGGACTGGCCTCGCTGAAAAGCGCGTGCGCCGACATGGTGAACTCCGGTCGTCGCGAGGGCGGAGCCATCAACGCCGCGGTCTTTCTCCAGCAGTTCGTGAAGGAAGACGTCCGCTGGGCCCATATCGACATGGCCGCTGCGGACAACGCAGAAAATCCCATCAACGCCAAGGGCGCGACTGGCTTCGGCGTGCGCACCATGCTGAGCGCCGTGTGGGAAGACGAAGGCGACATTCTTCAGTAGGCGTCGCCTGCGGGAAGAGACGGACGTAGTCTTTCCGGCAGGAGCACGTGACGGCGCGCCGTCACCGTCGCTCAGAGGGGTTTCATGACGGCAGAAGGTGCGATTCGGAAGTCTTTGCAAGTCTGTGTCCGGCTCTCC
>NZ_CAJJIC010000004.1 GCF_905187505.1 uncultured Mailhella sp.
GGCAGTTCACCTGGGATATGGCCGCCAGACTCCTCGGGCCTCTGCTGGCGCGCTCGACAGGCAGAATGCTGGCCTCGCAGCTGTGCAAGTTCGTGCCCGTGGCGGGCTCCCTTGCGGGGGCCGCCGTGGCCGGGGCTCTTACCTATTGTCTCGGCATGGCCTTTCATGCTCTCATGCATGGAGGCTCATGGATTGTGGATGCCGACGTGCTGCTGCGCGAGGTGGAAAAGATATGGAACGGCATGGACATCGGTGCCTTTCTGAAGGAGCTGAAGCGAAGAACGGGCATCACGTTTCCTTCCTGGAAGGGATAGGCGCAGAACATGAAGGGCGGGGCCGGGAGGTCCCGCCGTTTGCGTTCACGCTTCCGCCAGCCACTCGACCTGAGGTCGCAAATCTGGCATATTTTGCATGAAAACTGCTCCATGTCTTCAAAAGCATGGACAAGATGATGCGCCGTGGGCTCGGATCAGAAACTTGCGGCGCTCTGAAAGGACCGCCTGTTTTGCAGCGGACGGGGTCGGCAGGCGCAATGCTTCTGACGGCCTGCAGGCCACGGACAGGTTTTATCGAGGCTGGCATGTTCACGTTTCTTTTTCCTCCGGGAAAGACCCCGGATGATGCCGTTCATGAGCTCAGAGAGGACATGAAGGCTTTTTTCCGGCAGGACATGGCGCTGCCGGAAGGTATGGCGGAGCTTTTCCGCATTTTGAAGAAGCACTTTCCGCTCGACCATATTCTGGTTACCGCGGCCACGGAGCATCCCGGCGAAGAACGCATGCTCGTTTTTCCCGACATGGCCGGAGCTCGTCGAATGGCGCTCAACAGCACTCCCGAACAGTTGCTGGCACTCGGTCATGGTCCGGAACGCGTGGTCAGACTCGGCAATCAGGAGGATCACGGCATCACCCTCGGCGTCATCCACCGGCTTTTCCCCGAACGAAAGTTCTCGGCGCTCATCATCAGGGCCGTGGTCGCGCGACGCTTCATTTTTTCGCTGTCCCTCATCGATCTCGAGCATCGGGGAGAGCGCGTGTTCCAGACCTGGCACGTCGACGCGGCCTTTGCGCTGCTGGACGATCTCATGCGTTATTTCAGGCGTCACGTGTCTCTGCCTGCCGCCGGAAAGCAGACGGAGTCCGGGCGTTATCTTCCACTGGTGCAGCTTCCGGGCATGCGGCAGGTCTGCGAAATGATCTGGCAGGTTTCCCGGCAGGACTGTCCCGTGCTGCTTCTGGGGGAAACCGGCACGGGCAAGGAGGCCGTGGCCGAGACGTTGTTCCGCGCCTCGGGTCGCGTGGATGCTCCCTTCATAAAGATGAACTGCGGCAGTCTGCCGGAATCGCTCATGGAGAGCGAGCTGTTCGGCCACGAAAAGGGGGCGTTTACCGGAGCCGTGTCTTCCCGAAAAGGCTTTTTCGAACGTGCTCACAGGGGCATGCTGCTGCTTGACGAGGTGGGGGAGCTTTCTCTTCCTGCACAGACCAGACTTCTGCGCGTACTTCAGGAAGGCGTGCTGGAACGCGTGGGCGGCGACGAGGAGAGGCGCATTGACGTACGCATCATAGCCGCCACGCACCGCAACCTCGATAAGATGGTGCAGAGCGGAAGCTTTCGCTCAGATCTTTATTTCCGGCTCAGCGTGTTTCCCATAGCCATTCCGCCGCTGCGGCGTCGGCCGGAGGACATCCCCGTGCTGATACGGTTTTTCATCGCACGGAAGTGCTCCGAATTCTGCGTGCAGAATCTCCCCGAGCCTTCGCCGGAGAACATGCGGGAGCTGCTTGCCTATCCGTGGCCCGGCAATCTGCGCGAGCTGAGCAATGCCGTGGAGAGGGCCGTCATTTTGTGGATGGGCGACATGCGTCGTCCTCTGGTCATTTCTCCGAGCGCCCGCTTCATGCCTCAGGAGCAGGCGTCGGAACCGGTGATGCGCGCAGACGCCGTTCCGTCCGGTCGGGAACGCCTTGAAACGCTCGATATGGCCATGACCAGACATATCCTTCGTGCGCTGGAGCTTTCCGGCGGCAAGATCAGCGGCAAGGGCGGCGCCGCTGAAATTCTGGACGTGCACCCCAATACGCTACGGGCCAGGATGCAGAAACTGGGCATACGGCATGATTTACCAAATATGGGGAGCAAGTGATACAACATATGATGAACAGTTTACTAAATATGATGAGATTAGATTTTATCTCATTGATAATATTATATATTTTGTTTTGGCATGCTTTTTGCTTTTATTTCGGTAAAAGCAAGTTTCCGGCCCTTCAGCCGGTCATCACAGGAGTATGCCATGATCCGTTCTTATCCCCATCTTTTTGAGCCTCTTCAGGTCGGAAAGATCCGTTTCAGAAACCGCATCTGGACCGCCCCCACGGCGCAGGCCATGCACTTCATCACTCCCGAGGGATACATTCGTCCCGAGTCCATTGCGCATTTCCGCAACAGGGCTCTCGGCGGCGCGGCCTGCGTGACTCTTGGTGAAGCGGCTGTTGATCAGGATCGCGGGCGTTCTCACTTCCATAACGTGAACCTTCAGGACATCAACAACCTTCCGTACCTCACGCAGATGACCGACGCCATTCATCAGGCGGGCGCCATCGCCTCCATTGAAATCGAGCATGGCGGAAAATATGCCTTCCCGCTGGTCAACGGCGGCAGAAACCCCATTGCTCCTTCCGGCTGCGTGCTGCCCAACGGGCAGGTTGTGGATGAGATCACCGAGGAACAGATGGATCAGGTGGCCGATCACTTTGCCGAAACCTGCCACTTCCTCCAGAATGCCGGCTTCAAGATGTGCCTCGTGCACGGCGCGCATCAGTGGCTGCTCGGCGAATTCCTCTCTCCTGCGGAAAATCACCGCAAGGACAAATGGGGCGGCAGTCTGGAAAACCGTGCCCGCTTCCCCATGATGGTGCTGGACAGAATCCGCAAGCGCGTGGGTCCCGATTTTCTGCTGGAATACCGCATTTCCGGCACCGAAGGTCAGCCCGGAGGCCTGGAAATCGACGAAGCCTGCGAGTTCATCAAGATGATCGAGGACAAGATCGACCTCGTGCATTTCTCCCGCGGCAACCGAGGCGTGCTGCGCAGCCGTCCCGAAATGTTTCCCTCCGAGTTCATGCCCAAGTGCCCCAACGAATACATGGGCATTGAGGCGAAGAAGCACGGCATCAAGATCCCCGTCATCATCGTGGGCAGCATTACCGATCCCGAGGACGCCGAACGCATGATCGCCGAAGGTCACTGCGACGCCGTGGCCATGGCCCGCACCGTCATCGCCGATCCCGAATGGGCCAACAAGGCCCGTCTCGGCAAGCGCGAGGAAATCCGTCCCTGCATCAAGTGCTTCAACTGCCTGGATGAAAAGAACGCCCGCGTGTTCGGCGGCGGCATCACCGGCTTCACCAGAGACGTGGTGAAGCGCTATGCCTGCTCCGTGAACCCCCGCATAGGCATTGAAACCGACATCATTCCTCCGGCCACCGAAAAGAAGGTCGTGGCCGTGATCGGCGGCGGCCCCGCCGGCATGCAGGCCGCCATTACTGCGGCTGAACGCGGTCACGAAGTGCGCCTCTATGAAAAGAGCGATCACCTCGGCGGTCAGATCTACTTTGCCGACTACGTGTCCTTCAAGTATCCGCTCATGGAATTCAAGAACTGGCTCATCCATCGCGTGGGTCAGCTCGGCATCAAGGTGTTCCTGAACACGGAAGCCACCCCCGAACTCATCGAAGCCGCCTACCCCGACGTGGTCATCGCCTGCACGGGTTCCGTGCCCGCCCTGCCTAAAATTCCGGGCATCGACGGCAAGAACGTCATGCTGGCCACGCAGGCCTTCGTGAACCGCGACGCCGTGGGCCAGAAGGTCGTTATCGTGGGCGCGGGCGACACGGGCTGCGAATGCGCCCTGCACCTCGCTGAAGGTGGACACGACGTCACCATGGTGGAAATGGACGAGTACATTGCCCGCCGCACGGGTTACACGCAGCGCATTGTTCTGGTGGAAAAAATCGACACCAACGAGCACGTTTCCTACCTGACTAAGGCATGCTGCAAGAAGATCACCGACAAGGGCGTGGAAGTGGAAACCCCCGACGGCGTCCGCTTCCTTGAAGCCGACACCGTGGTCATTGCCCTCGGCACCCGTGCGCTGCAGAATGAGGCGGAAGCCTTCCGCGACTGCGCTCCCACCTTCTGGCTTGCCGGCGACTGCGCCGAAGGCCCGAAGAACGTCCGCCATGCCATCCGCAACGGCTACGACGCCGCCTGCAGACTGTAATCATGCGTTCCGTGCCGGCCCGAGGCCGGCACGGAACCGTTTTTCTTCCAGGGCACGCTGTTTTTTCTCCCTTCGTCTCCGGTCCGGTGAAGGGAGAAAAAACAAGGTGTTTTCATTTTGTGATCATTTGTGAAAATTATGGAAAACCATTCCCGTTCGTTTGTTGACGGAACACGGGGCATCATCTGATCAACAAGGAGATACGTATGATCTTTCCCACCGTCAAAGTCGCCGCCGTACAGGCCGCTCCCGTCTTCCTGAATTTGAAGGCGTCCGTGGACAAAGCCTGCGCGCTCATTGACGAGGCCGGGCGCAACGGCGCCGAGCTCATTGACTTCCCCGAGGCATTTCTGCCCGGCTATCCGTGGTGGATATGGATGGGAGCGCCTTCGTTCGGGCACAAGTTCCTCATGAAGCTGCATCAGAACGCGCTTACCTGCGGAAGCCCGGAAATGCGTCAGATAAGCGAAGCGGCAAGACGCAATCATATCTTCGTGTGCATTTCCGCCACGGAAGCGGACGGTACCACGCTGTATCTCACGCAGTTCTGGTTCGACAACAAGGGCAATCTCATGGGCAAGCACCGCAAGATGTCGCCTCCCGGATGCGAGAAGATCGTATGGGCCTGCGGCAACGGCAGCACCATGCAGGTATTCGACACCGAGATCGGCAAGATAGGCGGCCTTCAGTGCGGCGAGCATCTGAATCCCATGAATCTTTCCTGCCTGCTCGGCCAGGGCGAACAGATTCACTGCGCCGGCTGGCCGCCCATGCATACGCCCCGCGAAGGTCAGATGCCCCTGTTCTCTCCCTACGACATGTCGCGCACGGCCACCCGCTATGCGGCCATGGGACTGCGGGCCTTTGCCCTGTACTCCACGCAGATGATGGCTCAGGACGTCATCGACGTGCTCTGCGACGGAACGGGACATCCTGAATACATCGAGTGCCTGCCCAACGGCGTGGACGGTACGCTGGGCGGCGGACGGGCCGCCGTGTTCAACGTGGCGGGCGACTGCATCAGCAATTCGCTTCCGCACGATGTGGAAGGCTGCGTTTATGCGGAATGCGACCTTATGGAAACGCTGGGACGCCGACTCGTCATGGATCCTCTGGACAAGGACGCAAGACCCTTGGCCCTGCGCATGACGCTGGACCGCACCGACTACAAGGCCATGAACTTTGAAGGCGTGCAGCCCGACAACTCCGTTTCTTACGAAACTATTCAGAATTTATAATTAATTAAGAGCCGGAGAATGAGGGGTGAAAACTCTTTTCCGGCTCGTTTTGTATCCGGGAGATGACGCAATGAAAGAGAATCTCCATGAAATTCTCAGTCATTGGGGACTGGAAGGAAGAACGATTCAGGAGGCGAAGGACTCCGGTGCGGCCATAGCCACGGGCGTATGGCATCTCGGGCCGGACTACAGCCTGAAGACCGGGGGAAATTTTGAGGGGCTCAGGCATCACATTCATATTTCCCGAGTGCTGGCGGAGCAGGGCATTACGGCATCCTGCCCGCTTCCCACGCTGGACGGCCTCGACTTTCTTTCCTGCGGCGACCACTATTTCGTGATTACGGAACGAGTCACGGACAATTTTCTCAGCACAAAGCAGACGCCGCAGGGCAGGGAGCCCTTTTACCTTGAGCGTTACGCACGTGAGGTACGCAGCTTCGACGCCGCACTGCATGGTGGAAACAAAGACTTCGCCGAAGTCATGGCCTGGGCCGACAAAGAGACCGCCCACACGGCCAAGGCTTTCGGCATGCCGTGGAACGGCCTGCCGAAAGCCGGAGAGGAACGCTTTGTCTCCCTTTCTACGGAGACGTCGGATTTTTTCGTCTGCGCTACGGAGGTAGAGGCGTCGCCTCACTCTCTGGTGGATGCGCTCGATGCCTTTTCCCGTCCCCGCGGTCTCATGGCCATGATTGCGGTGTTCGTGGCCTGGACGGCGGGACAGCCTTCCCTCTCTTCGCTCATTCGCGGCAATCTCAGCCTTGCAGCAGCAGTTTCGCACGGTCTCTGCACCCGTGCCGACGCCTGATGCCGACCGTGGAGTTTTCATATGTCTGAATCATCCGGTCGCGTGACCAACATTAAATGGGCCATCAATTTCCTTCTGCCTCTTTCCCTCCTGCTTCTTCCCGAAAGCGAGGCGTTCACCTGGAACATCAAGGTATTTCTGGCCATCACGCTGTGGGGCGTCATGGGGTATGCCCTGGAGCTCACCGACAATCTGGTGGTTTCCCTCATCATGATGTTTCTGTACGGCCTTTCGGGCATAGCTCCCCTTCAGGCCGTGCTCGGGCCGTGGACGGCCGATCCCGCATGGATGACGCTCGGTGCTCTCATCATCGTGTCCGTCGTGCAGAAGACGACCATTCTGAAAAGAATGGCCTACTATGCGGCCATCCATACCAACGGCAGCTACATGAAGCTGGTTCTGGCCATGGCCACGCTGGCCCTGGTCGCCAGAATTTTTCTTCAGGGCACCATGGCGTGCATTGCCGTCATCGTGGTGGCCTACGGCATATGCGAGGCTCTTCAGCTCGGAAGAAGCCGGGCATCCGCCGGACTCATGGTGGCCACGGTCATTTTCTACATGGACGCCAACTATTTCATCTATTCTCCCGATTTCATTTCCATCCTTTACAACGCGGCCGCTCCCGTGGAGAAAATCGTTCCCTCGTATCCCGCGTTTTTCAAGGACAACGCCGTGTTTCTCGTGGGCAACTATCTTGTTGCCGCGGCCATCGGCCGTTACTGCCGTCCGGATTCCCCGCTCAGCGGCAGGGAGAATTTTGAAAGGGAACTGGCTGCGCTCGGTCGTCTCAGCGTGAAGGAATGGAAGATCATCATCGTCCTTGTTGCTCTGGTGATATTTCTGTTCACGCATCAGTATCATCACATCAGCATGGTGTACGGCTTCATCTTTGCACCCATGATTCTCTATATGCCCGGCATGAACGTGGGGACGCAGCAGGATCTGAAGGACGTGCAGTTCTCCGTGCTGTTCTTCATTATCGCCTGCATGGGCATAGGTTCGGCGGGCAGCGCGGTGGGATTCGGTCATTTCGTGTCGGTCAGCATCGTGCCCATGCTGCAGAACGTGAGCCAGACGACGTTTCTGTGCGCCACCTATCTTGCCGGCGTTCTTCTGAACTTCCTCATGACGCCGCTTGCGGTGCTGGCTTCCTTCGGTCTGCCTTTTGCCCAGATATGCCGGGATCTGAATTTCAATCTTGAGCCCATGTTCTACATCTTTTATCAGGGCACGGCTCAGCTCTGGTTCCCGTATGAAACGGCCGTGTATCTGGTGGCCTTTTCGCTCGGACTCATACGCGTGAAGGACTTTCTGTCCATCATGACCATCAAGTTCGTGATCAACGTTGTTTTTCTGGCTACCGCGGGCATGGCCTGGTGGGCGGCCATGGGCATACTCTAGGAGGCGTTATGGCTGTTGTGGCGTTTTTCGGACTGGGCAGCATGGGACTTCCCATGGCGGTCAATCTCTTGAAGGCCGGCCATGAAGTGCGGGTCATGGTGCATCGGAGTCCGTCCGGCCCCGAGGAGGCCGTGAGGCACGGCGCGGTGCTGGTGTCGTCCCTGAAGGACATGCTGTCGGGAGCGGACTTCGTCATAAGCGTGGTGCCGGATGACAGGGCCGTGCTTGACGTCTATGAGAACGCTCAGTTCGGGCAGTTCGTGGAAAAGGGATGCATCGTGCTGGAAATGAGTTCCTGCACGCCCGAGGCCGTGCGCAGAGTGGAGAATCTGTGTCGTCCCCGGGGAGTGCGAGTGCTGGATGCGCCCATTACCGGAGCAAGGCCCAAAGCCGTGGCCGGAACGCTGGTGGTGCTCGGTGCGGGGAAGGATGCGGATTTCGAGGCCGCTTCTCCCGTGCTTTCCGCCATGGCTGAAAAGGTGTTCAGGCTCGGAGAGGTGGGAACGGGCAAGACCATCAAGGCCATGACCAATCTGCTGGGAGCCGTGAATCTTGCGGCCGTGGGAGAATTCTACCGCTTTGCCTCCGCGCTGGGGCTGGACATGGAAACCCTTGCGGCAGTGACTCGGGAAAGCGCCGGAGGATCCACGCAGTTTTCCCGCAACTTTGGCCGCATGGTGAAGGGCGATTATGAGCCCGTGTTCACGCTGGGGCTCATGCTCAAGGACATGGAAATAGCCATGAGGTGCGCTGCCGGACATCCCGGGCTCCATATGCCTCTGGCGGAATGCGCCGTGGCGCTGTATCGCGGGGCATCCGCCTATGAGCAGAAGGACTGCAGCAGCATTGCCCTTGTGGATGCTCCGGCGGAGAATGAGAAACGGGGGTCAACGGCATAGAACTGCCGGTCGGAAGCTCCGGGGAAAAGTCGTCTTTCGGACTGCCGTCCGGTTTTTCGGCGGAACATGCGGCATGTCGCCTGGCGCGTGCTTCGACGGACATGAAAAATGACGAGGGCGGAACTTCCTTTGCGGGAAGGTTCCGCCCTCGCGGCGTCTTTTTCAGGGGAGGTTCAGCGTGCTGGCAGGACTGTTTCCGGGCGGACGGGGGAGCACGTCTGTCCGCACGGGCCGGGGCTTACTTCAGCGGCATGTTCCCGCGTTCCGTCTTCCACGGATCCGAGACTTCCTTGCTTTCGGCGTTGAAGCGCATGGTCATGCGGCGATCAAGGTCGAAGGGCGTCCATCCGGGATTGCCGGTGGTGGCGAATTTCACCCATGCGCTGTGCATGGCCTGAGCCAGAGAATCCGGGGGATTGGTGCCGAGGGTGCTCTTGATGCGCGGGGAGTCCTTGTGCAGGCTCTTGAACACGAAGGGCACGTCCACGCTGTGAGCCGCGCCGAGTCTGCCGTTGGCGGCATCGCTCTTCCATGCGAAGGAGTAGGCCCATACCTTGCCGCCGGCTTTGGCCTGGCTTTCCAGAACCTTGTTGGCGGCCATGCGGAATACGAAGTCGGACTGAAGGGCGGTGAATATTTCGCCGGCGGTCTGTCCGCGTCCGGCCTTGCGGTAGCGGTCCGCGATGTCGGCGGGGAAGCCGGTGGAGTCGATGAAGCCCTTGACCGCGCCGTCGCCGATCTTGTCGATGGCGCCGCTCGGCACGGTGTAGAGCCGCCATTCTTCTTCAGCACTGCCTGCCATGAGTTCGATGCCCTTTGCCGCGCCTTCGGCAATGGCGTCCACGGGGCGCTTCATGAGTATGTCGCCGTCGTAGTAGGGCTTGAATATGGCGATGTTGCCGCCGAGCATGCGGCACCATTCGGGCTTCTTGTTCTGCGCGGCAATGAAAGCGGAGAAGGTAAGCAGCTTTTCGGGCGAAAGGGCGGCCACGGCTTCGCGGCTGTCCTCGATGCCGTAGAAGTCGAGCAGGGCGGCGGAAACCTTGGAGGCCAGCGCGGCGTCGTATTGCGCCAGAGCTGCGGGGCTCTGGAGAATGGCGCGGCGGAAAAGTCCCTTCGTCTTGTCGGAGGAGATGAGGGAGGTGATGTGCGTGGCGCCGGCGGACTGGCCGAACACCGTGACGTTGTCGGGATCGCCGCCGAAGGCCGCAATGTTCTCCTGCACCCAGCGCAGGGCGAACATCATGTCGCGCAGGGCGAGGTTGGAGGGAACGCCCTTGATCTTGAGGAAACCGTCCACGTTCACGCGGTAGTTGATGGTGACGAGCACGACGCCGTCCTGCGCAAAGGCCGTTCCGTCGAAGCGCACGTCGTTGTTGTCGCAGCGGGTGCTGCCGCCGCCGGGAATGTAGACCATGACGGGGCACTTGGTCTTGCCGGGGGCGGGGCTCCAGATGTTCAGGCGCAGGCAGTCACCGCCGCCGAGGGGCTTGTTCTTGCCGTCGGGCTGCAGCGGAATGTCGCCGAACTTGACCGTGTCGAGCACGCCGCTCCAGGCCTGCACGGGCTCGGGCAGGGCAAGACGGTATTTTCCCTCATACGGGGGCATGCCGCAGGGAACGCCCCTGAAGACGTGCACGCCGTCCATGACAAGAGCGCGCACGCTTCCTTTGGCCGTCTTTACCACGGGGCCTTCCGTGGCATGGGCATGAAAGGGCATGGCGCTCATGAGTGCCATGGCCGCGCTTCCGTATAAAAACTGACGTCTGTTCATGTGAAGCTCCTGAAATTCGATGGTTGAAAGGCGAGTATCCGTACAGGAGAAGGAACGGATTTCGTTATTCAGACAAATCAGAAGACCTCAAAAAAATAAAGCTCAAAATTTCACATTGTTGTTCAATGAAAGGCAACAAGTCGAAAAGAATTCCGATATGATGGCTCTGAAGTTCATGCTCAGGGGGATGAAGGAGCGTTTTCGTGGGCGTCATGCGGGAAGAAAAGACACGGAATCGGGACGGAACGTTTGTTTTGGTACGGGGCTTGCATTATTTTGCACAAGTAGGGCGGATTCAGTCTCTTGCGTCCCGTCTCGGGCAGGCCTTTTCGATTGCCGGAAAGGACGATGACCGGGAATGTCCTGAATGTTTTTCGGGAAAAGAGCATGAAAAAAGCGGGAGACGGCCGCAGCCGTCTCCCGCTTTTGATGTCTGGCGGAGCGATTACATGTCTGGCGTGATGACCTTCAGGCCGCCCATGTAGGGACGCAGCACTTCGGGAATGACGATGGAGCCGTCTTCCTGCTGGTAGTTTTCAATGATGGCCACGAGAGAACGGCCGGTAGGCAGGCCGGAACCGTTCAGCGTATGCACGAACTCGGGCTTGCCGCCGCCCTTGGGACGGAAGCGGATGTTGGCGCGGCGGGCCTGGAAGTCCACGCAGTTGGAGCAGGAGGAAATTTCGCGGTAGGTGTTCTGACCGGGGAGCCAGACTTCCACGTCATAGGTCTTGGCGGAGCCGAAGCCCATGTCGCCGGTGCACAGCGTGATGGTGCGGTAGGGAAGTTCCAGCTTTTCGAGCAGGATTTCCGCGCAGCGGCGCATGTGCTCCAGCTCTTCCCAGGACTTGTCGGGATGGGCGAAGCGCACCATTTCCACCTTGATGAACTGATGCTGGCGGATGAGGCCGCGCACGTCCTTACCGGCGGAACCGGCTTCGGAGCGGAAGCAGGGAGTGCCCGCGGTATAGCGCAGGGGCAGCTGATCTTCTTCAAGAATTTCGCCGGCGTGCAGGTTGGTGACGGGCACTTCTGCCGTAGGAATGAGGTAGTAGTCCCAGGCGGGCATCTTGAACAGGTCTTCCTCGAACTTGGGCAGCTGACCCGTGCCCTGCATGGTGGCGGCGTTGACCATGAAGGGCGGCAGAATTTCGGTGGCGCCGAACTCGGTGGTCTGGGTGTCGAGATAGAAGTTCATGAGGGCGCGTTCCATTCTGGCGAACACGCCGTGAGACACGCAGAAGCGGGAACCGGCGAGCTTGGCGCCGCGCTCGAAGTCGAGTCCGGTCTTTGCCGCGCCGACTTCAAAGTGCTGCTTGGGCGGGAAGGTGAATTCGCGGGGCGTGCCCCAGCGGTGGAGTTCCGGATTGTCGTTCTCGTCGAGTCCTACGGGCACGGAGGCGTCGGGGATGTTGGGCACGCGCAGCATCCACTGATAGACCTGTTCCTTGATCTCTGAAGTTTCGGCGTCCAGTTCCTTGATGCGGTCGGAGAGCTTGCCGAGCTCGGCCACAAGAGCGGAGGCGTCTTCGCCGGAACGTTTCATGCGGGCCACTTCGGCCGACTCGGCATTGCGCTTGCTCTTGAGCGTTTCCACTTCGGTAAGAGCCGCACGGCGGCGTTCGTCCAGCTTAAGGAAGTCGTCGACGGAAATGTTGGAATGGCGGTCGGCCAGAGCCTTGGCCACCACTTCGGGATGTTTCTGAAGAAGTTTGAGATCAAGCATGGCTGATTTCCTCGAATCTGCGTGATATGCGGTAGGGCGTCATGCCCGGGCATTTGAAAGGAACGAATATTCTAGCCCGACAGCGCCGGAGCGTCAATCGCGGCCGGAAACGCGGAAGGCCCGCGCTTTGTCGGAGACTCGGCGCGGGCCCAGGAGAGCGTCGGCATGAAAGCTGCTTACATGATGCCGACGAAATTCCACCACGGAATGGCCACAAGGGCGAGCAGCACGCCGCAGAGAAGAGTGCGGACGGCAAGAGCGGGAATGACGTGGGAGAGCGTCACGCGGCCGGTGATGAAGATGTAGAGGAAGTACACGGCCTCATAGGGCAGTATGTACTGATCCACGCCGTACTGGAAGGCGTAGAAGAGCGGCAGCGGGTTCATGTTCAGGGCCTGTCCGAGTTCGCCTATGGCGGGCGTGAAGGCTGCCGTGGCGGCAAGCGGGGTCAGAAGGAAGTTGACGAACACGCCGGAGAGGTAGGCGATGAGCACGGACATGGTCTCGCCCCATCCCTGAAGCACGGGAAGCACCTGCTGTACGGCCCAGGCGTTGAAGCCCACGGCGCCGCCCACGAAGCCTATGGACATGCAGCCGGTGATGAAGATGAGGAACATGATTTCCAGCTTGCCTATGCTTTCATTGGGCAGAATGTTTATGCCGGGCATATAGCAGAGCATGGCGAGAACGGCGAACACGAAAACCGGATCGACCTGCGTCCAGGGCTGGAGCATGAAGGCGAGCACCATGCCGGCCACCAGCACGAGAAGGATTTTTTCCTTGGTGCTCACGGGGCCGAGTTCCCTGCTGCTTTCGGCAAGGAAGGCTCGGGCATTTTCCATGGAGGTCAGGCTTTCTTTGCCCTTCACCAGCCATACGACGCCCATGGACGCCATGGTGTAGATGACGGAGAACAGCGAGCCGTGCCAGGCATACTGCCAGAAATCCACGGTGGTGCCGTCCTTGAAGAGCATGGTGAAGGCCCAGATGAAGCTTTCGGAGGTGTGCAGGAAAAGAAACTGCGGGGCGGCTGCGGCCATGAAGGCCATGAGGATGATGGCCGAGGACATTCTCGACTTGTGGTCGAGCTTCAGGGTGTCGACGATGCCGGAGGCAATGGCGCACAGCACGACCATGCGGGCCAGAATGGACGGCAGAACAAGGGCAAGGGCCAGTCCGCCGACGAAGAAGCCCCACATGAGCCCCATGAAGCTGCCGCCGGCAAGGGAAAGGCAGCCGAGTGCGAGACGGCGTGCGAGCCCCGTCCGGTCCATGGCCTCGCCGATGACCACGGCGGCAAAGGAAATCCACGGCAGCACCGTGGCCCACGGACCGAAAATGACTTCCATGGGAGCGACGTTGCCGAGCGTGTAGCCGAAGGTGAGCAGGGCGGCCACGCCGATGGCGGGGAACACGTTGAAGGCCCACGCCAGCACGGCCATGCTGGTCATGGCCATGAACAGGGGGGCCTTGGGAGAAATGTCGGCCGGAGCGACGAAGTAGACGATGACGGGCAGGATGAGGGTCAGGGGCCAGCGGAGCATGAGAAGAACGTTCATGAGTGTCTCCAGACGGTGACGAAGTTCCGGGCTCGCGCCGCAGGATTCCGGGAATCGGTGCTGTCGGCGTTGTTGGAAACAGGTTCGGGCATGACGCAAGGGCCTCGCGGGAGGAAGTTTCGGAATCGGAGATGCCGGACGAGGTCCTTCAGCGGGGCGGATGCGGGGTTCCGGGAGGCGGGAACGCTCTTCCCCGGCCTTCTTGCGAAGGACCGGGGAAGAGAAGGGAGAGGATCAGATGAGGCGGTCGCGCCATTCGGTCTTTATGGCGTCGCCGTCCTTCCATACGCGCAGGAACTTGTCTCTCAGAAGAGGATTGGTGAAGGTGTAGTCGGAACGGATGTGGCGTCCGCGGCTTTCCTTGCGTTCTCTGGCCGAGATCATGAGGGCTTCGCCGAGATCGAGAAGGTTCACGACTTCGGCGGCGCGCATGAGCTCATGGGCGTCGGTGGCGAACATCTGCGTTTCGATTTTTTTGCGCAGGTCGCCGAGGTACTTGATGCCCGCCGTCAGCATGGTGTCCGAGCGCACGCGGTGCGGACCGCAGTCGGCGTATTCGGTCATGATCTGCTGCAGGGCGAAGTTGGCTTCCTGCCAGGACGCGCCGACCTTGCGTTCGTAGATGGCGCTGTAGAAGGCCATGCGCTCTTCGGCGTTTTCCTGGGAAATGTCGGACTGAGGCCGGGTGCGGTAGTCCGCCGCATGATGTCCGGCAATCCAGCCGTACACGGCCGCGGCGCCGATGTCGCCGCTGATGTTGCCCATCATGTCGCCCGCGGCGAAAAGTCCGCGCACGTTGCTTTCGCCGTTGATGTCGATTTCTATGCCGTTGGTGACGAGGTTGGCTTCGTACTGGCCGAATTCCACGGCGTGCTTTCCGGGATCGATGCCTTCCTTGTCCATGTAGTCCAGAAGTGCGGTGAGTCCCTCGCACTTCATGGCCCAGCGCATGTGTTCAAGGTCTTCCTTGCTTGCGCCGGAGCAGTCCATGTAGGCCGGGCCGCGGCCGCTCAGCTTGAGATCGGTGAAGGCAGAGGACCACACGTCGCTCGTCATGTCGCCGGTTTCCACGTTGGGCTTCGTGATGAACGGACCTACGGGACGGCCGTCGGGGTAGCGGTACACGCCTATCCACGTGGCCTTGCCGCAGCGGGCGAGGAAGCGCGGTCCCGCATGGCGGTAGGTCTTTTCCATGTTCACGAGATACGTGCCTATGCGCCACGCCTGCGCTATGGAATCGCCGGTGCCGGAAGGACACATGTTGGTGTTGAACATCTGACTCGGCGTGGGATCGGTGGTGAACAGACGGCTCACGTAGCCCGTGGCCGCAACCACGGCCTTGGCCTTCACCGTGATGAACGAAGGCTCGTCGCCGGACGCGTCGAGAGCCAGCACGCCGGTCACGCCATCCGCGTCGCGGAACATTTCCAGCACGGGGGCGTGGTTGAGAATCTTCACGCCGCGCTTCTTCGCCTGCTCGGTGAGCACCGCTTTCTGATTGTGGCCGTCGTACTTGAGGAAGATGCGCGGACGACCGGGATAGGCGTGGCCCTCAAAGTGATAATCGCCGGTGGGCTTCATGTTGATGCCCCAGTCGTTCCACATGTTCACGATTTTAGGACTGGTCTCAAGAAAGCGCATGACGAGCGGAGTGTCGTTGCTGGTGGCGTTCTGACTGTCCATGAATTCGTTGTACACCACGCTGATGTCGCCGTGCTTTTCGGGAATCCAGCACAGGAAGTGATCGTTGCCCGTGGCGCCCGCGCCGCTGCGCTTCGTGTTTGCCTTGTCCAGAAGAACGACGCTCGCGCCCTTGTCCGCCGCCGCGATGGCGGCCATGAGTCCGGCTATGCCGCCGCCGATGACGGCGACGTCGGCTTCATGCTGCTGATTGAGAGGAATCATGGATGACCTCCGGGAAATGTTGAGTGAAGAGAATTCCCTTTCGGGATGCAACGGTCGATGCGGATCCTTCTCAGCGGACGGGCAGGTCCCGGGGCTTCAGGGTGTCGGAATCCACATAGAGCAGCATGTGGGTGAGAGGCAGGCGCAGTTCTATGGCATGGGCGCGGCAGTCCAGCACACAGGCGTTGCAGTGCCAGCACTCGTAGGGGCGCTTCACTTCGGGAACCTTGTCCTTCTTTCTGTTGTGACTGAATACCTGCAGGGGGCAGACGTCGGCGCATACGCCGCAGCCGAGGCACTTTTCTCTGTCGATGACCGGGGGCATATTCCTTCTCCTTCGCAAAAAGTGAACTTCGCGTGGTGGGCATCTTGCTCAGCGATGCGTACACTTTTTCACAAAGCGAAAAAGGAAAATATCGCGCATGCGACATTTTTTCGAAAAAAGGCAGAAAAAATTATTTTTTATGTACTACTTTGAAATAATTTATGAAATTTATTAAAAAACGACAGCGTCGTTTTCAAAAAGGGAAAAAGCGGGCAGAAAGATACGGGCATGAGCCCGGTCGAAAAAGGGAAGGGCGGCGTTTGCCTCCGTCCTGAAGGCGGCACCGTCCTCCGGCGGGAAAGGCAAGGCCTGCACGGAAAAGTCGGAAGAGGGAAGGGAAAATGCCGAGCGGAAGAGGATCATGTTTTTTGATATTTTATTCACGAATGACAATCGGCAAAAATCCGTCGGCAGGCGCGCGACAGGGAGACGCGTCCGAAGGAAGGATCACAGGCCCGCGAGCGTGCGCAGCTTGTCCGGATCGAGAATGCAGACCCTGCCGCGCCGGAAGCATTCGATGACGCCGTTTTTTTTCAGGTGCTGTATGGCCCTGCCGAGGGTGGCCCTGTGCACGCCGAGCATGGCGGCGCAGCGGTCCTGCGTGATGCCGAGCGGAAAATCCGTGCTGTCGTATCGCGCGGCAAGCGACAGAAGATAGCGGCTGAAGCGGATGACGAAGTCGTCCATGAGCATGTCGGAAAGAAAGGTGCTGTGTATGAGCGCCACGGTGCCCATCTGACGCAGGGCATAGGCGGCAAGGGCGGGGCAGGCCGTGACGGCCTTTTCGTCCTTGAGCGTCGTGCCCGGCACGCGCCATATGACGCTGTCCTTCACGCACTGGTACAGGCCCGAAGCGTCCTTTTGCGTAAGGGCGCAGGCCAGATTGAAGATGCCTCCGGGCTCGAAGGTCATGAGCGCGCGCTGTCTTCCTTCCAGGGTGTCGAAGAGAATGCGCACTCTGCCTTTTTCCAGGCAGTACATGTCGAGCAGGTGGTCTCCGGAAATGTCGATGAAGGTTCCCGCCCGGATGACGAGGCGCGTGCCTTCGCGGCGTATCTCGCGCCATACGGGGGAGTTTTCGTCGGTCTCTCCATGCACCACGGGAACGGCGAAGGGCATGAATCCGGAAAGGGACGTTGTGGGAAGAAGCGGAGGGATGTGGTCTGTCATGGAGGGCCCTGCCTGCGGGGAAGCGTGTTGCTCGGGCGGCGGAGCGACATGATGTGCCGCGGCGTCTGCGGAAATTCTACAAGGAGGGAAGCGTGCAGGCAAGAGCTGAGGCAAGGCCCCTTTCCGCGGGGGCGGAAAGGGGCCTTGGAGATGCCGGGCCGGACCCGGCCTGTGTGTTCAGGTTTCCGTAACCTGCGCTGCTAGAAGAGTACCGAACCCATGATGACGATGACGGCGCTCATCAGTATCCAGGAGAGCAGGATGACGATGGGGGAGGACTTCCAGATGCTCTTGGTGCTGGCCCATTCGTTGCCGTGCAGCAGTGCGGCGCTGGAGCTTGCGGCAGGAGTGAGGAAGGCCAGATGCACGCCCATGACCACCATGATGACCGCCATTTCAGGACCGACCCCCTTGTTGGTGCAGTAGCTGAAGATGATGGGCATGAGGGCCACGCCCACGGCGCCGTTGTTGATGAACTGGGTGAGGATGGTGGCCAGAAGGCCCATGCACAGGGCGAAGAACAGCGGAGAGCCGGAACCGAACAGAGGTTCGAGAACGGACATCAGGAAAGGCGTGATGCCGCTTGCGGGATTGGCCATGGCGCCGGAGAGCGGCTGGACCATGGCAAGAATGAAGATGATGCCCCAGGCAACGCCGTCGTCGACCATGGCCTTGAAGCGGAGCAGCGGCTTGCCGTTGACCTTGATGAAGCACATGATGCCCACGAGGAACATGCATATGCCGGTGTTGCCGATGCTCTTGAGGAACTTGACGACGGCAAGATCCGCGGGCAGGAAGGCGGGGATGAGCAGCAGGGCGACCAGGGCGAAGAGGAAGCCGAGCACGGACTTCTGCACGCCGGAGAGGCTGAGGCTCTGATCCTTGTCGAGATTGCTGGCGTCGAGATCGGCGAGCTTGCTCACGTCGGGACGGAAGATGTACTTGCCGATGAGCAGGAAGAGCAGGGAGCAGAGAGCGCAGGCGACTATGGCGATGAACATGTACTTGGCGTAGTCGATGTGCGTGCCGGACATGGTTTCATAGGCGCTCATGACGGTGAGGGCGGCCTGCTTGAAGGGGATGATGGCCATGCCCACCTGAGCGGCGTACACGATGCCGAACACCATCATGGTAGGATAGCCGTCGCCTTTCTTGTAGCCGCACACTTCGCACACGCCGTACAGGATGCTCCAGCCGATGACCGCCGCGGGAGAGGCGCTGGTCAGGCCGCCGAGTAGCATGATGGAGGCGAGGAAGGTGTAGGTGAACAGCCAGGGCTTGCCGGCCACGGCCTTGCGGGTGATGAACCACAGCGAGATGAACTTGGACAGGCCGTAGTAGTTGATGGTGGCGCAGAACACGAAGATGAAGAACATCATGACGACGATGGGGTCGCCGAAGCTCTTGTTGAGAAGCGCGCCGGGCTTCATGCCGCCGACGAGCATGAGGGCGAGCAGACCGGCGATGCTGGGCCAGATGATGTCGATGAAGATCCAGCCGTAGAGCACGCCGAGGAAGATGCCGATGAGGTTCATGCCCAGCGGAGTAAGAGGTTCGATGGGGGAAAGCTGCCCGAATCCGAACATGATGACAAGGCAGATGATGGTGTGCACGAAGTACATGACGTTCGGCTTTTTGGGCGCGGCGGGAGCAGTGCTGGTGGTTGCAGCCATGATGTGTTTCTCCTGATGGGGAACGGAGTATTAGTGTTCTTCCGTGACGAAGCGGAAGTTGTCCTGATAGTACCGGGTGATGGGATGGCGGTAGCGTTCCAGGGGAACGCGCTTTCTGCTGAAGCTCATGCCGCCGTTTTCGTCCTTCTGGATGAGTATCCAGGCAAGGCCGTCCTCGGCGCGATGGGGGAAGTCTTCACGGAAGTGACCGGCGCGGGACTCACGGCGTTCAAGCGAGGCGCGCAGATAAAGTTCGCTCACGAGCGCCATGCCGCGGATTTCGCGCAGCTTGAGCAGGTAGTGCGTGTCGGCGGCGGCCATGTTCGGAATTTCTTCTTCGCGGATGCGCACGATCTCGTCGAGGGCGCGCCTGAGGGAGGCTTCCGTCTTCAGGATGGAGACGTCGTAGGGGAACATGGCGGTCTGGATTTTTCTGAGAACGTCATGGGGCGCGAGGCCTTCGCGGCCGAGAGGCGCATAGACGGCGTCGCGCAGGGCGTCGATGTCCTCGTCGACGCGATCGCTCTCCACGGGAGAGGCGGAAGCGAGGAATTCGGCGGCTCCTTCACCGGCCAGATGGCCCGTGACGGACGTGCTCATGAGCGCAAAACCGCCGGCATACACGCCGGGTTCGGTGCTTCTGGCCGTGCCGGCGGCAAACAGGCCTTCCACGTTGGTGGTGCCCTTGATGCCGGCTTCCATGCCGCCGTAGGAAATGGTCATCTGCGGCAGCCATTCGGTGTTGTCGCGGAAGAGGTCCATGCCGAGCTTGCAGAGCTTCTCATAGTTCATGAGCTGCCAGCCGTTCTGGGGGCGGAGCAGAATGAGATCGTCGGGGTTGATGCGGCTGATGTCGAAATAGATGGGGCCGCGTCCGGCACGGATCTCCATGGCCATGGCGATGGTGATGAAATGCGGGTCGGTATTCACGCCGAGCACGGGAGAATACTTTTCCATGAAGGGCTCGCCCTTGGCGTTGACGAAGCGGGCACCCAGGGGAATGAGCTTGGTCTGGCCCTCCCAGCCGAAGTAGCGGGGCATGTTCCACACGCGGCTGAACTCGAAGTCCTTGAGTCTCGCGCCGGCGTTCCATACCATTTCCACGCCTTCGCCCGTGGGGGTGTTCTTGCCGTAGGAGGTCTTCCAGCCGCCCACGCCCGTGGCCGCAATGACCACCTGCGCACGGAAGCGGTAGAAGTCGCCGCTTATGGAGTCAAAGCCCACGGCGCCCACGACACGGCCGTTCTGCTTGAGAAGGTCGGTCACCACGATGCGGCCGAGACTCGTCACGTTGGCCTTGCGCAGCTGCTTGACGAGGTTGCGCACCATGTCTTCGCCGCCGCGGCCCACAAGCTTTGCGGGATACAGCTTCACATGGGGAAGGCCGCGCTGGGGAATGCTCTTGAGCGTGCCGTCTTCCTTGCGGAAGAACTCGCAGCCGTAGCGCTGATAGTCTTCCAGACGCTCATGGGAGCGACGGAGAATTTCCTCGATCTGTTCCTGATCGCAGAGTCCGTCGAAGTAGTAGATGAAATCTTCCAGCCAGGCGTCCAGGTCGTCGCCCGGAAGCACGGCGTCGAAGTCGCCGCCGGCCATGGACATGAGGCCGCCCCATTCCTTGGGGCCCTTGTCCACGATGACGACCTTCTTTTCGGGCAGAAGCTCGGTGAAGCGCTTTGCCGCCCACAGACCGGCGGAGCCGCCGCCGATGATGAGAAGGTCGCTTTCCACGATATGGGTGTTTCTGTCAGGCATGGTAGACCTCCTTGTCCCTGAGGTCGTTGCCTTCCACGGCGTCGTACCGGGGACCCGGAAAGACCGGGGGCAGCTTTTCCTTGAACGGATGAACGAAAATGGCTCCGGCGGGGCAAAGCCTTTCGCAAACAAAACAGGTCATGCAGTCGTCGGGATACGCGATGAAAGCCTTTCCCTGTTCGTTGAGTCGAATGGTGTCCAGAGGGCACTTCTGCACGCATACGCCGCAGCCGACGCATTTGGCGTCGTCGATATGCTGTACCATTTGCCATCGTCCTCGCCAGCCGTTCGCCCCCCGGCGCACGACTGGACAAGTTCACGGTGAAAAAGGGCACATCCGAAAATCTCCGTCCATTTCCGGATGAAAAATCCTTTGCCTTGCGTTTCCGGTTTTTTCCGTCCCCTTGGAAAAGAGCAGCTTGCCTGCCCCGGAATCGCAGAAGTCGCAATCAGTTGACAGAAAAATCACATTTTAAATAAAATAAGTCAAAGCGATAATTTTTTGTTTTTGTTCGATGAAATCAAACACAAGACTCAATATCCCGAAATGTTTTGAGAGCTGCGGGATTTCCGTAAGTGCGGCCATGCTTCGCCCGCGCACGCGACGCAGAAAAGGAGCCTTTCGGCTGAAAAGGCGCGGTGAATGTGGCTTTGCATGGAGAGACAAGGTCGCTTGCCGAGCGTCTCTGGAAGGGGATTTTCCGGTTGTGACCATGAAAAAGAACGGAACGTTCCGGCCGTCGGACAGGAAGAACGGAAGACGGACGGACGCCTGTCGGAAGAGCTTGTGATTCATGGAACAAAATGTTGAAGAGGGACGACGGAGACAAGGCATAACGGCCGGAGGGCGGCGTTTTGCCGCGGGAGGACAGGCTCAGAGAAGAAGGACGCATCTGAGGCGGGGCATGCCGTTCCGTGCAGGGGTCCGTGCCTCGTGCCGGAGGAGTCGGAAGCGGCGGCTTGCTCCGGCAGCCGGGCGGGGCTTTTTTGAGCGCTTCGGGATGGGGGAGTCGCCGGGCGGGGCGGACTTCACTGCGAGGGGCCTTCAGAGCGCAAAAAAACGCCCTGTCCAGGGGAGAGGACAGGGCGTTCATTGTGCGTTCAGCCTGCGGAGGTGATTACACCTGCATGCGGAGCGGGAAGCGGAAGCCTATGGCGCCGGTGGGGCAGCTCGTGCGGCAGTTGGCGCAGTGCCAGCATTCGTCGCCGTGAGCCACTTCGGGACGGTCGAGGCCGTTGTCGAGGTGCTTGAGTTCGAGCACGTAGCCGGGGCAGTCGTCCACGCAGGTGCCGCAGCCCTTGCAGTGGCCGCAGTGCATGCAGCGGGCCGCTTCGAGCTGAGCCTGCTCGGCGGTGTAGCCGGCGTTGTTTTCCGTGAAGTCCATGTGGTTGGTGCAGGCCTGTTTCTGAGGCTCGGTCTTCTCGTACTGGAGAATGCCGTAGATCTCTTCCATGGGCACCACATAGGGTTCCTTGGTTCCGGCGAGGTCGTCGCGGGCGACGATGGTGTTGTCGTCGCCGATGGCGTACACGCGGGAATTTTCACCGGTCAGATAGGCATGCGCACCGAAGGCGGCGCGACGGCCGTTGCCGATGGCGGCAGCGATGGAAGCGGGGCCGGAGGCCACGTCGCCGGCGGCAAAGATGCCTTCGACGGAGCTGGCCTGCTTGCCGTCCACCACGATCCAGTTGCGGGGCGTGAGGTTCACGCCGGCTTCAGCCATGAAGTCGAGGTCGGTCTTCATGCCGACGGCGAAGATCACGGTGTCGCAGTCCATGGTATGTTCGCCGCCTTCCACGGGAACCAGGGTCAGATGGCCCTTTTCGTCGAAGCGGCATTCCTTCACTTCAAAGTAATCCACGCCGGCGGTCTTGCCGTCCTTGGTGCGGATGGCGGACATGGTGCAGGAATTGTGGATCTGGATGCCTTCTTCGGCAGCCTGTTCGAGATCTTCGGCGGGAGCGCGCATTTCACCGGCCTTTTCGAGGCAGATGACGTGCACTTCTTCGGCGCCGAGACGACGGGCCACGAAGGCAGCGTCGAAGCCGACGCCGCCGCCGCCCATGACGACCACGCGCTTGCCCACTTCGGGACGCAGGCCGAGAGAAGCGGCGCGCAGGAATTCAACGGCCTTCACCGCGGTTTCGGAGCCGGGGATGGGCAGGCTGTTTTCCTTGGGGGTGCCGGTGGTCACGATGACGGCGTCATGCGCGGCACGCACGTCGGCAAAGGAAATGTCGCGGCCGACCATGGTGTTCACGCGGGCACGCACGCCCACTTCGAGGATCCAGCCGATTTCACGGTCGACCACGTCGCGGGGCAGACGGAAGTCCGGCACGCCGTAGCGGGTCATGCCGCCGAGCACGGGGTTGGCTTCGTACACGGTGACGTCGTGGCCGAGAAGGGCCAGGAAGTAAGCGGCGGTAAGGCCGGCGGGGCCGCCGCCGATGATGCCGACGCTCTTGCCCGTGGCGGGACGGCGCTTGAACAGCGCGGAGCCGTAGGGGGCGTAGTCGAACACGGCGCGTTCAAGGGCGCGGGTGTTCACGCAGGCGTCGTAGCCGGCGCGGTTGCAGTTGGACTGGCAGAAGTGCGGGCACACGCGGCCGGTCACACCGGGGAAGGGGTTCTTGGCGCGCAGGTAGCGCAGGGCTTCACCGAATTCGCCCTTTTCCACAAGAGCCTGCATCTTCTGGATGGAATTGCCCGCGGGGCAGAAGTGCTCGCACGGCGAGGTGCGGAACTGCTCCTTGAGGCTGTCGCCCATGACGATGGGCAGGGTGATTTCACGACTATATCTAGGCGGCATGATAATACTCCTTGAGTGACTGATCCGCTCCCGGATGACCGGGAGGGGGGCGTCGGAACGCTGCTCCGGCGCCGGGAAACCGCCGCGGGGCGTTGCCGCCCCGGCAGACAGTTTCAGACGGAAAGGGCTCTACAGAAGAGGGGCCTTGCCCCAATGGTACTCGGTGCCGTTCTTGCCCTTGAGGAGAAGCAGAGGCTTCGCCATGTCGGGATTGAGATTGGGGTAATCGGTAATCTTGTACACGCAGCGGCCCGTTTCCTTGCGTTCCATGGTGGCCTTGATGGCCAGTTCGCACACCTTGAGCACTTCGCACGATTCATGGCAGCGCATGAGGTCGCGCAGGGTGTCGGCATGGAGCTGAGGAATCTGTTCTTCAAGGAAGGTGATCTTTTCCAGAGCGCGTTCCATGCCGGCCATGGAGCGACGGAAGCCCATGTAGTACATCATGACGTTGCGGGCGGCCTCTTCCAGTTCCTGGTAGGTCAGTTCCTGATCGTTGCCGAGGGGGGCAAAGACGCTGGACTTCACCTGGGCGGCAAGGTCTTCGTCGATCTTGCCGGCTTCGGTCATGCCGGAAGCCTTCATGGCGGCCTGACGGCCGGCTTCGAAGCCGCCGCACATGGCGCCGGAGCAGTACAGGAAGATGCTGCCGCAGAACAGTCCGGGAACGGTGGTCTCAAACTGGTCGTTCACCGCGATGGTGCCGCCGAAGATGAGTTCGCCGATTTCCACTTCCAGCAGCTTGTGCTGGAAGTCGGTGCCGGTGCAGTCGGCCCAGTCGCCGAAGGTGGCCTTGTCGCCGGGCATGAGGATGTACTGCAGTTCATGCACGATCTCGGGATCGACATGACGCATGTCCATGTAGAAAGGCGGGCCGTTGCCCTCGAGCTGTTCCTGGTAGGTGCCCTGAATCTGATTGTTGCGCACGCCGTTTTCCCACATGGGGTCGTACTTGCCCATGAAGCGTTCGCCGATGGCGCTGACTTCATGAGCGCCCGAGCTGTTGATGCCGTTCATGCCGGGGCATCCGTAGCCCTTGGGCTCCATGGTGGCGCGCTGATAGGTGTCGAGTTCGGTGACGGCGGCGCCGGCATCATAGCCGAGCACCACGCCCGCGCCCGTGTTGTAGGGGTACATCCACACGTTGTAGGGGTTGTGCGTGGAGTTGTTGTAGCCGCGGGTGGAAGAACGACCCTGAGCGGACACCACGGTCTTGGCGCGGATGATGACGAATTCACCGGTCGACACGTTCCAGCCGAGCACGCCGCAGGCCTTGCCGCCGTCGGTAAGGATCTTCATGGCCATGATGCGGTCAAGGACATGGACGCCGGAGTCGCGAACGATGCGTGCCATGACGCGCTTGATGGTCATGCCGTTGGCAATGTGAACCCACCAGGTGCCGGGCTGACCGAAGCCCTGCGTGCGCTTGTAGGTTCCGTCGGGGTTCTTGCTGAACTGAACGCCGCGGTCTTCGAGGCGCTTCAGCATGTGGTACATGTGATTGTACCAGCCGTTGACGATCATGGTGGGGGAATAGCCGGTCAGAGGCTTGGAGTAGAACTTCACGAGATCGTCTGCGGTGTCGAAAGGCGAGCCTTTTTCGTTCAGAACGGCCATGTAGTGGTCGTTGCCGCCACCAATGCAGCCAGAACTTTCCAGCTTGCCCTTATCCAGCAGCACGACATCCAGACCCTGCTCGCGGGCTCCGAGGGCGGCGCCGCAGCCGGACGCGCCAGAGCCGATGACAAGCACGTCCGTTTCGATCAGCGTGCCAAGCGGATGAGTTGAACTTTTCATGACTCCTCCCTGATTCTGAATATACATCGGATGGGAAAGAGAGCGCGGCTTTGGGCGGGGACAACGGAATGGGGGCCGCGCCGGAATCATTCCCGTCGTGTCAATGATTTCACAAAAACACGTTCAGTTGTCAAATCGAAAAAAAATTTTTATTGTTTGATGAAATCACACAGTAACACGACTGAACGCTCAGCCATGGGAGGACCGCACCATGATTGAAGAACTGGGAGGAGATTTTTTTCAGCATTTACGGGGGTTTTACTATACTGCAAAGACGGGAAGCATGCGCAAGGCCGCCCAGCTCATGAACAGGAACCCTTCCACCATCAGCTGGCAGATACGGCAGCTCGAACAGCAATTAGATACAGTGTTATTCGATAGATACATGAAAAGACTGCGTATCACTCCGGAAGGTGAGAGATTGCTCACATGGACGATTTCCACCTTTGAACTTTTGCGCGGCATGAAGTCCGACATCAGTTCTCCGTCGGGAGTGCTGCGCGGGACCATCAGCATATCGAGCAACTTGCCCTTTTCTGCACGAGTGGTGCGCATCATCGCTGCCTTTCGCAGAGAACACCCTGAAGTTCATATAAAAATCCGTCGTGCGCTGCCCTATGAGACCGTGGACGACGTGGCCAGCTCCCGCGTGGACTTCGGGCTTACCGGCATTACGCACGAAGCGCCCAACTGTTCCCTTGAGGAACTTTTCACCTCGCAGCCTCTGCTCATTGCCAGAGAAGACAACGACTTCGGGCTTCCGGAAAGGCCCACGGCGGAGGATCTCATCCGTCTGCCGTTCATTTCCTTTCTTGCGGAAAACATGGAGGAGAGCGGAGATCCTTACTTCGACACCTCTCTTGCCTCGCTCTCGCAGCCTCTTCAGACCGTGCTCAGCGTGAACAACTACCATCTCATGCTGCGCTATGTGAAACAGGGCATGGGCGTGGCCGTCATGGACGAGCTTTGTCTCATGGCCAGCAAGTACGGCAATCTCGGCGAGGGGCTGCGGTCCTATCCTCTGGAAGGCATTCTGCCGCCGGTGCACAACGGCATTCTCCTGCGCCATCACAAGCATCTGAGCCCGCAGGCTGCCGCCCTCATCGAAAAAATACGGGTGGAGGTGAAGGAGAGTCTGGCCAGGGAACAGGAACTGGCCCGCTGACGGGCGCGGAGAGTCCGGGATTTTTCCGAAGTCGGGAAACGCGCCGCCTGCGGTGCGGAAGCGGTTACGGACTGCCGCCGCTTTTTTCTGCGTGCTTGACCGGAGCAGGGGCAGGCCGTAAGGTTTTCAAGAATTTTCTGTACCTGTCGGCCCCCGCGGGCCGCATGATCTGCCGCGTCCCGTCCGTTCGGGCAGGAACGCGGCCAAAGCGGACATACATTATGGCAGCAAACGCATCCCTTGCGGCCCTGTACCGGCCGCAGACCTTTGCCGAGGTGGTAGGGCAGGACATGGTGAAGTCCATCCTTTCCCGCGCCGCCCGCGAGGACCGTGTGGCTCCGGCCTATCTTCTCAGCGGCACGCGAGGGGTGGGCAAGACCACCATAGCCCGCATATTCGCCAAGGCGCTCAACTGTGAACACGCCCCCACCGGAGAGCCCTGCAACGAGTGCGAGGCCTGCCGTCGCATCACGCAGGGCAACTTTGTGGACGTGGTGGAAATAGACGGCGCGTCCAACCGAGGCATAGACGACATACGCCGTCTGCGCGACGCCGTGGGCTACGCGCCTCTTGAGGGCCGCTACAAGGTCTTCATCATCGACGAAGCGCACATGCTCACCAAGGAGGCGTTCAACGCCCTGCTCAAGACGCTGGAGGAACCCCCTGCGCGCGTGACCTTCATCATGGCCACCACGGAGCAGCACAAGTTTCCCGTGACCATCGTGAGCCGCTGTCAGCATTTCGTGTTCCGGCAGATCCCCGAAGCCACGCTGGAGGCGCACATCTGCGACATTCTTCAGCGCGAGGGACGTCCCTTTGAGAAGGAGGCCGCTCATCTCATCGCCCGCCGGGCGGCGGGCAGCGTGCGTGACTCCATGTCGCTGCTCGGGCAGGTGCTGGCCCTCGGCTGCGCACCGGACGAACCGCTTACGGCGCGGCAGGCACGCGAGGTCCTCGGTCTTGCCGGTCAGGAAGTGATGGACAGGCTGCTGGACGCGCTTTCCGGGCAGGATGCCGCGGCCATCACGGTGCTTGTGCGCGAGCTTCTGGCTCAGGGCGCGGACATGGGCTTCTTCCTGCGGGAGCTTTGCGGCCTGTGGCGCAATCTTTTCCTCATGAAGCAGACGGGCAGGGAAACGGCAAAGGATCTCGATCTGCCTGAAAGCGAGCTTGACCGTCTGTCTTCCATGGCGTCGCGCTTCTCGCTCACCTACATTCATGCCGCCTGGCAGATGACGCTCGACTCTCAGCGCCGCATTCTGACGAGCCTTGAGCCTTCCGCCGGTCTTGAGCTTCTGCTTTTGAATCTCGCCATGCTGCCGAGACTGCTTCCGCTGGAGGAGCTGGCGCCGCTTTCTCCTTCCGCCGCGCAGGCCGCGCCCTCCGCGCCCCCCGTTTCCTCGGCGGCGTCTTCCGCGTCTTCGGCCGCGTCCGGAGAAACGTCTTCCCCGCTCCGGGCCGAAGAGCGCGCTCTTTCGCGTCCCGCGCCGCAGACGTCGGCTCCGGCCGCACCGTCGCGTCCGGCAGAACCGGAACGTCCCGTCATTCCTGCCGCGTCCGCCTTTGTTCCCCCGGTCGCGGCAACGCCCGCTTCCTCTCCCGCTCCCGTGCCTTCGGCAGAACCTTCCGCGCACTTGACGGAAGGAACGAAACCTGTTGAAACTCGGGCTCCGGCGCCGCGTCGCCCTTCTTCGGAATGGAAGGACGTGCCGGTGGATCCTGCCCTGACGTGGGCGGGCTTTCTTGAGACCTGTCAGGACAATCGCGACATTCCTCTGCCCATGCTGCGTCAGGTCACGGGCGAGGTGCGCGGCGACTGGCTCGTGCTTCAGGCGCTCTCGCAGGTCATCGGCATGCAGCTTCAGCGAACCGAAAAGCTCCGCGTGCTTGAGAATCTTGTGGCCGCATGGGCGGGCAGGCCTCTGCAGATCGTCTTTCGTCCTCCGCAGAAAATCGTGCGCACCGAGGCCGAACTCAAGGAAGAGATACAGTCGCATCCCGTCATCAAGAAATTTCAGGACGTCTACGACGCCAGACTGGTGCGCTGTACCCCCATCAACCGTTAACATGACGACAGAAGGGCCTGCGGCCCCTGTCCTTCAAGGAGACAAGGCATGAAGAACATGAACGATCTGCTGCGCCAGGCTCAGGTGATGCAGAACAAGATTGCGAAGCTCCAGCAGGAAATGGCCGAGAAGGAAGTGGAAGCTTCCGCCGGCGGCGGCATGGTGAAGGTCGTCATGAACGGCCGTCAGGAAATGAAGTCCATCACCATCGACAAGTCCGTGCTGGAAAGCGGTGACACGGAAATGCTGCAGGACCTCATCATCACCGCCGTGAACGAGGCCGTGCGCATCGGCCGCGCCAACCTTGACCGCGAAATGGCCAACATCTCCGGCGGCATTCATTTGCCCGGAATGTTCTAGTCCCTTCCGGGCAGGTCCCGGAGGCGATGAAAGGGCTCCGTTCCTCTTCGTGAGGGCGGAGCTTTTTTGTACTCGAAGATGCGTGGGCAGGGCCGGAATCCGTTTTTTCAGCAAAGGGGCCGCATTTTGCTTCTTCGGAGGAAAGGAAGCGTTTTCGAAGGGATTTTTCCTTTCTTGTCGGGCAGAAAGAAGTTCTTTATGATGAAGAAAAATGCCTCTGGAGGATGCCCATGTTCCGTAGGGTCCCCCTTGTCGCCTTTCTGCTTCTGTGGTCCGTGGCCGCCGCCTTCGGCGCTTCCGAAATTTCTCCGGCCTTCATCCGCGCCGTGGTGACGGCTCCTCTGGAGGGAGATGCTCCGCTTCGGGTCTGGCTTGATTCCGACGAGCCGTTGTGCCGGGAGACCTACGGGGAGGAATGGACGAGCCGCTGTTTCGTGGCGCCCGGCAGGGAGGGAGCCGTCGTGCGCGGCGTCCGCCTTGTGCCGGAAATTCCCGGGGAATGGCGCTGGGACGATGAAAGAACGCTTGTGTTCCGGCCGAAGACTCCGTGGCCGGCGGGACAGAACTTCGAGCTTGTTCTGGACGATCTGCCGCTTCCGTCCCGCGCAAGGCTCACGTCCTCCCGTGCCGACTTTGCCACGCCGCCTCTGGCGCTTACCCGTCTGAGTGCGGACGTGTGGGTGGACCCCGATCTTGACGGCGAACGGGCCGTTTCCTTCGACATGAACTTCACCACTCCTCCGGATCGGGCGATCGTCGAACGGGACGCGCGTCTTGACGTCGCCGACAGTGCGCTTCGCCTCGGCAGACCTGAATTCATATGGGGAGAGGGCGGAACCTGCCTTGTGAGGGCGCGTGTGCTGTCTCTGGCAAGGCAGCCTTCCGCGGTTACGTTTTCCCTTCCCGGCGTGGCCGGAGAAGTACGGAGCAATGGAGCTTTCTGGAACGTTCCCAGAGGACGGGAAACGGCTGTTGCCCAGGTGACGGTTCCCGGAACGGAGACGATTTTTGCGGTGAACAAGGCTTCGCTTGAGCCGTCGAGGGATGAAAATCTTGCCGGAGAGTACCGCCTCACGCTGGAAACGAGCCTTCTGGTCAGACCGGACGAGCTTGCCCGCGCCATGAAGGCGCTGCGCCTTCCCCGCACGCAGAACGCGCAGGCCGTGTCCGCCACGGTGTGGACGGCTGCGCCCGTCATCGACGAGGAAACGCTTTCCCGCGCCGTGCCCGTGACGCTTGTGCCCCTGCAGCAGGCCGACGTTCCTTCCGGCAGGATAAGCTTCAGCGTGAAGACGGAGCCGGGCAGCTATCTTCTCTTTCATCTGCCGCAGGGCTTCGGGCCGTCGGCCGACTTCACGCTGGCTTTCCCGTGGAACGAGGTCTTTCATGCCGCGCCGTTTGAGCCGGAGCTTGATTTTCTTCAGCCCGGCAACGTGCTGGCCCTCGGCGGAGAACGCAGGCTGGACATCCATTCCAGCGGGCTCACCTCCATACGCTGGAGAGCATCGCGCGTCATGGATTCCTATCTCGGTCTTCTTGCCGCGCATCCCTCGCCGTTTTCCGCCCGGGGTATTCTTTTCGACGTGTTCTCCGAAGCGGCCGAAGGCAGCATTTCCCTTCGGCGCACCGAACCCGGGGAGCCGCAGTTTTCCGTGCTTGACGCCGCGCAGCTCTTCAAGGACGGACACGGTCTTGCCTACATAGAGCTTACGGGCATGGACGGGGACAGAAAGGTGGCGGAGGCCTCGCGCTTCGTGCTTGCGACCGACCTCGGACTCATCGTCAAGGAGGGGGCGGCAGGCGGGCGCGACGTGTTCGTCTGTTCGCTTTCCGGCGGAAAGCCCGTGTCCGGGGCTAAGGTGAGCATAGTGGGGGCCAACGGACTTGCCGTGGCCGAGGCTGTGACCGACGCCGACGGTCGTGCCTTTCTGCCGTCCGTTTCCGGCCTTGCGCGTGAGCGCATGCCCGTGGCCGTGACGGCCCGTGCGAAGGGGGCGCGGGGCGAAGACATGGCCTGGATGCCTCTTGGCGACGAGAGCCGCGTCGTGGATCTTTCCAGATTTGCCACGCAGGGGCAGACCAGCCGGGCCGACGGCGTGAACGCCTATGTGTTCAGCGAACGCGGTCTGTTCCGGCCGGGAGAGACGCTGCGCTTCGGCATGCTTCTGCGCCGGGGCGACTGGAAGGCGCTTCCCGCGGATATGCCTCTCTTTGTCGAGCTTGCGGATCCCTCAGAACGCACGGTGTTCCGGCGCATGATCACGGTCGGTGCGGACGGCATGGCGGAAGTGAGCTGGAAGGCTCCGGAGAACGCCGCCGCCGGACGATACCGGCTTGACGTTCGTACTCCGGACGGTCGGGGCATGGACGTGGTGCTCGGTTCCGCCGCGGTGAGGGTGGAGGAATTCCAGCCGGACGTCATGGCGCTTTCCCTTTCGCTTTCGCCGGAGCCCGGCAGAGGCTGGCTCAGGGCGTCTTCCGCGTCCGCGAATGTGACGCTCCGCAATCTTTTCGGCTCGCCCGCGGCGGACAGGCGCGTCCGGGGACAGCTTTCGGTGTGGCCTGCACCGCTTTCCTTTGACGGCTACGGCAGTTTTGCGTTTCACGACTCCGTGCCTTACAAAGGATCGCCGCTGACGCTGGAACTCGGCGAAACCCGTACCGATGCGGAGGGCAGAGCCTCGCTGCCGCTGCCTATTGAAAAGCTTCGCGGCGGAACGCTGCACTGCCGGCTTCTGGTGGAGGGATTCGAGAGCGGCGGCGGGCGTTCGGTGACGGAGGAAAGGGAATTCGTCGTGTCTCCGCTCGACTGCGTGCTCGGCTTCCGCCCTTCCGGCACGGGAGGCAATCTCGACTTCATTCCCCGGGGCGGCGACGCCGCGCTGGAATTCGTGGCCGTCGGCTCCGACCTTGCTCCCGCAAGTCCCGGAGAGCTTTCGTTTCAGGTGTCCGCAAGGCGCTACGTGACTTCCCTCGTCACCGACGGCGAGGGCAGGTATCGCTATGAGGATACGCCGGTGGATCGCGTGATTTCGGAGTCAAAGGTGACCTTCGACCGCGACGGGCGGGCGCACTGGGCCGTTCCCACCGAAACGTGCGGGGAATTTCTGCTGGAGGTGCGCGACGGGGAAGGGCTGGTCATGGCTTCCGTGCCCTTTACCGTGGCCGGAAACTCGGATCTGCGTCTTGCCGCGCTTTCGACGCTGCCGTCGGGATCTCTGAGGATGCACCTCGACCGCGTTTCGCTCTCTTCCGGGGATACGGTGCGGGCCTTCATTTCTTCGCCGTACGAGGGGACGGGGCTCATCACGCTTGAGCGCGACAGCGTGGTGTCGTGGCGCTGGTTCCATGCTCCCGCAGGCGACAGCGTGCAGGAAGTGTCTGTTCCCCGAGATTTTGAGGGACGCGGTTATGTCAGCGTTTCTCTTGTGCGGTCCCTTGCCTCGCCGGACGCCTTCATGAATCCTTACGTCTTTGCCGTGGAGCCCGTTTCCGTGAACGTGGAGCGGCGGGACATGAAGCTTGCTCTGAAGGGACCGGAACGCCCCGTTCCGCCCGGATCGAAGGTTCCCGTGACGCTCACCTCCTCCCGGCCGGGCAGAGCCCTTGTTTTTGCCGTGGACGAGGGAGTGCTGCGGCTTACCGCCTTTCCCACGCCGGACCCGCTGCGCTATCTTCTGAACGACAGGGCTCTTGAAGTGGAAACGAGGCAGATGTTCGATCTGCTCATGCCCGAGCATGGCACCTTCCGCATGCCCGCCTTCGGCGGCGGCATGGCCGCTGCCGGAGGCCGCTTCCACAATCCCTTCAAGCGCAGGGGCGAGCCGCCGCTTGCCTGGTGGTCGGGACTTGTGGACGTGAAGGCAGGGGAGAACAGCTTTGAGGTCCCCGTGCCCGCCTATTACAGCGGCACGGTGCGTGTCATGGCCGTGGCGGCCTCGCCGGACGCGGCGGGAAGCTCCGAGACCTCCGTCGTGGCTCGCGGTCCCGTAGTCATCACTCCGCAGCTTCCCGTTCTGGCCGCTCCCGGAGACGAGTTCGAGGCTGCCGTCGCCGTGGCCAACAATACCGGCGCGACGCTTCGTGCAGCCCTTTCGCTTTCGCCCGATCCGGCGCTGCGACTGGTGACGCTTCCGCCTTCCGAGATCACGGTGGAGGCGGGGAAGGAGCATGTCTTTCCCTTCCGCGTGGAAGTTCGGGATGCGCCGGGCGGCGCAAATATCGGATTTTCGCTGTCCGGCGAAGGGGTGGAGGCCCGACGCTCGGCTTCTCTTTCCGTCCGACCCGCTTCGCCGCTGCGAGGCTCTCTGGTACTCGGCACGGCATCTTCGTCCGTTTCGCTGAGCACGGGAAGGGAGCTTTATCCGTACGGAGCAAGGGGGTCGGCTTCGGTTTCCGCGCTGCCCATTCCTGCGCTGCGCGCTCTTGTGCGCTATCTTGACTCCTGTCCCTATTCCTGCACGGAACAGCTCATAAGCCGGGCCATGCCCTGTGCCCTGCTTCTGCAAAGGCCTGCGATTTTTGCCGACGGACGGCCGCAGGATGAGGCGGTCCGCCTCATGCGCGAGAGACTGGACGAGGCGCTCCGGGCCGTGGAAGCCTCGCTGTCGTGGCGCGGCGTTTCCCTGTGGCCGGGCGGAGAGCCGGATCTTCTGGTCACGGCCTGTGCCGCCGACTTTCTTCTGACTATGCGCGAGGCCGGGGCCGAGCTGCCCGGAGGCCTTCTTTCCGACGTGTTCAACGCCCTTGAAAAGGCTGTGGACAGAGCGCCTTCCTCCCTTGAGGAAGGGAGAACGCAGGCCTACGCCCTGTGGGTGCTCACCCGGGAGGGGCGCATCACCACGCAGGCGCTGGAAGCGTTGCTTCGTCGTCTGGAAGAGGATTTTCCGGCATGGCGGCAGGACGTGACCTCGACCCTTGTCGCGGGGGCTTGGGCCGTCATGCGCATGAAGGACGAGGCGCAGCGATTTGTGGAGATGTACCGCAGGCCGGGGCCGGAGTTTCGCGGGGAAGGTCTTGATGCGCTCTCTTCGCTCAGCCTGCGCGCCTCCGTGCTGGCCAGACATTTTCCGGACAGGCTGGAAGATCTGCGCGGGGAACTTTCCGAGGAGCTCTTCGACGCCGCGGGCGGCGGATACGTGACGCTTTCCGCCGCGCTTGCCGTGCGCGCCCTGCTCGACATGGAAAGGGCTGCCCCCGTGCCGGAGGGCGTGTCGCTGGTATGTACGGCCATGCAGCCCGGTTTCGACGACGTGGCGTTTCAGGCGCAGAACGTCGGGAACATGCTTACGCTTTCGGCTCCGGGATGCTCATCCTATGCGCTCAGCCTTCCCGAGATGGGACAGACGCTGTATGTCGAAGTGTCCGATGAGGGCTTCGACCGCAGACCTCCGGCGGAAGCCCTGTCCGAAGGCATGGAGGTGACGAGGCGGTATCTTGACGCCGAGGGCAATGTCGTGACCGCAGTGAGGCTGGGCGACGTGATCACGGCTCAGGTGACGGCCCGCGCCTACGGCGGGACGGTGGAGAATGCGGCGATCGTTGACCTTCTGCCCGGCGGCTTTGAGATGGAACTTTCCTCTCTTCCGGCTGCGGAGACTTCGGCCGCTTCCGGTGACGGAACCGTGATTGCCGACCGCAGGGAAGACCGCATGATCTTCTTCACTCCGCTCGGTACGGAGCCTTCCTCGTTTTCCTATCGTCTTCGTGCGGTGAACCGGGGCAGCTTCGTGCTGCCGCCCGTGCAGGCGGAAGCCATGCATGACGCCGGTGTGCGTGCGCATTCGTCCGCCGGAAGAATCATCGTGGAATGACGGACCCGCCCTCTTCCCGGCGGAAGGGGGCGTTCGGGGAGGATGAACGTTGCGCGGCACGGCGGGAAAGATCGTTTTTGCGCTCATGGCGGCCCCGGTCGTCGTCTTCTGTCTCTGGCTGGCGTTCAGCCCCCGGCCTCCGCTTCTGGACGGCGTGGAGTTCTCTTCCCTCGTGCTCGACGGTGGAGGAGGGCTGCTCCGCATGGGGCTGACGCGCGACGAGAAGTACCGGATACGGGTGTCGCTGCACGAGGTGGCCCCGGAAGCCGTGCAGGCCGTGCTTTTGTACGAGGACAGACACTTTTACCGGCATCCGGGCATAAATCCCCTTTCGACGCTGCGGGCGGGACTTTCCATGCTGGGCGGCTCGAGGCGCATGGGCGGTTCCACCATCACCATGCAGGTGGCGCGTCTCAGACTCGGCCTTTCGACCTCCACGGCCGCGGGCAAGCTCGTGCAGATGGCACGCGCGCTTCAGTATGAGCGGCACTACGGCAAGGATGAGATTCTCGAGGCTTATTTCAATCTTGCGCCTTATGGGGGCAACGTTGAGGGCATAGGAGCCGCCTCGCGCATCTATTTTCACGTGCCGCCTTCCCGGCTTTCCCTTTCGGAAAGTCTGGCTCTTGCCGCGGTGCCTCAGAATCCCGTGCGGCGTTCGCCCCTGAACGGCCCGGATTTCGAGAGCGCACGGGCGAGAATGACGCGGCTTGTCCTGCCGGAACGACAGAACGGTTCGGAAGGCCGGGGCCGGGCGCCTTTCTCCGGCATGGCCTCCCTGCCGCCTCTTCGCGTGTACGGGCCGGCTTCGCTTCCCTTCGACGCTCCGCACGTGTCGGGCGAGCTTCTGCCGCTTTCCCGCGACGGCGCGCCTGTTCGATCCTTCATCGACCGGAGACTTCAGGGCATTCTGGAGCGATCCCTGGCCGGTTTTGCCGCACGGGGCAGACGCTACGGCCTTACCAACGCCGCCGCACTGGTCATTCACTGGCCGAGCATGGAAATCCGGGCTCTGGCGGGCTCCGCAGATTTCTTCAACGACGCCATTGCCGGTCAGGTGGACGGCACGAAGGCAAGACGTTCCCCCGGTTCGACGCTCAAGCCCTTCATTTACGGCATGGCTCTTGATCAGGGGCTCATCCATCCCCGCACGCTTCTTGAAGATTCCCCCCGCAGCTTCGGCGGCTACGATCCCGAGAACTTCGACCGCGTCTTCCGCGGTCCGCTGCCCGCAGAGGAGGCGCTTCGCGCAAGCCGCAACATCCCCGCCATCGTGCTGGCCTCCAGGCTCAGACCGGGATTTTACGGCTTTTTGCAGAGAGCGGGCGTGAAGATGCCCTTTTCCGAAGAGCATTACGGACTCAGTCTCGTGCTCGGCGGCGCGGAAGTGAGCATGCGCGAGCTCGGAGGACTGTACGCCATGCTCGCCAATCGCGGCGTGTGGCGCGAGCCGAAGCTGTATGCGGGAGAGAAGACGCGGCCCGCCGCACCGCTGCTTTCTCCGGAAGCGGCGCTGGTCACGCTGCGCATGCTGGAAGACGGCGTGCATTTCGTGCGTTCCGCCTCCGGTCCCGTGCCTCTGCGCTTCAAGACGGGCACGTCCAACGGTTTTCGAGACGCATGGACGGCGGGCGTGGCCGGTCCCTACGTGCTGGTGGTGTGGGCGGGCAATTTCGACAATTCTCCCAATCCTCTGCTTGTGGGCGGCGAGGTTGCGGCCCCGCTTTTTGCCGACATGGCTCAGGCCGTGGCCTCTTCGGAGAGGGATTTTGCCGACCTTGTTCCGCGTCAGCAGGAAGGGCTGAACATCACGCGGGAAAAGGTATGCGCGGCCACCGGAGACCTCGACACGTCTTTGTGCCGCGAGGTCGTGGAAACCTGGTACATCCCCGGCCGTTCGCCCACGCGGCCGTCGGGCGTGTTCCGCACCATTCTCATCGACCGGGAAACGGGACTTCGTGCCTGTGAAGCCGTGCCCGGCCGCACGGAAGAGGTGGTGTGGGAGTTCTGGCCCTCCGATCTGCGCGCGCAGTTTCTTCGGGCGGGCGTGGTCAAGAGCGTTCCTCCGCCCTTCGGCCCGGGGTGCGGAACGCAGCCTGTTTCAGGCTCGCCCCCGCGCGTGGTCTCGCCGAAGGAAGGGGTGGTCTACCGGCGCAGCCTTTCGGCTCCGGAGAAGACCGGAATACCGCTTACGGCCGAGGCGGACGCCGATGCGAAGGCCGTGTTCTGGTTCGTGAAGGAACGCTTCATCGGCCGCTGCGTTCCGGGAGAGACGCTGCGCTGGCTTCCGGAAGACGGCGTGCACGAGCTCAGAGTGGTGGACGACAGGGGCCGGTCCTCCTCGCAGACGGTGACGGTGCGCGCCGTTCCCTGAAACTGCCGCTTGGCGAATCTCCCGTGGTAGGAGGCGGAATGCCGCTTGCCGCGGAAGATTCGTTCTTCCGACGGAACACCGCCGGATGTTCGTCAGCGCCCGGGATGGGGGGAACGGCGTTTTTCGTTCTTTCCGGGCTTTCCCTTCCAGGCCCACGGGCCCTTCCACGGCGGCACAAGCTCGAAGTCGAGCTTCGTTCCGCCGGGCACGGGGATGGTCAGTCGGAAGGCATGCAGCTTCAGAGCCTCGCGGGGCGATTCCTCGCCCGTGCCGTACCAGGGATCTCCCACGACGGGGTGCCCGCGTGAAGCAAGCTGCACGCGTATCTGATGGGTGCGTCCGGTAAGAAGATGAACGAGCAGAAGCGTGCGCTCCCTGCCGTGAACAGTACGGCACGCAAGAGCTCTGACCACGCAGCGGGCTTCTTTTGCCGTGTCGTCTCGGTCGGAGGCAACGGCCTTCATGCGCTGCGCGCGCGGATCTTTGGTCAGAGAGTCCCTGAGTTCCTCGGGGCCGTCCTTGGACCAGCGCCCTTCCACCCAGGCCAGATATTCCTTGTGCGGACGCTCTTCGCCTCTTCCGGCAAGGGCGTCGGTGAGAAGACGCACGGCCGCGTAGGTCTTGCCGGCCACGAGAAGTCCTGAGGTGTCCCTGTCCAGCCGGTGCACGGGCGCGGGCACGAAAGGGGCGTCCGCGCGCTCTTCGGCCAGAATGGAGGCCACGCTTTCCCGGTGCCCGGTGCCTCCCTGCACGGGAAGGCCCGCGGGCTTGGCCAGAACGAGCACGTCGTCGTTTTCAAACACGACGTCGAGACGCGAACGCTTCTTTTCGGCGGTTGCAGCAGCGGCGCTTCCCGCGGGCAGACGCTCGGCAAAGGGGGGAACCCGCACCATGTCGCCCTCGTTCAGCCGGTCGAAGGCCTTCGCTCTCGCGCCGTTCACACGCACCTGTCCCGTGCGTATCCAGCGGTGGAAGTCCGCCGTGGGGGCGTTGACGCGTCTGTGAAGAAAATTGAGGAGTTTCTGCCCTGATTCCGCCCTGCTGACGGAAAGAGCCCGTGTGTCCCTTTCGTTGTCCATGCTCTCTGAACGTTCCTTTTGCATCGCTTATGACGTGTTTTACTTTGCTTTATCGTAGAATTTTTCTCTTCTTGCGTCCAGATTGCGGACAAGCAAGAAAAAAGAGTTTTTCCCGGGAAGGAGGACAGAAACAACTTGTGCATCCATGGCATTCCTGCTATGTAGAGAGACCTGCCCGACGAGGGCAGAAATCTGTTTGTTAGGTTGGAGGATCCGTATGGCAACTGCCGAAAACATGGAAAACCAAATCGATTCCGAAATGAGCTTTGCGAGCGCACTCGAAGACTATCTCACCCCCGACATGGGCGACCTTGAAGAAGGTTCCATCGTCAAGGGCGAAGTCGTGCGCGTGGACGACGATACTGTGCTGGTGGACGTGAACTTCAAGTCCGAAGGCCAGATCCCCGCTGAGGAATTTCGGGACGCTCAGGGCAATATGACGGTCAAGGTCGGCGACCGCGTCGATGTGTACGTTGTCCGCAAGAACGAAATGGATGGCACCATCACCCTTTCGTTCGACAAGGCCAAGCGTATGCAGCTGTTCGACCAGCTCGAAGACGTGCTGGAAAAGAACGGCACCATCACCGGCACCATCACCCGCCGCATCAAGGGCGGCTACACCGTCGATCTCGGCGGAGTGGAAGCCTTCCTGCCCGGTTCTCATGTGGACCTCCGTCCTGTTCCGGACATGGACGCTCTGGTCGGCCAGCAGTTTGAGTTCCGCGTTCTCAAGATCAACCGCCGCCGCAGCAACGTCATCGTTTCCCGCCGCGTGCTGCTTGAAGAAGAACGCGACACCAAGCGCGCCGCTCTGCTCCAGACCCTGGCCGAAGGCCAGATCGTCAAGGGCAAGGCCAAGAACATCACCGAGTACGGCGTGTTCGTCGACCTCGGCGGTCTCGACGGTCTTCTGCACATCACCGACATGTCCTGGAAGCGCATCCGTCATCCCCGCGAAATGGTGTCTCTGGGTCAGGAACTGGAACTCAAGGTTCTTTCCTTCGACAAGGAGAACCAGAAGGTTTCCCTCGGTCTCAAGCAGCTTGTTCCCGATCCCTGGCAGGACATCACCGCCCGCTTCCCCGAAGGCTCTCACCATGTCGGCAAGGTGACCAACCTCGTTGACTACGGCGTGTTCGTGGAACTCGAACCCGGCGTGGAAGGCCTCGTGCACATCTCCGAAATGTCCTGGACCCGCAAGCTCCGTCATCCTTCCCAGATGGTGCATCAGGGCGACGAGGTTGAAGTGGTCATCCTCGGCGTGGACAGCGAGAAGAAGCGCATTTCCCTCGGCATGAAGCAGGTCAAGCCCAATCCCTGGGAACTCGTCGGCGAACGCTTCCCCGAAGGCACCGTCATTGAAGGCGTCATCAAGAACATCACCGAATTCGGCATGTTCATCGGCATCGAAGACGGCATCGACGGCCTCATTCATGTGTCCGACATTTCCTGGACCAAGAAGCTGCGTCATCCCGGCGAACTGTACAAGGTGGGCGACGTGGTTCAGGCCAAGGTTCTCACCGTGGACCAGGAGAACGAAAAGTTCACCCTCGGCATGAAGCAGCTCACCGAAGATCCCTGGAGCACCGTGCCCGCCCGTTATCCCGTGGGCAACATCATCACCGGCACCGTGACCAACGTGACCGACTTCGGCCTGTTCGTTGAAGTGGAAGAAGGCATTGAAGGCCTCATCCACGTGACCGAACTCGGCAAGAAGGTGAAGTCTCCTTCCGAACTCTACAAGGAAGGCGACGTGGTCCAGGCCAAGATCATCCATGTTTCCGCTGATGAACGCCGTCTCGGCCTCTCCATCAAGCAGATCAAGGACGACGAAGAACGCCGCAAGCCCAAGGATTATCATTCCGGCGACAACAGCATCAGCCAGACCCTCGGCGACCTGCTCAAGCAGAAGTTCAACGACTAATCGCTGAGTCTGCATGAATGTACGCGGGGCGGAAAGCACAGCTTTCCGCCCCGTTTTTTATAAGACGAAGCGCGCAGGAGCGTTGTCGGCGCTAAAGCGCGGAACAGCGTGCCGGTGCATGGAAAAAAGGAGCGGGAACGCATGAAGCAGCAGGAAATCGAACGCAAGTTTCTGGTAAAGGGCGACGGCTGGCGCGGCCGGGGCAAAACGGAGCTGTTTCGGCAGGGCTACATCGCCCGCACGCAGGACCGCACGGTCAGGGTGCGCGTGGCGGGGGAAAAGGGCAGGCTCACCATCAAGTACAGGGGAGAGGGCATAGCCCGCAGCGAATTTGAATACGATATCCCGCTTGACGAGGCACAGGCGCTTCTCGACGGTCTTGCTCCGGGAGAAATCATTGAAAAGCTGCGCCATACGTTCACCTGCGAGGGCAGCGTGTGGGAAGTGGATGAGTTTCTCGGCGCGAATCAGGGGCTTGTGGTGGCCGAAATCGAGCTGGAATCGGAAGATCAGCCCTTTGTCCGGCCGGAATGGCTGGGCGATGAGGTGAGCAGAATTTCCCGCTATCTCAACGTGGAGCTCTCCCGCCTGCCCTACACGGCCTGGACCCGGGAGGAGAAGGAGGATCACGGAAACGGCTGAGAGGCCTTTCACGCGCTTCCGTTGCTTCTGGTCGCGGGCGTACGTTCTTCGGGGCGGCATGAAGCCTGCGGCCGTCCCGCAGAGCACTGTGCTGCGGCCTTTCAGCCGGTACGGCGCTGAAGCGGCTGCGGTTCTGTTTCGGGACACTTTTCATGCGTCTGGAATTATTTAATTTCAAAAGTAATCCGCTCCCGGGGAAAAACGTGTCATGATGTGATCAGGGACACAGTTTTTGGAGGAAAAGCTCCGTAGGTTCGAGAGACTCGGAATCCTGTATTTTTTATCGCACAGACAACATCGTGGAGGAAAGGCAATGAGCGAAATGTTCTGTTTTCAGTGTGAACAGACCGCGGGCGGCAAGGGATGCACGAAAGGCGGCGTCTGCGGCAAGAAACCCGGCACGGCACAGCTTCAGGACATGCTGGTGGGCGAACTTGTCGCGCTGACGGCAGGCGGCAGCTGCACCCGCACGGCCGAGCTGGACACGCTGGTGGAAAACGCTCTTTTCACCACGCTGACCAACGTGAACTTCGATGATCTTTCTCTGGCCGCCATGGTGGAGCAGGTGCGCAAGATACGCAAGGACAGCGGCGTGGCCGACGCCTGGGACATGAATCGTCTCTGGAACGCCCCGGAAGACGTGCGCAGCCTGAAATCGCTGCTGCTGTTCGGCATGAAGGGCATCGCCGCCTATGCCAGCCATGCCCGCGTGCTCGGAAGAAACCTTGAAGAAGTGAGCGGTTTTCTGTATCGCGGCCTGGCCCTTCTGGCGGCGGACGCCGGCAGGGAAACGCTGCTCGACGCCGTCATGGAAGCCGGCAAGGTGAATCTGGCCTGCATGGAGCTTCTGAACGACGCCAACAGAACCTACGGTACGCCCGTGCCCGTCACCGTGTCCCGTACGGTGGAAAAGGGCCCCTTCATCATCGTGTCGGGCCATGATCTGCACGACCTTGCGCTTCTTCTCCGTCAGACGGAAGGCAAGGGCGTGAACGTCTATACGCACGGCGAAATGCTGCCCGCCCATGCCTACCCCGAACTGAAGAAGTATGCGCACTTCAAGGGCCATTTCGGCACGGCCTGGCAGAATCAGCAGAAGGAATTCGCCTCCGTTCCTGCGCCCGTTCTCTTCACCACCAACTGCATCATGCCCGTGAAGGAAAGCTATGCCGACCGCGTGTTCACCACGGGCGTCGTCCGCTTCCCCGGCATGACGAACATCGGGGACGACAAGGACTTTTCGCCCGTCATCGCCAAGGCTCTGGAGCTCGGCGGCTACGCGGAAGATACGCACTTTGCCGGCATCAACGGCGGCGAGAGCGTCACTACCGGCTTCGGCAGCGAGGCGGTGCTCGCCCATGCCGGAACCATCGTGGAAGCCGTGAAGTCCGGCGCCATCCGTCACTTCTTCCTTGTGGGCGGCTGCGACGGCGCAAAACCCGGCCGCAACTACTATACTGAATTCGTGAAGAAGACCCCTGCCGACACCGTGGTGCTCACGCTCGCCTGCGGCAAGTTCCGCTTCAACGACCTTGATCTCGGCACCATCGGCGGCATTCCCCGTCTTCTGGACATGGGCCAGTGCAACGACGCCTACGGTGCCATTCAGGTGGCGCTCGCCCTGGCCGGAGCCTTCAACTGCGGCGTGAACGATCTGCCGCTTTCGATGGTGCTTTCGTGGTATGAACAGAAGGCCGTGGCCATTCTGCTCACGCTGCTGTATCTCGGCGTGAAGAACATTTATCTCGGACCTTCTCTGCCCGCATTCGTTTCTCCCGCCGTGCTCGACTTCCTCGTGAAGGAGTTCGGCATTCGTCCCATCTCCACGCCCGATGAAGATCTGAAGGCCATTCTCGTCTGATGCCGGGACAGCCGGGATCTTTTAACGGAAAGAAGAGCTTCCTGCGCGCATCGCACAGGGCTCTGACCTCGGCGGCGTTGCCGCCGTTTTTCGGGACGTTCCGAAAACCTTTTTGAAGCCTGCCCCCGCACGCCTCCGCGTGCGGGGGCTTCTCGTTCCCGGGCAACTCTGGTAGCCTGTGCTTCATGGAAGGCAAAAAGCATTACAGACGATTTGCGGGGTTCGACCTCGGCAAGAGATCCGGCAGGACCTCCGCGCTCAGCGACGGACTGGACGGCTGGCTCTCCGCGCACGGCATGGAGCCGAGGCACGGGATGCTCGCGCAGCTGTGGAAGAACTGGGAAGTCGTCATGGGGCCGGATATCGCCGCGCTGGCGCATCCTCTGGGACACCGCAAGGACATTCTGCTCGTCGGAGGGGAGGATTCCTGCGCCATGCAGGAACTTTCCTACGCCGTGCCGGAAATGCTGGAACGCGTGAATGCCTTCATGGACGAGGATTATTTCCACAAGGTGGAACTTCATCTGCTGCTCGGCAAGGAATCCCTGCGCCGCGTGGACATTACGCCGGTTCCCGTGATCCCTCCACCTCCAAGACCGCCCCGCCTGGGCGCCCTGAAACTGCCGCCGGACTCTCCCGTGGCCGCCTGCTATGCGGCCTATGTTCGCTGTTTCGACGGCGGGGACGACAAAACATAGGAAGGACGTGCTGCCGTCGTCCTGAGCCGCGCCTCTTCTGACCTTCTTCAGACGGAACATCCGCGCCTTGTCTCCGTCCGGTCGCAGGGAAAGTCTTTTCCCGGCCGGACGGGCAGAAGCGCGGATGTTTTTTTGAGAAGACGTCTTGCCGGGACGGCTTATCCCAGGTGGAAGTCCGAGCCGAGATAGACCTCTCTTGCCCGTTCGTTGTTCACGATTTCGTCGGGCGTGCCCGAAAGGATGATGTTGCCCTGGAACATGAGGTAGGCCCTGTCGCAGATGGAAAGGGTTTCGCGCACGTTGTGGTCGGAAATGAGCACGCCTATGCCGCGTTCCTTGAGGCTGCGGATGAGTACCTGAATGTCGCCGACGGCCAGAGGGTCGATGCCTGCGAAGGGTTCGTCGAGCAGCACGAACAGCGGATCGCGGATGAGGCAGCGGGCGATTTCGAGGCGTCGACGCTCGCCGCCGGAAAGATAGGAGGCATAGGACTTTTCCAGTCTCGTGAGACCGAATTCCTCCATGAGCTGATCGGCGCGCTTTTTCTGATCGGCGCGGGAGAGACCGGTATGCTCGAGAATGATCTGGAGATTCTGACGTACCGTGAGCCTGCGGAACACGGAACTTTCCTGCGGCAGATAGGAAAGGCCCACCCTGGCGCGCTTATACAGCGGCCAGGTGCTGATTTCCTGGCCGTCGAGCAGGACCTGGCCTGCCGTCGGCTTGATGATGCCGGTGATCATGTAGAACGACGTGGTCTTGCCTGCGCCGTTGGGACCGAGAAGTCCCACGATTTCCCCCTGCTGCATGGCCACGGACACTTCATGGACGACTTCCTTCTGACCGTAGCGCTTGCACAGGTGCTGGGCGGAAAGCGAGGATTTCATGCTTACTTTCCCTTCTTGTCGTTGGAGGAGAACACGGCGTGCACGCGCTGCTTCGGGCCTCCTTCCACGACGCTGCGGTTTTCATCGACAAAGTAGCGGATGACGTTGCCCCGTATGGAGTTGTCGCCGTCGTGCAGGATGGGATCGCCCTCGAGAACGAGCAGATTTTTTGCGGAATAATAGGTGGCCTTCTGCGAGGAGCCCGTCTGCGTGCCGTTCTGGAAGCGGACGTTTCTTTCCGCGACTATGCGGTCAAGATCGCTTCCCTGCATGGCCTGCGTGGTCGAGTTTTTCGTTTTCTGGGAAGAGTCTGCCCGGGACTTGAGGTAGAGGGTCAGGGTGTCCGACCACATTTTGAACTCTCCGCGCACGGCCTCCACGCGTCCCTGAAAAACGACGGTGTTTTTGTCCGCGTTGTAGACCATGTTGTCCGCCGTGACGTCCACGGGAAGACTGCTGTCGCCTCCGGGAAGCGGCGCGGCCGTGGCGAGGGTCGTGCAGAACGCGCAGATGAGAAGGGTGAAGAGAAATTTTTTCATGAATGGCTTTCCTCCTGCGCGTTCTTTGGCGCAGCATCGGATGAGGGATCGGCGTCGACTGCGCCGTCGGAAGAAGCGGTGCCGGACGGGATCCAGCGCATGTGCACGCCCCGGTCGCCCGTCAGAATGTTGGTGTTGAGGTCCCACACGAGGCGGGATGCCGTGCCGGAAAGCACGGGGCCGTCGAGCACGGCTCCGTCGGGAAAGGTAAGGGTTCGGTCGCTGTTGAGAAAAACGGCCAGATCGCCGGTGAGCACGCTGTCTTCATAGACGGTCTTCACACTGCCGGACATGGAGATTTTCTGGTTGCCGTCCTCCACGCGGCCTACGCTTGAGGTGGCGTGAACGACGCGGTCCGGTTCCCCTTCCGCCTTTTCCAGCATGTAGTGAATGTCGGGATCGCGCACGGTGATGGCGCCGGAGTCCTGGTTCAGCGTGGCCCAGTCGGCGTCGAGGTCAAAGCTTTTCTGGCCTTCGTGCCCCTGCGAGAGGTGTATGCCCCGCACGGCGAGATCCACGGAGTTCTTCACTTCTTCGGGCGGGTCCGACAAAAGCTTGTTCAGGTCGGCGGAGCGCACCACGTTTTCCATGGCTTCCAGCGCCTGCCGCGTCTTCCAGCTCTGCCATCCGTACCAGCCGCCCCACAGGGCGGCGCCCAGCACGATAAGCGCGAGGGTTCGCTTGAAAGAGTCGTTCATGACCTGGCCGGTCCCGTGGCCGCGGTCCAGAGATCCGCGGGGTTTTTGCCGTCCCTGCGGGAGGCGAGCAGAAATTCGACGGCTTCGCGGACGGCGCCTTCTCCGCCGTGCGCGGAAGTGACGTAGAGGGCTTCCTTCTTCACCTGCGCGACGGCGTTGGCCACGGCCATGGGCATGCCCACGGAGCGCATGGGGTCAAGATCGATCCAGTCATCGCCGAGATAGGCCATCTCCTCTTTTCTGAGATGATATTTCCGGCGGATGGCCTCAAGCTTGGGAAGCTTGGACTCGAAGCCGGCGTAGTAGTCCCTGACGCCGAGCTGCGACATTCTCGCGAGCACGCAGGGGTCGTTTCTGCCCGTGATGATGCCGATGCCTATCCCCGCCATGAGGGCCGTTTTTATGCCGATGCCGTCCTGAGCGTTGAAGCACTTCAGGGGATGCCCGTTTTCCTGAAAGTAAAGCTTGCCGTCGGTGCATACGCCGTCGACGTCAAGGACCAGAAAGCGGACGGCCGAGGCCGCGCGAATGACGTCTTCGCTGACGGACAGGCCGTTGAAAAGGATGGAAGTTTCTGCGGACATGATTGCTCCGAAGGGCGGAATGGAATCGTTGACCAGTTCTTTTTTATATCCGCCTTTGCTGCGCGAGTCAAAAGGAGAGACGGGGAGTCCTTGGCTTTGGCATGGGGCTGTGGTATGCTGCCCTAAAATTGGGGGGATGCGTTCTATGCCCGGCATGAAAGTTGCGGCACTTATTCCTTTTCGTAATGAATCCAGAATGTTGCCACTGTGTCTGGCGTCTCTTAGAGGGGTGGCCGATCTTGTCGTCGGCATGGATGACCATTCTTCCGACCGTTCGGACGACATCGTGAGAGAGCACGGCGGCCTGGTGCTGGAGATGGACGGCGATCTTTCGGGCTTTTCCCAGGGCAGGGAAAAGGTGATCCGGCAGGCGCTTGTCGATGAGGCCCGCAGGCAGGGAGCCACGCATTTTCTGTGTCTGGATGCCGACGAGGTGCTTACCGCGCCTTTTCGTCGTCATGGTCGAACGCTCATGGAAAATCTTGAGCCCGGACACAAGCTTTCGCTTCGGTGGCTTACGCTGTGGGGCAGCCCTCATGTCTACCGGGACGGTGATTACAGCAAGTTTCATCGGATTTACCGGGGCATCATCGTTCGTGACTCGCCGGATCTGCCTCCCTACGGGGGCTTTCTTCACATGCCGCGCACGCCGGGCTCCGACGCCAGAGACAACGTGACGAAATGTCCTCTTGAACAGGGAGCCATACTTCATTTTACCGCGGCGGAGCTTCTGCCGTATCAGTTGAAGATCGCATGGTATCACTGCGTGGAGCTCGTGCGTCGTCCGGACGAGGCGGAGCGCATCAACCGCTTCTACTTCCGTGACTGGGACGAAAAGCACATCAGGCTGCGCCCGGTGCCGGACGAGTGGTACGACGGCATTCCGGTCTCGGAGCTGTCCGCCTGTCCTCCGAGCTGGCAGTGGAAGGAGATGCTGCGCCTTTTCGACGAAAAGGGCATAGAGTTCTTTGAGCCTCTGGAAATATGGCAGATTCCCGAACTGCGTGACGAGTTCGTGCGCAGAACGGGACGGGAGCCCCGGGGCATGGACGTTTTGACCCGTCTGCGCAGAAGCTGCCGGCGCGAGCGCAAAAGGTTTGACCGCTGGTTCGTGGACATGTGCCGCAAGGTTCGCGGCGAAGAGGATGAATGATCGCATCGGGACGCTTTCAGCGTCCCGTTTTTCTTTTCGGCGCGTTCCTTCTGCAGGACCATTTGGGGACGCATCATGCGCGGGCCTTCCCGTCGGGTTGTCCTTCGCGCGGCGTATGCGTGACGAAGGTCCCGCCTCTGCAGGCCGGAAAGCTTTGAAGCCGTAGGACGTCGATGCCCCGCCTGCGGCAACAGCAGACGGGGCATCGGAAACGGGGAGACCATGCGCCGCAGAAGAGACGCGGCGCATGACGAAGACCTACAGATCCAGAATGACCTTGCAGGCGACGGCCACCTGGTACAGGATTTCGGACACTTCCTTGACGGCCTGCATGTTCTTGGAGTCCACGCGGGGCAGAACCAGAATCTGATCGCCGGGCTGGACCTTTTTGGCCTTGGGCGTGACTTCGCCGTCGGGATGCACGACGAGGATGTTCGTGGAGTCGGCGCGGTTGCTGAATCCGCCGGCGCTCTTGATGTAGTCTTCCATGTCGCGGTCTTCGTTCCATACCACGGCCTGCGGCATGATGACTTCGCCGCTTATCATGACCACATCCGTCTTTTCGGGAATGACGATGACGTCGCCGTCTTCCAGCGCGATGTCCGCAATCTTGCCGCCGCTGCCCACCACGACGATGCCTTCAGGTTCCACCTTGCGGGCGCGGTCGATGAAGCTGGAGAGCATTTCGGCTTCCTTGGCGCGTATCTGCGCTTCGTCGTTGCTGGAGGAGGTCGCCGTGTAGGCGTTGTGTTCCAGGCGGTTCAGGGCGTCCTCAATGGCTTTTTTCTGCTGCTTGGCCGTGCTTATGCGCTTGATGTACAGGCCGGAGAGGTTGGCTCTGTCCGGGTCCACGGAAATGTAGCTCAGCACTTCCTGGAGTCGGGCGTTGCGTCTGACAGGGAAGCGGGAGGAACCGAGAATGGCGCCCTGCGCTTCCACCATGATGGTGCTGCCCGTGGTGTCGGCCTGAAAGCGGACCTGATCGTCGTTTTCCAGCTTGAGCTTGTTGAATTCCTTGATGGACAGATACTGATTGTAGGGCACGCCGTTTCTGAAGCCGGAAATGCTTACGTGTGAGGCCTTGGAGTTGGGGTCGGCCAGTCTGGCAAGGGCCTCGCCGTTCATTTTGCCTTTTTCAAATTCAAAGCGGGCGGCGTTGCGCACCTCTCCGCTGGCCGAAACCGAGGGGCCCTTCTCGCCCACGACGATGGTGTCGCCGTCGTTGAAGCGGATGGAGGGAATCTGCCCGTGCAGGATGAAGGGATAGAGGTCGGCGGTGGAGAGCACCTGCTGATTTCTCAGAACGCGGATGTCGCGGTAGCTGCCGCGGCGCGAGTCGATGCCGCCCGCCTTGTCGAGAAAGGAGAGGATGTTGTCGGAGGCCGTGCCCTGATAGCTGCCGGGATGATTGACGAAGCCGGTAACGAACACGGAGACGTTCTGGGTGTCGAGAGGACGCGCGTAGACCTGCACGTCGGTGATGCCGGAGACGTTCAGCTTGCTGATGATGGACTGCTGAATCTGCGCGGCGTCGCCACGGGGCAGGCCGAAGAGCGGAACGCTTCCTATTTCGGGTAGATCGAGAGAGCCGTTCGGAGAAACGGTGAACACGTCGTCGAGGGTGCGGCTTCCCCACAGGCGGATGAGAATGCGGTCTCCGCTTTGTATGGTGGATGCCGATCCTCCGGCAGAGAAGTTGCCCTGAAAGAGATTGCTGCCGAAAGGCTGAGGATCCTGGGAGGATGCCGAGGAGGAAGCCGTGGCCGTGGCTGTGGCAGTCGCCGTGGCCGTGGCCGTGCTGGTCGACTGTGCGGCCGTCGCCGGCGACGCGATGGCGAACATCACGGCAAGGATGAGAAGAATGAGACGCAAGACGAAACTCCTGCCCGAAGGCTGGCAAAAAAACGAGAGGAAAAGCGATGAACGGGAAGAGCGGACTATTCGAGACCGCGTCCCCAGACGCGGGGCATGAGCTCCCATCCGTCGCCCTGACGACAGAGAACCACGATTTCCGCTTCATGGGGGGGCTGACTGACCACGGCACGGCGGCAGTCGCGGCCGGATGCGGAGGTGAACGAGCCTTCCACCATGACGTCGACCACGCCGCCGAAGGCGGGATCGTCGATGGAGGCCTGTGCGCCGGCATTGTTCATGGAAATGAACTGAGGCACGGGAGAGAGGGGCGTTTCCGGTATGGGGACTTCGGGCGCGTCGGTCGAGCCGAAGGGACTGGCAAGGCAGCCGCTCAGAACGATGCTGAGCGCAATGGGAATGAGAAATATGCGCATGGGGATACCCTTATGAAAAATTCCGCGGAACATTCCGCGCAAATAATATATGTCCGGGGAGCTTGTCCTGTCCAGAGGGGGCCTGGCGGCCCGAGGAAAAAGACGGGGTGAGCATGTCGCGCAAGGCCCTGCGGCGGAAGCATTCCGGAAGGGGCACGGAGACCGGGACAGGTGCCGCTCACGAGGCGGTCGTCATGCCTGATCCTTCCGGTACCAGTTCCAGGCGTCGTGTATGATGTCTTCCACTCCCGAGCGTTCGGCCTTCCAGCCGAGCACGGATGCCGCTTTTGAGGCGTCGGCCACGAGGCTCGGCGGATCGCCGGCCCGGCGGGGGCCGGTGGTAAAGGGCATTGAACGGCCCGTCACCTTTTCGACGGCGTCGAGAATCTGCTTTACGGACAGCCCGGAGCCGGAACCGAGGTTCAGACTCAGCCCCTCGCCGTCGCTTTGCGAAAGCAGGCGTTCCATGGCGAGAAGGTGGGCTTTGGCCAGGTCCTGCACGTGGACGTAGTCGCGGATGCAGGTGCCGTCCGGCGTGGGATAGTCGTTGCCCATGACGTGGAAGTCGGAAATCTTGCCGTCCAGAGCCATGAGGGCGCGGGGAATGAGATGGGTTTCGGGGTCGTGCCGCTCGCCTGTTTCTCCCCCGGGATCTGCGCCGGCGGCGTTGAAGTAGCGCAGGGCCGTCCACGAGATGCCGTGTGCGCGGGCGAAGTCTGCCAGCATGCGTTCCATGAACAGCTTGGTTTCACCGTAGGGGTTGATGGGGGAGGCCGGGCTTTCCTCGGTGATGGGCATGACCTCGGGAACGCCGTATACCGCCGCCGTGCTGGATACCACGATGTTGCGCACGTTCGTGTCGCGCATGGCCTCAAGGATGTTCAGCGTGCCGCCCACGTTGTTGCGGAAGTACTTGCCCGGATTCTGCACGGATTCTCCCACGAGAGAAAAGGCCGCGAAGTGCAGAATGCCGTCGGGTCGGACGTTCTTCATGCACGAGCGCAGCCGCTCCGCATCCAGAGCGTCGCCTTCAATGAGGGGGCCCCACTTCACGAGATCCCGGTGACCGGTGGAAAGATTGTCGTATACGGTAACGTTGTGTCCGGCCGCGGCAAGGGCCTTGCTGGTGGAGCTGCCGATGTATCCGGCTCCGCCGATGACGAGGATGTTCATGTCTGTCTCCGGAAAAGAGGGCGCGAATGCGCCGGACGGCGTGTTCCCTCGGAGCGTTGCGGTTGTGCGGGCCTTTGTTCAGCCATGGTCCGCATGGTTGTGCGGAAATACCATAACATATGAGAACAATAAAGGAAAGACGGAAGAAAAACGGATGGAGCTCAGTGTTTCCTGCAGGCGGAAATGCTCTGCTCCAGCGCGTGAGCCGTAAAGAATGCGCCTCCGAGACGGGGGAAAAGCCAGTCCCTGAACCTTTCCCTGACTTCGGTCCTGTCGGACACGGCCGCCGCCTGCTCGAGCATGATGTTCACGACGTCCTTCGGGGTGTGCGCCACGCGGAGCAGGCCCGCTTCTTCCAGAGAAGGCATGGACGGATCGCCGATGCCCATGGCCCACAGAAAGTTGTGCGCCGAAGGACCGATGCAGGGAATGCGTCCTGCCGAAAGGGCTTCGAGAAAGTTTTGTCCGCCCTGACCGAAGCTTCCGCCGACGAATACGGCCTGCGCCGAGGCGTAAAGCTGAGGCAGATCGCCGAAGCGGTCCCAGATGAGCGCATGCCTGCGCGCAAGCGCGCTGCCGGGTGCAAGCTCCGAGAGCAGCACGGGCATGAACGCCAGATCGTCCAGAACGCTTTTCCAGTAGGCGACGCGATGCAGATGCCTGGGCACGATGACGACGACGGCGTCGGGGACGGCCTTGTAGAGTCTGGCAAGCTGTCCGGGAATGCGGGTTTCCTCGCACTGACGGACGGAGGCGAAAAGAAAGACCGGCCCGGAGGCCCGGAAGGCCTCGGAATGCTCGGAAAGCGGAATTTCGAGCGCCTTTGATGCAAGATCGAACTTGATGTTCGGCATCATGTCCACGGAACAGGGGAAAATGGCGGCAAAGGCCTGCCTGTCATATCGTGAGATGGCGTGCACGGCCACGGGGGAAATCTCGGCCATGAGGGAGGAGAACAGGCGACCGAAGTGGGAGGTGGAACTGTTGATGCGTCCGTTGAACACATGGACGGGGACGTTCCTTTCACGGCAGGCGGCAAGAAGGCCGGGCCACAGTTCCGTTTCCAGCAGCACCACCATGCGGGGAGACGCCGCGGCAAGAGCCCTGCGGACAATGTCGGGATGATCGAAGGGGGCGAAGCGCACCAGGACGCGCAGACCGGGATGACTTTCCTTCAGTTCGTCGAGGGCCTTTTCCATGACGTCCCGACCCTGCCTTGTCCATGTGGTCATGAGAATGCGCAGGTCGGAGTCGGGGGCGAAGTTCCGGCATATTTCCACGGCGAGACGCGCCTCTCCGCCGGAGGCCGCCTGAATCCAGATGTCCGTCGCGTGACCGTCGGCGTCGGAAAAATCTTCGGGAATCCAGCCGGAGGGGGCCAGCCGTTCCTTCCAGCCGTCGGAGAGTCGTTTGCTGCGCCGGAGAAAGGGACGCGCAAGGGTCCAGAGCAAGCGGTAGAGGCGGAAGAACGGACGGGAAAAAAGAGATGCTGCCATAAAGTCCTCTCGGCTCACTATGCTACATCCGGCCTGAGCACGCAAGACGTGCGGAGGAGATGCCGGTGCATGCGGAAAAAAAGCGGGACAGTCCGGAATGTTCCGGCCTGCCCCGCCTTTGCTGTGCTGAGGACTGGAGGGAAACGGAGATGGTTTCCCTCCGCGAAGTCACGGGCGTTTCAGCGGCGATCAGAACTTTTCTTCGTCGCCGCGCTTGCGCAGAGCGGTGTGGCCGCCGGCGGAGTTTGCGGCCTCGATGCCCATTTCACGCAGCTTGAGCTGCGCTTCGTAGGCGCGGGTGCCGGTATTGCACACGAGAGCCACGGGACGGTCGGTGGGAATTTCCTTCTTGGCGCGGGCGTTGAATTCTTCCAGCGGCAGGGAGAGATACTGACCGGGGTGACGTTCTTCGATGGGCTTGCCGGCCTTGGCGGGACGGATGTCCACGAAGAGGTAGTTGTTTTCGTCGCGGTGATTCCACAGGTCGACGAACTCATCGGGAGTGATGATGTTGTGATAGCCGTTCACCACGTTGTCGGCCACGTTGCCGGCGGCGTTGATGACGTCCATGGCGGAGGCGAAGGGCGGCGCGTAGCAGACTTCGAGGTTGGACAGGTCGTTCAGCGTGGGACGGGAAACCTGCAGCATGGCGGCCACGGCGTCGGTGCGGGCCTTGACGGCGGAGCCGTCGGTGCTCATGCCCTGAATGCCGAGAACGCGGCGGGTCTGCTTGTCCACCACCACGTTGATGCTGGTGTTGGTGTGTCCGGGATAGAAGTGAGCCTTGTCGGAGCCTTCCATGCTGACTTCGATGGCGTCGAAGCCGGCCATGCGGGCCTGATGCAGGGTAAGACCGGCGCCGGAGGCGTACATCTTGTTCAGCTTCACGCACCAGGAGCCGACCACGCCTTCAAAGGTGGCCTGTCCGCCGGCAAGGTTGGTGCCGATGACGCGGCCCTGTCTGTTGGCCATGGAGCCGAGGGGCAGATAGGTGAGGTCGCCGGAAATGAGGTTGCGCAGCACGACCACGTCGCCGCCGGCATAGATGTCGGGGTCGGAGGTCTGCATGTGCGTGTTCACCAGAATGCCGCCGCGGGGATGGCAGGCGATGCCGGCGTCGGAAGCGATCTTGGAGTTGGGGGTCACGCCGATGGAGAAGATGACTTCGTCGGCTTCAATGGTGCGCTTGTTGGTCACCACTTCGCACACGGCGCCGTCCTTGCCCTTGAGTTCCTTCACGGCTTCGCCGGTGAGCACGGTGATGCCGAGTTCCTCAAGGTCGTGCTTGGCCATCTGGCTGAAGTTGTAGCAGAGCTGGGCGGGAAGAACGTGGTCCACCATTTCGATGACGGTGACCTGGATGCCCCACATGTCGGCAAGGGCCACGGCCATTTCCAGACCGATGAAGCCCGCGCCGATGATGACGGCATGGTTGATCTTGCGGGCGGCGCACTGCTCCTGAATGGCCTTGGCGGCTTCAAGGCAGGTGACGGAGGTGACGTTCTTCAGATCGGCGCCGGGAATGGGAGGAATGCGGGGGCTGCTGCCCGTGGCGATGACCAGCTTGTCGTAGGGCATGTCGCTCTTTTCGCCGGTCTGGGTGTTCTCGACGGTGACGGTCTTTTCCTTGCGGTTGATGGAAAGGGCACGCGTGTGGCAGATGGCGTTGACGCCCTTGAGTTCCTTGAAGAAGGCTTCGTCGCGGACGACGCCGGCGTTCGTGGTGCGCAGACCGTTCATCTGAGGAACGTCGCCGCCCACGAAGTAGGGAATGCCGCATCCGCCGTAGGAAATGTAGGTGCCCTGGTCGATCATGGTGACGTTGCTGTCGGGCATGAGGCGCTTGGCGCGGGCGGCAGCCTTGGGGCCGAGGGCGACGCCGCCTATGATGAGGATATTGAGAGCCATGGTAAAAACCTCCAGAGAATAAGGTTCATATAGCCAAAGAAAAACTATCGGCCGATACTTTACCAGCAAGTTGTCTGAAATTGCAAGATAATTACGAGTACCCGCGGGCTCTTCACAAACGGCTTTTCAGGAACGATTCATTTTGGATGTTTTGAAAATAAAGTAAAATCGAGAGGTTGAATGTCGTTTTTCGAAAGAAGGCCGGCATTGTTAAAGTTCGGCGGCGCAATCTTCGCGCAGAAAAAAAAGTCGGAGCCTCTCTTCCGGGAAAGGAGAAAAGGGGAAAGATCCGTCGTTTTTTTTAACCTGCCGAAGCCTTTGGAGAAAAATTTGTTATTTTTATAACAAAATGAGCTGAACAGGCATTTTTCTACGAAGAGACGCCCTTTTTTTCGCCAGAATGAAGAGTCTCGTCAAGAGGCAGATGGAAGGGGGATTCTT